>NZ_CP047023.1:1032918-1338336 GCF_009796765.1 Paraglaciecola sp. L3A3
TTAAGTACTAAGCCACCTCATTGAGGTGGCTTTTTGCGTTTCCGGGGATTGAATTGTAATGGTCAACTAATTTCGGAGAGATTTTAAGCCGCATTTTTAAGTTCATTATATTTCTGATGTGGTGTCATATAATCTAATACCAATCACGATAATTAATTTCCCACCTGTGCCCAATTTCTGGCGCACAATTTGATAACCTTTTCTTTATCGCTGATAAAGTTATTCCATGCCCGACTGCATTGTATGACAATATCCTCATAGCTATCAAAGCATTGATTGGCCAACTCATTTTGCCTAAGCCATTGCCATACCTGCTCGATTGGGTTTAGCTCTGGAGAATAGGGCGGAAGCTTGATGATACTCACGTTATCTAGGTCATGCGCAATATCGTCTGTATGCCAACCCGCACCATCCATAATCACTACTGCATAGCGATCCAGTTGTGTGCGATTTGATATTAATTGTAAATGTTGTCTCATAATGTCTTTGTTCACCACAGGGGTTATCAAGGCTTCTGTTTCACCTGTCGCTGGGCATACAGCCCCAAATAAATGCGCATACTCAAACTGTTGTTGCTTGACCGCTCTAGGGCGACTACCTTTGTTCGCCCATAAACGTGTAGTGGTGTTCTGTTGACCTATTCTAGCCTCATCTTGAAACCAAATATCGACTTTATCCAGTGTGACATGGCCTGGGATCAATTTGATCGTTTCAATCTGCAGTTTTTTTAAACTCGTCTTGAGCTTCTTGGGACTGCTTAGGGTGCTTAGAGCGACTGGTTATCCAAGAAAACCCTAGCTGATGCAGTAGACGATATATGTTAGTCAGGCCATAGGTAATACCAAATTCTTGCTTCACATAGTCAATGATGAGTGTGCCTTTGAGCCTTCCACCATCAGGTTTTATGGCATGAGACTCAATGTAAATTTTCAACGTCTGCAGTTGCTCAGCTGATAAAGCACAAGGCCGACCAGAGCGCGGCTTTTCCTTTAATCCGTCCAAACCATCTTGGTTGAAGCGCTTCACCCACTCATTCACCATTCTACGGCTGACGTGCAGATACCGAGCCGCTTGCGTGCGATTAACGCCTTGTTGAATATGTGAAAGGGCCATTAATCTGACTCGCATCCGAGCATTTTTTTCCTTCGCTATGAGTGTCGAAAAATCGATATTTTTTAAGCTATGCATGAGAAGAATTAAGATAAGAATACATAACTCAATTAGATCACAAACTTAGTGAAAATGGTATTACTCTACCTCCTACATCCATGTAGTCGACTGCCAGACTCCTATTCAGAAGAAAGGCCACCTTAATAGGTGGGCTTTTTTTTTGCTTTGATAACTTTTTAGGTCGGAGTGTGCACATCCCTGATGAAACTCACCCAATCTTGGCATCCATGCCAAGCTGTTAACCTAGCTGGAGCAGTGCACCAGAAAACCCTAGGTTAACCCCTGATGAAACTCACCCAAATATGACATCCTTGTCATATTGAAAATACCTAGCCGAGCAGTGCTCGTCCCTTGACGGTATTTTCCCCTGATGATATGCACCTGGTCTTGCCATCCTTGGCAAGCCATTCAGGCAGACGGCGCATGCGCCTAAAGACACTGCCTTCATCCAGACTCCTATTTAAAGGAAGCATATTGTATTTTTCCAGCTACATGGCTTTCCTAATTTGAGGTCTATGTAGCTGATAGATTTATTGATGTATGCTGAGGTCATCTAACAAATCTAGCACTAAGGTGCTGGCATGTTCCATTTTTTCTAGTAATTGTAGACACCCTTGTGTATTACCATTACGAAGTGCTGATAACGCATCTATGCCAAACTTATGTACTTCAGAATGCGGTCTTTCAATACTTTTGAATGAGGATAGTTTACTAAATTGGCTAGAATCATCTCCATAATACCATTTACCTAAGCGGCAGGTTCTATGGTCACTGAATGATTCTGGTGATTTTTCAGATTTGCCTAAAGCCACTTCATAAATTTCACCTTTCCAGACTATATGATCTAATTTTACTGTCTGAACAAACGAACGACCTACGGCACCAGTGATTGAATCTTTCATGGAATTAATACTAGAATTTATTCCGCCATAACTTTGATTTAAACCATTTATGGTGTCAGAAAGCTCCATATTAGATTCTTCAAGGGCTACTGCAAATTTCACACCTGATTCAGTATCTAGCTTAATCCTAGCAATTAATCCGCCTACTTCTTCCGCAGATTTACTGGTATTACTGGCTAAGCTTCTTACTTCGTCAGCAACTACAGAAAAACCTCTACCAGCATCACCTGCTCTTGCTGCTTCAATTGCTGCATTTAACGCTAATAAATTTGTTTGATCTGATATTTTTGAAATGGTTACTACAAAAGAATTAATACTGTCTGCAATAGCTTCAAGATTGGCCATACTCTGTGACATATTTTTCATTTTTTCCGTTATTTGCCCCATTCCATCGGCAATATCAGTAATAGATTGTTGGCCTTGAGCTAAAGTAAGATTCAATTCATCTATGGATTGTGAATCAGCATATATTTTTTCGTATGATCGAACGACTGATTCACGTATGCCTGTTACTTGTTGAATGCACTCTAATAAATTAGGCCAGATATGTTGACTTAGTTTTAGCTTTTGGGAGACTGTTGCTGCTGTTTGTAAACGGGTGATTTCTTCAATATATTGTTTATTTTCTATTTCGAGTAAGTTTTTTTCCTTTAGTGAATTAGCTAGTTCTTTTTCTAACTTAAGGTATCTACTTTTACTAACAAACATGTATTTCAGCTCCACAAGATGTTTTATTGAAAAAGTTTAACATTTATAGCGGATATAGATGTTATTGGATAAACCATACCAATTTCAAATTTGTATTTATTCTCTTATGAGGTTTTCGGCAAATACAATATAAACTGTAATGCTTTATCATTGACTGATACTAGTGAACTGATGTTTAGATTTTTCACAGTAGGTTTATTTTTTTAGGTTGTTCTATTTCTTGTATGAATGATGACCAGTTCAAAGGTTTTGAAAATAAATATCCTTGCACCAAATCGCAATTCCTATCTTTTATGTATTGGTACTGTTCAATTTCTTCTACACCTTCGCCTATAGTGGTTAACTTATAAGCTTTGGCGATAGAGAATATTGCTTTTAACATGGTTTTTTGTGATTCTTTTTCTAGTAGTAAATCATCTATAAATGACTTGTCTATTTTCAGACAATCAACTGGGTAGTTAATTAATTGGCTAAAAGCTGTGTAACCAGTACCAAAATCATCTAACGCTAATCGTATACCTAATTCTCTTATTTCGTTTAGTATAGATATACTTAGCTCATCTGTTTCGACTAAACTCGTTTCAGTAATTTCCATTTCAATGTACTGAGTATTAATAGTGTATTTGCTAATTAATTTTTTCAGATCGCGAGTGAAATGACTATTATGTAATTCTATTGATGAAATATTGATAGCAATAGTCAGAGGTACTTGTTCAAATAACTGCTTGTTTTCAGCTATAATCCTAAACGTTGATTCAATGACCCATAAATCGATATCTTTGATTATTCCAAACTCTTCGGCTATTGGAATAAATATATCTGGACCAATACCTTGTAAACTTTTTGCTGAACAACGTAATAATACTTCTGCGCCATATATCTTTAAAGTGTCCACATGGTAAATAGGCATAAAATTTAAAGTAAAATGATCTTCTCGTAATGCGGTCCTAATTTTTTCTGCGACTTGCTTACGAAATAAAATATCCTTAGACACGCTTTCATCAAATATTTTAAATTGATTTTTGCCCCTTTTTTTTGCGTGATACATAGCAGAATCAGCCCGGGACATTAGGCTTTCAAAGGTCGTGGTGTCTGATTCACTGGTAGCAATACCTACACTTATACTGAGTTTTATATCACCCACACTTAGCGCGATACCTTCAGCAATATTTGTAAATAATGAATTGGCTAAATCAATTTTAGTTTGTTCATCTACACCTTTTAATACAATGCAAAACTCATCCCCTGATAAACGTGCCATCATGAATTTAGAGGCAATATAGTTCTGAATTGTTTGCTGAACTTTTAGACTAAATTGGCATAATAATTCGTCACCTACTAAATGACCAAAAGAGTCGTTTATCTTTTTAAAGTCATCAAAATCTATATAAAACATGGTCAAAGGTAGCGAGTTACCAAATTTGGGGAGGTTTTTAGCTACCCAACTACTTGCCCCTCTTCTGTTCAGCAATTTTGTAAGTACATCCGTTGAAGCAACTTTGTTTAGTTTATTTCGCTGTAAAGTAATCAGAATAATAATCGCAGATAACCAAAATAATAAAATGACTTGCAATAATTCTGTTTCAGAAATTAATTCACCGTGCAACGTCGCCTTTTCAACTGTAATGGTGTAATTACCAATAACAGGCATATCATCAGTAATTATTTCTGCGTAACTTACATTGGAAAAGTCTAGCTGTGCGTCATTGAAACCTATATTGAATTGGTCGATCCACCATGTTTCTACTTGAAATGATTTGAGTGGGACTGTGATAGTCCCTTGATAATTATCTGGTATGTAAGCTATTGAATTAAATTTTAAAGTAACATCATCATCTAGCTTGGAATAATTGGAGTTATAATTACGTAGAACAAAACGTACTTTGGGTTTTGCTATTGGCGATTTTACTTTGACATTTATTTCGATATTTTTGTAATGGGATAAATCTTTCCCATCAGAAGCATCCTTACCCAAGTTTATCGACACTCCACAAAGGTTATAGCCTTCTGGAACAGTTAAATTACAGTTTGCATAAGGGATATCATCTCGGTAGGTGAGGTTGGTTCGAGTGTTCGAAACACCGCCGTAGCCTACATTAACAGATTCATTATCTAATAAGGATAATTCAATATCAAAAGCACCCATCCGGTGAGAAAAAATAGCTAAGATCGATACTATAAATAAGTAAAAAACCTTGTTGATATTAAAGTCAGACGACAATTTATTTCCCTTTAAATCCAATTAATAAAATTGCTCTCAAAAATTTTTAATCAGTAAGTCCGAAGTCTAGATATTACTAAAAACAGAGACATTATATGCATGTATATTACCTTTACTGCTGGTAAATTATACTTTTTTCGACACTTTGCCATGAGTTTTGGCCCAACTATCAGGAACTTTGCCTTGTAAAACAAAAGAAAAAGCAATCAATTCTGCAATCACATGATAAAGCTGATCAGGTATTTCTTGGCCTAAATCTAAGCTGGTCAAAAAGTCACTCAAATATGGATCTTGATGAACTAACACGCCATTCTGCTGGGCAATGGCAACTATTTCATCTGCAAGCTCTCCAAAACCTTTGGCTATAACCTTGGGTGCTTGTGAACTATCTCCTTGCTGATATTTGATCCCCACAGCACTTTTATGTTTGCCGTTATTTGTTTGGTTATCACTCATTTTTACACCTTAGTTTGAAATACATGGTATGGGCGTTCTTGTAATGACTCCGGAATTTTTCCTAACTGACATTGGCTTTTACTGACTTCAATACCCAAAGTCTCTAACTTTCTTTTTAACAGAGGCAGGTAATTCATCACTTGAATTTTTACCGCTTCGTTGGACGCATAGAAATTAACTTCTAGATTGTCAGGTCTGAGTTTTGCTTTTGTTAATAACTCTCCCAATTCGCCTATGCCTAGTTTCATCGTTAGTTGCCATGTTTTATTAACACTTTCACCCTTTTCATTTTGTTCTTTTGAATTTTCTTCTCGTTTGATGAGTAATTCTATATCTTTAAAAGCACCATTTAATAAAGTGGGGAGATTATAGTAAAAGGTTTCTTGGCCTTGCAATAATTGCTCAGCGTTATGGAACTTGTTTGCTTGATGAGCAGAAAATAGCCTGCCAATTTCTCGGATCAACTGATGTTTTTGTTCTAATTGTAAAAACTCATTTAGCCCTTTAGCTGTGATAGATGGTTTAGATTGGCCACTAGCAGGTAAAATTGTACTCAGTACTCGAGCAACCTGTTCTTCACGGCTAGTTTGATGTCGCGTCAACCTAGCACTCAAAGACATCTGTAAAACAGTGATCAAACCACTCATGAACCCCTGATTTGTACTCGCTGATACTAGCTGAGTTGGTGTGAGATTTAGAGCTGGGGTGGTCAATAACTGCTTTATGTTGCTCGCATCTAATTCTTTACCTTGAGGTAGAGCTGACTTAGTTTGTTGTAACACTTGCTCAATGATTTGTTTATTGGTTTGTTCAGGTGTTTGTTTCACTAACTCGGCGTCAGTTAGGGCTTTTTCAATATTTTGTAAACTAATACTGGGCACTTCAGCTTTAGCTTGAACTACCCGAAGTAATTGTTGTATGAGTCCGATTTGCAGCGATTTACTCGTGAGTAATTTCGACGTGATTAAGCTAGTTTCTTTTGGTTCATGGGTGACTTGTTGTTCTAACTGACTAGCGAGCACTTTTAGATTAATTGCATTTTCTAGTTTTGAGTGGATAGGTAACTGTGTGGCAGTATTTTTTACAATCTGTTCATTAGTGTTTTTATTGAGTTGAGTGGCTAATTCGGCTGTCCTTTCCGGTGATATAGCCCCTTGAGGTAATTTTGTATTGTCAGGTATTTTATTCGGCAGTGGATTATTGCTGACTTGAGGCTGTTCTTTTTGTGCGAACCATATTTTTTTAGCTGAATCACCTAACTGATTCAGTATTTGTGTTAGTGGTTTGGTCACTGATTCTATCAGTGAGGATTCTGGGAGTATGTGTTTGTTGCTCACACTCGAAGGTGGTTCTGCAGTAATGGATTGATTTAGTATTTTCTCCACACTTTGCTGATTAGGCAGTTTTAATGGCGCTAGTGCTTGAGCTATTTCTTTGGTGATAGGGAGCCAGGCCACAGGTTGTTTCGATTCTACTATTAACTGAAATTTACTTTGTGGATCCTGTTGTAATATCAACTTGTCGATAGGCAAGGTTTGTAATGTCTGGCTAAGAGATTGTGCTAGTACATTTTGTGATTTATTTAAGTGTTGTATTACCTGTTTTATGGGGAGTGGCCACTCAGTATTTGTTGCTTTGTTGGCGAATAACTCTTGGGCGACTGCTTTTGTGAGGTTGATAGCTTGTTTCGGCGATAGCAATAAGGTTTGAGTGTTATTGGCAGTTTGAAGTTGACTCCCTTGTTGTAACGGCTTTGTGCTAGTGAGTTGATTTTGTTCAAGGATTTTTTCATTGAATGCAGCTTGAGGTGTTGCCGTCCCTGAGTTTTGCACACTAACTTGCCAATTTACGCCTTTGGCAGTAACAGTTAGTGCGACTTTATCTCCTATTGAAAATTGTTGCTGCTGTTTTAAATTTAGCTGAATTTCAGCCATAGGTTTGCCTTCGTTTAGCTGTAATCTTAATATCGGAGGCCCATTGGGTATTGGATTACTTTTAGGCGAAGCTGCCATATTCTGGCTCAAGGTTAACTTATCGGTTTTGTTAGCGCTTGGTTCAGCGTCAAGTACAGTCGCATTTAGCACAACTGTTTTATTAGAGGGGCTGCTTGTTACTTGACTAAGTTGAGCCATTAATTGTTTAGCAGGTAATTTTAATAACGTCTCTAATTGTTGCCTAGTCAACTCAATCAATTTTTTATCGATTGGACTCTCATTAGAAAAAAATTCAAGCACTGGAGAATTCGTCGCGTTTATCTTGATTTGGTGGCTTTGCCCATTAGTTAAATTACCATTAATAACTGGATTAGGTATGAGTGCGGGTTTGCTTAATAAAGATGTAGTTGCCGTTAGGTTAAGCAGATTGCCACTTAGCTGTTTAACTATAACTTCTACCCCTTGCTTGGCTAAATCTGAGGAGGAGGTTAATTTATTCAATTCGCTAAGTGTTTGCGGCAAGATTGAATTGGTTGATGGGGGAGTAGTGGGCATACTCTGTTTATCGGCTTAAATTGAAAAGATTGAAGCAGTTTATATCAAATTTTGACTAGGCAGTTAGTCTCGATTTTTTTTGCAATTATTTTGTTACTATTTAGTCATCAGTTAAGTAGGTTAGGGCGTAAGCCTATGATATTATCGCAAAACTTTTTGGCTATTAATCGAGGATTAGTTTGGCGGTACTTTCTACCCGTAATTTGTCTGTTGTAAAACGAGACAGATTATTGTTCGACCAAGTCAATTTCTCTATCGAGTCAGGGCATCTAATGTACGTCAAAGGCCCTAATGGTGCTGGGAAAACTAGCTTGTTGCGGGTATTAACTGGACTGGTTGAAGCTGATTCTGGTGACGTTTTATTTAATCATCAGAACATTAAAGTTTGTGCTGAAATTTACCAGCAACAGTTAGTATATTTTGGCCACAAATTAGGCGTGAATAGCACTTTAAGCCCTATAGAAAATTGTCATTTTTGGTGTGAAGTCCATCAAGTTCAAACTTCTGATGCAAAAATATACCAAGTGTTAGAAAAACTCGGTTTAGTCGGTCTAGAGGATGTGCCTGTAGCTAGTCTTTCAGCGGGTCAACAACGCAGAACTGCATTGGCGCGTTTTTGGCTGCAAGAACGATCAGCATTATGGATACTCGATGAACCCTTTACCGCTCTAGATACTCAAGGCATACAAGTGTTAAGTCGTAGATTAGTTGAATATTTATCTGCAGGTGGTGCGGTGATCATGACCTCTCATCAAAGCTTAGAGTTAGATTACCCAACAAAAGAATTGATCTTGGAATATCGAATTTAATGAGTGCGCTTAAAGCTTTATTCAAACGAGATATATCTTTAGCTTATCGTCAGAGAGCTGAACTGATGCAACCTCTATTGTTTTTTATATTGGTTATCACTTTATTTCCGATTGCTGTCGGCCCAGAGTCTAAAACACTACAAGTTATTGGTCCGGGTGTAATTTGGGTGGCAGCTATTTTATCTTCATTACTTGGATTAGAGCGCCTATTTCGTGATGACTACCAAGATGGGTCATTAGAGCAATTAATTTTGTCTGGCTCATTTTTACCAGCAGTGGCTTTAGTTAAGGTGACTGTGCATTGGTTAACTAGCATATTGCCTTTAATCATTTTATCGCCATTACTGGCATTGTTTTTACATTTAACTGAGCCTATGTATTGGGCATTAGTGGCAACCTTATTAATAGGTACACCTATATTGAGCCTAATTGGCGCAATAGCCGTAGGATTAACTGTGGGATTGAATCGAGGCGGCGTGTTATTAGCTTTATTGTTATTACCCGTATTTATTCCCCTACTTATATTTGCCACCTCAGCTGTTGAATCGGCGTCAATGCAATTGCAATATTCCGGACAACTAGCGATCATGGGCGCTATGTTTCTTTTTTCTTTAGCTTTGGCGCCTTTTGCCATTGCTTATGCACTTAAAGTGAGTCAAACCTAATGTGGAAGTGGTTACATCCTTACGCAAAAACTGAAAATACTTACAATTTATGTCAAACCTTATTGCCTTGGTTTAGTATTTTGGGCTTGTTAGGCTTAGTAATTGGTACTATTTGGGGATTAGCCTTTTCTCCTGCTGATTATCAACAGGGGGAAGCCTTTCGGATTTTTTATATTCATGTGCCTAGCGCTATTTTATCGAAAAGTTTATATACAGGCATGGCAATAGCTGCATTTGTTGGGCTCGTTTGGCAAGTAAAAACCTCTTTTATATCTATGGTAGCATTGGCTCCTGTTGGCGCATTAGTCACTTTTATCTCATTAATTACCGGTGCCGCCTGGGGTAAACCTATGTGGGGAA
This sequence comes from Paraglaciecola sp. L3A3, assembly GCF_009796765.1. Lineage (NCBI taxonomy): Bacteria > Pseudomonadati > Pseudomonadota > Gammaproteobacteria > Alteromonadales > Alteromonadaceae > Paraglaciecola > Paraglaciecola sp. L3A3. The sequence goes on from NZ_CP047023.1 coordinate 1,042,699, forward strand.
CATGGTGGGAATGGGATGCCAGAATGACTTCCCAATTGGTCTTACTGTTTCTATTTTTTGGTGTGATGTCTCTGTACAAATCATTTGAAGATAAACAACAAGCCAGTAAAGCGGCTGCTGTTATGGCCATAGTAGGAATTATCAATTTGCCTATTATTCATTACTCAGTGGAGTGGTGGAACTCTTTGCATCAAGGAGCCACGCTTATGAAAGTAGATAAACCTTCTATGGCGTTGGAAATGTTAATTCCGTTTTTAGTGTGTTTGTTTGGCTGGATGATGGCTTGTGGTGCCATAGCCTTGCTACGTATACAAAATGAAATATTGAAACGAGAAATTAAACGTCCTTGGGTGGTGAAATTAGCCAGAGACGCTGAAGAAAAAGCCTTAGCGCAAAAAGCTAGCTAATAGCAATTAGGATTTATTATGCACTTTGAAAATTTAAACGCATTTTGGGCCATGGGGGGTTATGGCTTATATGTTTGGTTGTCGTTTGGTTTAGGCTTTTTAAGTTTAATTGTTTTATGGGTGGGCTCAATCTTAACCAAACGTCAGTTATTTACCCAAATTTTAACAGAACAAACTCGCCAGGCTCGAATTAAAGCGGCTGCGCAAAAACAACAATCTCAAATAGCTGATAGTGGAGAATCAAAATGAATCCTAGACGTAAAAAACGTTTATTTATAGTGTCAGCTATTGTCTTGGTAGTTGGCTGTGCAATAGGTTTAATGTTGTTCGCTTTGAGCAAGAATATTGATTTGTTTTATACCCCAAGTGAAATTATAGATGGCAAAGATGGGGTAATACCTGAGGTTGGTCAACGCCTTCGGATTGGTGGAATGGTGGTACCAGGTTCGGTTAAACGTAACCAAGAAACCTTAGATGTTAGTTTTGACTTAATGGATACCGGGCCAGTGGTGACAGTCAGTTACCATGGTTTATTGCCAGATTTGTTCCGTGAAGGTCAAGGTATAGTGGCGACAGGCATATTAACTGAAAATAATCATATACAAGCCCATGAAGTTTTAGCCAAACATGATGAAGAATATATGCCACCGGAATTAGCTGAAAAAATGAAAGGTATTAAACACGTGAATCCAAATCAAACTGTTGATAATTCTGGAACTGGATATTAGTTATGTTAGCTGAACTCGGAAATTTCTCTTTAGTCATTGCTTTAATGATGGCTGTTTTATTAGCTGTTTGTCCTATGTGGGGAGCTTATAAAAATCAGCCGCAAATGATGGCAATGGCTAAACCTTTAGCAATAGGTATGTTTTTATTCACCGGCTTTTCCTACTTTTGTTTGACTTATGCTTTTGTCACCGACGATTTTAGTTTGGCTTATGTGGCAAATACCTCGAGTCTATCATTGCCGCTGCAATATAAGTTTACTGGGGTCTGGGGTGGGCACGAAGGTTCATTTTTATTATGGGTGATGATATTTTCTATCTGGACAGTAGCTGTAGCAATGTTCAGTAAAGCTATTCCGGTGAAAATGGTCGCTAGAGTATTAGCGATATTAGGTGCCATAGGTATTGGTTTCTATTTGTTTATGTTGCTTACATCTAACCCTTTCGACCGTTTACTTCCTTTTTATCCTATTGATGGTAAAGACCTTAATCCTTTATTGCAGGATTTTGGCATGATTATTCATCCGCCGATGTTGTATATGGGCTATGTTGGTTTTTCTGTGGCTTTTTCTTTTGCTATCGCCGCTTTGATTTCTGGTCAGCTTGATTCTACTTGGGCACGTTGGTCTAGGCCTTGGACGATTGCAGCTTGGTCGTTTTTGACATTAGGCTTAGCTCTCGGTAGTTGGTGGGCTTACTATGAGCTTGGTTGGGGTGGTTGGTGGTTCTGGGACCCATCAGAAAATGCGGCCTTTATGCCTTGGTTAGCAGGTACTGCATTAATGCATAGTTTAGCTGTGACAGAAAAACGTAAAGTGTTTAAGTCATGGACTGTGTTTTTAGCCATCGCTGCATTCTCACTGAGTTTGTTAGGCACATTTTTGATCCGTTCAGGCGTATTGGTGTCGGTCCATGCCTTTGCTAGTGATCCTAGTCGTGGCTTGTTTATTTTGGGCTTATTAGCTGTGATTATTGGAGGTTCATTATTCTTATACGCCTTGCGGGCATCACAAGTTAAAAGCGATGGTCAATACAGTCTTATTTCCCGCGAAGTCTTATTGATGGGCAACAATGTGTTTTTAACAGCAGCCACTTTAGTTGTGTTACTAGGTACTTTGTTTCCACTTGTGCATAAAGAGTTAGGGATGGGCTCTATTTCAATAGGTGCACCATTCTTTAATCAAATGTTTACCTATTTGATTGTGCCATTTGTGTTTTTTATGGGCATTGGGCCACTTTCACGATGGAAAAATCAATCCCCTCAAGCTTTATATAAACAGTTGTTGTTAGCTTTTGCATTGAGTTTAAGCGCTGCATTGTTGATCACTTTAGGTTATGAACAATCTAGCTATATGGCTGCCTTGGGCTTAACTATGAGTTTTTGGATAGTGTTAACTACTGTGCTAGAAATTAACCAAAGATTACGCCCGCAAGGTTCAAATAATGATTTTAACTTTGCCGATTTGAAAAAGTTAACTCGCAGTCATTGGGGCATGGTGTTGGGCCATCTTGGTTTTGCTGTTGCCTTAATAGGTATCACATTAGTTAGTGCCTATAGTGATGAGCGTAATGTTCGTATGGCTGAAGGTGACAAAATAGTCGTGCAAGGTTATGAATTTGTGTTTAACGGGGTTTCGCAATTTGAAGGGCCTAATTACAGCGGTGATGTAGCCAATGTGGATGTGTTTGAAGACGGTGCCAAAATTGTTAGCTTGAATGCAGAAAAACGTTTTTATCCAGTTCAAAGAAACGTTATGACAGAAGCCGGTATTGATTCTGGCTTCACTCGCGACCTGTTTGTTGCCTTGGGTGAACAATTGAAAAATGGCGATTGGTCGATTCGAATTTATGTTAAACCCTTTATAGTATGGATTTGGGCAGGCGCATTTATCATGGGCATGGGAGGCGTATTGTCTATTTCTGATAAACGTTACCGTATGGCAAGATTAGCCAGAAGATCTAACAATAAAAAAGCAAAAGTAGCTCAAGCGCCAGTGCAATCTTTAACGGAGCAAAAATCTTGAAAAAAACACTAGTTTTCTTAATTCCTCTAGTCGTATTTTTAGGATTATTAGCCTTTTTATATCAAGGTTTATTTTCTGATCCGAGAGAACACGAATCAACGTTACTTGAACAATCAATGCCTGCTTTTGTTTTACCAGACCTAATGAATACCAAGCAGACTTACACCCAAGATGTTTTTCTGGGTAAAGTCACCTTGTTAAACGTCTGGGGAGTTTGGTGTATTACCTGTGCTATCGAATTGCCTTACCTAAAACAGTTAGAGCAAGAAGGCAAACATATAGTGGGTTTGTATTACGACCAAGATATCGATCCTGACTTCGGTATTAAAACAGTGCAGCGTGTGCAGCAAGAAGTCACCGAAAAATTGGCTCAATTGGGTAACCCTTATGCCTTCAATATTTTTGATGTGAAACGAGATTTATCTTTGGATTTAGGTGTGACTGGCGCACCTGAAACCTACTTAATTGATCGACAAGGTAAAATTCGTTTACACCATATTGGTGATATTAACCCTAGAGTATGGGCGAAAAAATTTGCGCCTATTTATGATGAGTTGGTGGCTAAATAATGTTTAAGCATCTGTTTTTTAGTTTAGTTATTTTATGTGCAGGCTCAGCCCAAGCCATAGAAGACAAGTTTCAATTTGATAATCCCCACCAAACCGCATTATTTTTGGAATTAACCAAAGAGTTACGTTGTCCTAAATGCCAAAATCAAAATATTGCAGATTCTGATGCCATGATAGCGGTTGACCTTAAACGTAAAGTGCATGATTTAGTGCAACAAGGTAAGAATAAAGAGCAAGTTGTCAGCTTTATGAAACAGCGTTATGGCGATTTTGTTTATTATCAACCCCCGGTTAATTCTATGACGATCTGGTTATGGTTATTACCTCTGTTTTTTATACTTGGCACTATTACTTGGATTGTTATGAGTCGTAAAAAGCAAGGTCCAGTGGTAAACGATGAAAAGCTAAAACAAGCGCAAGAATTATTGGAGCGTGACGAGTGAACGAATTTTATATAGGCGCCGGTGTTTTATTGGCGGCTGCCGTTTTATTGATATTTTTGCCATGGTTAAGAAAAACGAATTCAACAGAAGAAGACACACTAACTAACACTAGTTTGATACGTCAACGTATTGGTGAACTCACCACAGAGCAAAATCAAGGTCTATTAACTGATACTGATAGGCAACAATCTGAAAATGAATTCAAAATGGCTTTATTGGATGAAGTTAAAGCTAAAGATACGGAATCTACAAGCGGTAAATTAGCTGTCATTATTGCCATAGTGTTTAGTCTAGCAGTGGGACTGACTGTTTATTATTATGCCAATGAAGTAGATAAAATTGTTCATTGGCAACAAGCAAAAGATAACACCAGTGACTTAGGTCAACGAATATTAAAAGGCGATGAGACTTTAACACTTGAAGATATGCAGGACTTTTCTTTAGGTTTACGTAGTCGACTAATAGATGAACCAGATGATCCTATTGGCTGGATGTTATTAGGACGTGTTTCTGCTGCTATTAATCGAATTGATAATGCCATTAAAGCATTTGAGCGCTCAATTGAATTGGATCCAAATAATACAGGTACCTTAGCCAGTTATGCACAAGCTCTGTTAATGACAGGACAAGAGCAACAAGTGTTACAAGCAAAGCGAGTGTTACAGCATGTATTAACCTTAGAAGCTGATAATACTAATGCTATGGGGATGTTAGCGGTTGTGGCTACTCAATTAGACGATAAGGCATTAGCACTAGAAAATTGGCAAAAATTACGTGAATTTGTGCCTAAAGACGATCCTAACTACCTGGCTATTGGCCAACGTATTGAGCAATTAAACATTGATATTCAGGGCGGGCAAACTGCACAGATGGACACTTCAGTCGAGCAGTCAGTTGAGTCAGCTACAAGCAAAAGAGTTGAAGTCACAGTTAAGCTTGACAGTGATTTAGCCAGTCAGCTACCTCAAGGTGGATTTTTATTTATATTTGCTCAAGATCCTACTGGACAAGTGCGTATGCCTGCTGCTGTGGTGAAAATGGCTATACCTAAATTACCAGTGGTGGTAGAGCTGTCTAACCAGAATGCCATGATGGCAGGTTTTACTTTGTCTCAACTTGAACAAGCAAAACTAGTGGCCAGAATTTCAGCAGACGAAAACGTAGGTCAAGCTCCTGGCGAGTTACAAGGTGAATTAGTCGTTACCCTGAGTGATTCAGATTTAACCAAAGAAACGATTGTTATAAATAAGGTATTAAAATGAATCCAAGGGGTATATTGAGTCTAATCGCAGTATTACTGGTATTGGGCGGCTGTGCATCTAGAGATGCGAGTAGGGAACAAGCGGTAAACTATCAAGATCCTAAAGACCCTTTTGAATCGCTCAATAGGACATTATGGGACTTTAATTATGATGTATTAGATGCCTACTTATTACGTCCTGTGACAGTAGTTTATGTTGATTATATGCCTCAAGTGGCGCGAACTGGCTTGTTGAATGTGGCTGAGAATTTAGAAGAGCCTTCCAATTCTTTGAATAATTTATTACAAGGTAAAGTAGAAGATACCTTTATTAGTTTAGGTCGATTTTTACTGAACTCTACGGTTGGTTTATTAGGCATGATCGACGTTGCTAGTGAAATTGGTTTAGAGCCTAAAGAAGAAGAATTTGGTGAAGTATTAGGTAAGTGGGGGGTGACTACTGGTCCTTATTTGATGATCCCAGCTATGGGCCCGAGTGATATTCGTAGTAGTGTGGGTGATGTAGTCGATAGTGCATATTCTCCTTTAGATAGCTTAAACTTTTATCTCACTATTTTGCGTTCTGGTATTAAAGTATTAGAGACTAGAGCTTCTGTTATTCAACAAGAGCAGCAATTAAATTCTTCTGTCGATCCTTATGCATTTGTGAAAAGTGCATATTTTCAGAACTTAGAATTTAAAGTGAATGATGGCGCGGTTAAACAATCTGCTGAAGAAGCCGAATTAGATGCGGATTTAGAAGCATTTTTGGATGATTTGTAGGGGAAACGCAGTAGATAGGAAATAGTAGCTAGGGGATAGTTAAAACAGACTGAACCGCGTAAAGCAGTAAAATAAGAGCGATGTAGGTCGTGGCTTTAGCCCGTCAATGTAAAAATAGACGCCATAAATGGACGACCTACAAAAGAATAAAAGAATTTGAACCACAGAGGGAATGAGTGTTATGACAAGTCCTATATTCCGTCATTCCGGTGTGCTTTTAAACCGGAATCCAGGGCTTTTAAGTGTAGAATAGGCAAAGTGTTACATACTGAGCAGCGTAAAGCAGTAGAATAAGAGCGATGTAGGTCGTGGCTTTAGCCCGTCAATGTAAAAAATAGACGCCATAAATGGACGACCTACAAAATAAGCACAGAGGGCACAGAGGAAAAACGTATTAAGACAAGCCTCACCTGTCGTCATTCCGGTGTGCTTTTAAGCCGGAATCCAGGGCTTTTAAGAACAGAATAAAGCAGACTTAGCTGAGTGAAGCAGTGAAATAAAAGATTCGAGTTACTAGCGGTAGAAAAAGCCTCATTCTGCTTTTTCTCGTGACTCTGATATCGTCACTCGCAACTGTTTTTTAAGCTTTAGTTAACAAAAAGGCTGCGAAATGCAGCCTTTTGAATATTATAAAATCGAAGCTTAAATCTAACTTTGTTAGTAACCTTCTGGGTTAGACGATTGCCAGTTCCATGAGTCACGACACATTTCAGGCAACCCTCTTGTGGCTTTCCAGCCTAAAGCATCGCTAGCCGTTTTAGGATCAGCATAACAAGATGCTACATCACCACTTCTGCGAGGAGCGAATTCATATGGAATTGCTTGTCCGCTTTGTTTTTCGAACTCTTTTACCATATCTAGTACGCTATAACCCTGACCAGTGCCTAAGTTATAAGTCACAATGCCAACACCTGTTTGCAATTTTTCTAGGGCCTTTAAGTGGCCAGCTGCTAAATCTTCAACATGAATATAATCACGTACACCTGTACCATCTGGTGTATCGTAATCATTACCATAGATAGAAAGTTTTTCGCGCTTGCCTGTTGCTACTTGCGTGATAAAAGGCATCAAGTTATTTGGAATACCGTTTGGATCTTCACCTATACGACCAGATGGGTGAGCACCGGCTGGATTGAAGTATCTTAATAATGCTATGTTCCAGTCATTATCTGATTTGTATAAATCACGTAACACTAATTCAACCATTAACTTAGACATACCGTAAGGGTTGGTCGGTTGACCAGTCGGCATATCTTCACGTAAAGGTAGTTCTACTGGGTCACCATAAACGGTTGCAGACGAGCTAAATACTAAATTTTTCACGCCAAATTTTTTCATGGCTTCACATAACTTCAAAGTGCCATATACATTATTGTTGTAATAATTTAATGGTTTCTCTACTGATTCACCTACCGCTTTTAAACCTGCAAAGTGGATCACTGAGTCAATTTTATGTTTAGAAAATAACAATTCTAAGATGGTGTGGTCTCTGATGTCACCTTGCACAAAAATCGTTTTTTTGCCGGTTAACTCTTCTACTCGATTAAGAGACTCCTGAGATGAATTACACAAGTTATCCAGTACGATAACCTGATTGCCTGCTTCTAATAGCTGTAAAACGGTATGACTGCCAATGTAACCTGCGCCGCCTGTTACTAGAATTGTTTGCATATTTAGTCTCCTTGCGTGTGTTTTTGTGGGATGTATTTTACGCATAAACCATAATGAACTGGTTTGATGATCAATGGATAAAGTAATGTTACCAATAATGCCCAAAAAATGGCCATCCAGTTTGTGGAAATTTGGATAATTAAGACAAATACTGGAATAACAACTAGTAACTTTAAAACGTTAAGTAATAATTTTTCTGGGCCAGTTAATTTACGTTCTGCTAATTGAATCGCTTCTAACCTCTGAGGCAAAGATAAATCTTGTAGTTGTGGTATTTTTTTTGTCGAAAAATAAAAGGTCATTTTTAATAGGGCTTATCTGTCATTACTAATATTTTGGGGCTTATATACCCTTTATCCTTGAAACTGTTCGTTTGTTGATTCGTTGTTGACGGGCATAAATGCCAACCTACACAAGTTGAATGTAGGTTGGCATTTATGCCATCAAGTATGCTTGCCGAGCGCACATTCTAGCATGTCTTATTCTATTCATGCTTTGAAAAATATAAAATGAATAGGTTTATTCGTTAGTGAGTTTTTCCCACTTGCCAGTTTTTAAAGTTAAAATAGCAATCACCACACCGATTAGGGTACTGACTAGACAAATTTGCATAAATAACTCTGGCATTTGATCTAAGTTTTCCGGGTCAAAGTTTCCTGCAAGCAGACCGGCTACCACGTTACCAATAGAATAAGTAAGAACAAAAACGCCCATCATTTGTCCGGCAAACCGTTTAGGTGAGAGTTTACTCACAGCACTTAATGCAACTGGGCTTAGACACAATTCACCAACCGTATGTAAGAAGTAGGTGGTTACTAACCAGTAAGGAGCAACCTTCATTCCTGCTGCTGCATATTGAGCTGCAAAAAACATCACTAAAAAGCCAAGTGCCATAATAATTAAACCTAAGGCACATTTAATCCCGTAAGAAGGGGTGATCATTTTTTTCGCTAAGTTGATCCATAAGGCCGCAATAAAAGGCGCTAACATGATGATAAATGCTGAGTTGGAAAGCTGGAACCAAATGGTCGGTATTTCAAAAGAACCGACCATACGATTAGTGTAGTCCTGAGCAAACAAGTTTAAAGAAGAGCCTGCCTGTTCAAACCCCGCCCAAAAACAAGCTGAAGCAACACAGACTAAAAACAAAGCACTTAAACTACGTTTTTCGTTTCCGTCTAAATTACCTAAGAAAAACACACCAGCAAAATACGCTAAAAATATGGCAGTAATGATCACCGCTGCATATTCGGCCGTCGCCACAGGATCAACGACAATGGAACCTGACATAATTAAGACCATCATTAGTGCCAGTGCGAGCAAGAAACAAGTTATTATGCCCCAACTAGTACGTATCATTTTAGGGCTAGATTTAACAGTTGGCTCAGCCCCAGCATCACCTAATTTATAAATGGTTTTACGATATAAAACTAAACCTAAAGCCATACCCACAGCAGCTAAACCAAACGCCCAATGCCATAAACCTTGCTCTTTTAAAGGACCTACTGCCAAATAGGCCAAAAATGCACCAATATTAATCCCCATGTAATACAAGGTGTAACCAGCATCGCGTCTTTTATCATTTTTACTATATAACTGGCCGACCATAGCGCCAATGTTAGGTTTAAGTAGACCAGTTCCCAAAACCACTAACACTAGACCAATAAAAAAGGTTGAATCATTAGGAATCGCTAAAACCACATGCCCAGAAAAGATAATTAAACCGCCATACCAAACTGTTTTTTGGCAACCTAATAAGCGGTCAGCAATCCAGCCACCAGGCAAACCCATTAAATAGACAGCACCTGTGTATAAACCATAAATAGCCGAAGCCGATGCCACGGTTATGAACAAGCCACCTTCTTGAATGCTCGCTGTCATAAATAGTACGAGCAATGCCCGCATACCGTAATAACTAAATCTTTCCCACATTTCGGTAAAAAATAGCGTTGATAAACCCTGCGGGTGACCGAAAAACCCAGTATCTAGGTCGGTAGATTTTGATTCTGTTGTCATTGATCAGCCTTTTGTTTTTATTAGTTATGAGTTGTGTTGATAATAAAAATCAAGCCTATCACAAAGACTTGATCTGACAATTACTACTGAGTCTTTCTATTTGGGAGGATTGTTTATACTAAAGCTGCAAAGTTAAAACAACACTCAGCCTAAAACAATTTCATATTGGGAGAAGAATAATATTTGTTGTTGTGAAACATCATATCAATAGCATTTTGTAATGACTTTATTTTGAGGGAGAATTAACAGAAAAAGTGTTAGAAATCAGTCTCCATCTGTTTTTATATATATAATATCACAAGTGATATTAGCTTAGGGGAGGGGGGTAACATTTCGGTTACAATTTAACACAAAGATTAACTTTAATTAGCTGGTCAGTCGCGGGTGTTGTTTGATAATATAATGGCCGTATCGGGTAACTACTTTAAAAAATATTTCGATCTAAGGTTGATGCAAGGATGTGAATTTTTCGAGTGTTTATTGGGATTATCTAAATTTAAGAGCTTTTAAAATTTAATATCTTTACCAAACATAAATGAATAATAATTTAATAGGCTTGATTTTTGCTTTATCAAAATAATAGTAAAAAAGTTAAGAAAATAGAATGGATTGTTAGATGTTTCATCAATTAGAGTTTTTGCCAATATTTACCGCATTCTTTGTGGCTATCTTTCTGTTGGTTATCATGACCCCATTTGCCCATCAATTGGGTTTAGTGGATCAGCCGAATGGCCGTAAGTCTCATACTGGAATGGTTCCCTTAACTGGTGGTGTTGCTATTTATGGGGCAGTCATTATCGCCAGTTTTGTTACTGATGTCTGGTTCAAGAATGGCTCATTATTCTTTACCGCTGCAACTTTGATCGTGTTACTTGGTATGGTGGACGATAAGTTTGATTTAAGTGCTAAAGGACGGCTTGTTTGCCAATTCATTGTTGCAGCTATTATGGCTTTGGCAGCACAAAATTATATTACATCGCTCGGCAATATAAGTGGTTTCGGCGATGCGCATCTAGACCTCTCAGGATATTTCTTTACTTTAATCTGTGTTGTTGGAGTCATTAACGCCTTTAATATGATCGATGGCATTGACGGGCTCGCAGGCGGAATGAGTTTAATTGTTTTACTAGCTGTAGTGTTTTTATTATTTGCATCTAATAATAGTCAGGCCATGATGGCTCCCATGATGGTAGTTGCTGCTATTGTTCCTTTTCTAGCGTTTAACCTAAGTTGGCGTGGTTTTAAAGGTAATAAAATTTTTCTAGGCGACAGTGGTAGTATGTTTGTTGGTCTAACGATTGTGTGGTTACTGGTTGACTTTACTCAAGGTGAAGGCGCAGCCATGAGGCCTGTTGCAGCAATTTGGATCATTGGATTACCGTTAATGGATATGGCTGCCATTATGTTTCGACGAGCTAGAAAAGGTCAGTCGATGCTAAAAGCAGACAAACACCATCTACACAATATATTTATGCGAGCAGGCTTGTCATCACGCCGCTCGTTAGCCGTGATTCTGTTGATGGGCGCCGGTTATGCCTTAGTAGGAATTGTTGGAGAATTATACAATATCCCAGAATACATTATGTTTTGGAGCTTTATTGTGTCTTTAATAATATACACTTCAGTCATTCAAAATATTTGGACTGTATTACGCTTTTTTCGCTCTTTTCAACAGCGTAAATAATCACTCATTTAATCTAGCTTGAGCCTAATATAAACCAACTAGAAGTTGGTTTTTTACTAATCAAGCGTTAGTATTCACCGACTAAGTAGTTGATTTAAATTATTATATGAAAAACATCTTATTACTTCCCATTATTTTCACTGTCATGCAAGGCTGCAGCAGCATAGATCAGCCAGTGGCATCCCGTGCTTTAGTTGAGCATCACTTCGTGGCGGATGCTCCGTCTGTTGATTTATCATTAGGGACTGCTCTTTCAAATTCAAAAACAGGAGCCGTTTTGACCATCAATAACCAAGAAGCTGTCGTAGGTGCTAAGTTTTTTGCTGCTTCTGGTTTTATTTGTCGCAAGGTGATAGCAAAACCATCAGGACAAGATATCTATTGTAAAAACTCTGATAAAGGTTGGTTTCAAGTGAATAAAGTTATCTCTGAATATAGTGAGAAAGCGATGTCAGAGGTGAGTTTATGAAAACAATAATGCAGTGGAAAAGTTGTGCTTGGGTGCTACTCACTTTTATTAGCTCTAGTCTATTTGCTCAGCAATCTTTAACAGAACAACAATTGCAACAGGCTCAACAAGCTGGGGCCGGAGATAGAGTAGACTTATCTCAATATATTCAATCTGGTGGCAATAGTACCGGCCGTAACCAACCTATTAATGTACCTTCTTCGTCAGGACCGCTGCCTGCGGGAGAAGAAGGATTACCTCCGCCTTATGGAGCAAACTTGTTTCAAGGAGGATTTGAGTCTGAACGCAGTGACGGCCTTAATAGTGCTTATTTAGTCGCACCTGGTGACAAAATATCGATTCAAATGTGGGGCACAGTGAATCGAGCAGAAGTGATGACGGTAGATAATCAGGGCAACATATTTATTACTGATGTAGGGCCTGTCAAAGTAAAAGATGTTCCTGCAAACCGAATTAATTCGGTAGTAACTCAAAGTATTAAGAGTATTTATACTAACAACGTTAGCATTTATGTTAATTTACTGACCTCTACTCCAGTAAGCGTATTTGTCGCAGGACCTGTGTTACGCCCTGGTCAATACGCTGGCCTAGCATCTGATTCAGTATTGTTTTACCTCAAACGAGCTGGTGGAATTGATCCACACCGTGGCAGTTATCGCAACATCAAGGTATTAAGAAATCAACAACTAGTGCTTGATTATGACCTTTATGATTTTCTTAAAGAAGGCAAACTGCCAGCATTTTCATTCAAAGACCAAGATGTTGTGTTAGTTGAAGAACAAGGTGCTATGGTTACGGTTGAAGGCGCTGCTCGTTATCCATTTCGGTTTGAGTTACTACAAAATCATTCATCAGGTGAAGATTTAACGTATTATGCGCGGCCATTAGAGAAAACCAGCCACGTGGCTATAACTGGCAATCGCAGCTCAGGCCCTATATCTGTGTATATGCCAGTAGCAGAATTTAATTCCTTCAATATTTTAGATGGTGATGTCGTCTTGTTTAATGACGATTTGCGACCTCAAGTTATTAGCGTACAAATTTCTGGTAGTTATTTAGGGCCGTCATTTTATACAGTGGATAAAAACACACGATTGTTAGACATCCTTAGTCATATCGAAGTTGATCCTAATCAAGCTAACTACGGCGCTATTTATATCAAACGTAAAAGTGTAGTTGAGCAACAAAAAATACTTATTGACGAATCATTAAACCGCTTGGAACGCAGCATATTTACCGCGCCTGCTGCATCAGATGGCGAGGGACGAATACGAGCTCAAGAAGCAGAGCTAGTATCGCAATTTGTCGCCAGAGCCAGACAGATTGAACCACTGGGTAAAGTCATAGTGTCTGAAAATGGTAACGTAGCGAACATTCGATTAGAGCAGGGCGATGAAATAGTAATACCAGCACACACAGATCTAATTCAAGTGTCTGGTGAAGTACTGATGCCTCAGGCTATTGTTTATAATCCTAAAGCCAGCATAAGAGATTACGTCGCATGGGCCGGTGGTTTTAGCGAAAGAGCCAACGATGAGCGTATAGCTGTGGTTAGGGCAAATGGATTGACTGTATTTCTTGATGCCGAAGGCTCTTGGTTAAAAGGTGAAAACGAGCAAACATTACAAGCGGGTGATCAAATCCTAGTTTTGCCTAAAATTGATACTAAGATTATGCAATCAGTAAAAGACATCACACAAATAGTCTATCAAATTGCTATTGCAGCCAATGCTGTTAAATAGCGTTTTTCTCAGTAAAGAGAATTTGTAGATTATGACCACAGTTATTAAACGTAATAAATGGGAAATTTGGCGTGATGTCATTTTTGCATTGTTTGTTCGAGAAATCAGAACAGGCTTTAATGACAAAATTGGCATAAGTTGGTCGGTTATCCAACCTGTTGCGTTTATTTTTCTGCTTTCCTTTCTTCGAGGCCGAGTTGATGGAGGAGAAACTCACACTGTTCCTACGTTTACATTTATGGCAATAGGCCTACTTTTTATTCAAAGTTTTTTACAAACCCTTGGTGCAGCTTCAAGTGCGATTGGTAGGAATAAGGCCTTGTACGCATTTAGACAAGTACAACCCATTAGTGCAGTGATCGCCAGTGGATTATTCGAATTATTAGTTAAAGGTTTTGTTATTATTGGGATCATCATCATCATGTATTTTATGGGGATGGACTTGCCAATGTCAGACCCTTTGTTATTTTTATGTTGTTTTTTTCTGTTATGGTTGTTTGCTGTTTCACTAGGTCTTTTATTTGGTATTGCGGAATTATTTGTAGAAGAAATAAGAAAAGTACGTGACCTTATTACACGTCCACTGTTTTTCATTTCTGGTGTATTCTTTTCGTTACAAGATTTTCCCAAAGAGTACTGGCAATATTTGAACTGGAATCCGATACTTCACGCTATTGAATTAACCCGTTTTTCAGTGCACTCGACTTATGGTGATGCAGGAGTCAGTTTAAGTTATTTAGCCTTCACCACCATCGTGTTTGCGTTTTCATCATTGGCTGTATATTTCACCTATTGGAAACAGGCAATTAGTCGATGATTAGTTTAAGAAATCTTACTAAATATTATCCTTCACATTTAGGTAATCAGTATGTGTTTAAAGGGCTAAATTTTGATATTCCTGAAGGTCATAATATTGGTATTTTAGGTTCTAATGGTGCAGGTAAATCAACCTTGTTTAGGCTTTTAGCTGGCAGTGAGTATCCCAATAGTGGCAAAATTGTCACGGATTTGAATTTATCATGGCCAGTTGCCCTCGCCACTGGTATCCATCAACTAATGACTGGTCAAGAGAATGCTCGGTTTATTGGTAAAATTAATGGGATAAAAGATTTAGATGCTTATGAAGAAAGAGTTAAAGCATTTGCTGAATTAGGCCAAAAATACTACCTTCCTGTGCGTAGTTACTCGAGTGGAATGAAACCCAGATTAGCTTTTGCTTGCTCTATAGCAATTGATTTCGATGTTTACTTGATAGATGAGGTGACATCTGTAGGCGATGCCAAGTTTAGACGCAAAGCAAAAGAAGCCCTGTTAGAGCGCAGTAAACAGGCCAGTATTATTATGGTAAGCCACGAGATGGAAGAAATTAGGCAGTTTTGTGACAGTGCTATTGTGATACACAAAGGCGAACTTACTTTTTACAATGATCTCGAACATGGGATCGAAGAATATCAGGCGTTATAAGTAATCATGACAGAGCAATCTCAACAAGTACTCGAAAATAAAATAAAAAAACTAAGGTGCTCTTTGACTACAGAACAATGGTCGGATGCTGATTTTTTATTAATTCGTGTGAAAGAATTAGAAAAAACAGACCTCGCTTTTGCATTTAGGTTAATGCAGCGTGTTAGAAATTTATCGCCAACAAAATCAAATTGTGAACTGTTAGATGACTTACGTGCAAAGACTTTCAAATTGCATCCAGAGTTAGCCATCACCTCATCGCATAATATGCCATCAAGACGTCATACTTTTTCTGGGCTAAAAAGGTTAGGTAAAGCTCTTTTTAGTAGCAGTAAACAAACGGGTATGAAAAAACTCAATCAGCCAATTGTTATGTTTGTGATTATTCCTTTTTTCCTTTTTGGTTTTTATCAAACAATGTTAGCGAGTCCACGTTATGAAAGCCAAGCTCAGCTAATTGTGAAAGAACCTAACGGAATGGCCACATTAGATCCCGCTATGGCAGTGATGTCGGGCTTTGGTATATCAGGTGGTAGTTCAGATACCCAGTTGGTTAAATCTTATATCCATTCAGCAGACATGTTGAAATATCTCGATCGCGAAATAAACGTGATTGAGCACTTTAGTGATAACCAATACGACTCCTTTAGTCGCTTGTCTGAAGATGCTAGTAAAGAAAATCAATTAAAGTTCTTTCTGAAAATGATTAGTATAGAAATCGATGAAAATTCACAAGTTATTACTGTTAAAGCACAAGCATTTGAACCTCAAGTCGCGCATAAGTTAAGCGAGTTGTTAGTTGAGCGTGCAGAATGGTATATCAATGAAATAGGCCGCAATCTTGCAAAAAATCAATTAGATTTTGTGCAGAAAGAACATACCCTCGTACAAGAAAAATTGAGTTCAGCCAAATCTGTGTTATTGAGGTTTCAGCGTCGTTACAATTTATTAGATCCAGAAGCTGAAGGCATGGCATTGCAGCAAATATCGTATCAACTTGAAGGGAAAATTAGTGCGAAAAAAACGGAATTAAGAGCGTTAGCTACCAGTATGAGTGGCGAGGCGCCTTTGGTTTTGCAAGCTCAGGCTGAGTTAGATAGCCTAGTTCAGCAATTGAATAATGAAAGAAGTCGCCTAACCGATAATGATAGAGGACCAGATACTAATGATACCGAAGCTCACTCTATGGCGGTCGGCGAAATTCTTGCGAAATATGGTGATTATAAAATCGATTTAGAATTAGCACTTCAGGCTTATACTTCATCTCTTGTTTCTCTAGAGAAGTCCAGAATTGAAGCTTATCGCCAATTGAAGTATCTAGTAGTTGTAGAGTCTCCGACTTTACCAGAAGATGCTAGTTACCCTAAGATCTTTTATAATTTGGCGTTGTTTTTAGCTCTTGTGTTAATGCTTTTTGGAATTGTGAAAATTATAATAGCAACGGTAAATGAGCTAAGGTAGTGTGTTATAGAGGGCATTACAGTCTCTCGGCTTATTTACATTGATCCAAAGTCTATACTTCTACTAGTAATATATAGAAATGGCGAGGTAAACGTAAATAGACAATTTTGCTAGATACACGCAGAAATAACGTGTCTGGGGCTAATTCCCGTCTATAGCTGGACAATATACAATAACGACTATACTAGCCTGTGTCGGCTTTTCAAAAGCTGCTTAGGATAGATGACTGCCATAATGGTTTAGTTATAGAATTATTAGCTTATACCATTCTAGCTAGATTAGTCGTCACTCAGAATGCGTCCAGTGCTTTTTGATCAAGACGTCCCTATGAAGTAATGCCTGTTCCCTTTCAATTAGAGAGAATACAGAGCAGAAAGTACAGGGGAATTCCTTTCAGGCGAGTTTTAAAAGGGCATACATTGCGTAGCATAACCTCGAAAGAACACCACTATTCCTTCAGTCATGTGCCTTAATTACTAAATCTGCTTTTTACCATCTCGTATAAAATCATATCCTGTTCGTTACTAACCATTATTTCATCGAAAAACTCATCGCCAAGTTGTTTTTTAAAGCCTTCCATTTTTTCTTCAATTGAAATCGATGTGTTTCTAGATACATTCTGTACAACAGGTTTCAGTGAAATATCTGTTAAGCCTTCAGTTGCTAACCAGCTTTCTAATCGTTGTAATGACTCGTCGAATTCTTCAACCAAGCCTACAAATGGTAATTCTTCAATGGCTTTTTTAGCTCGTTCAAATTCGCTCCCATGCTCGTTTGAAAACATATGCGCTAAAAGTCCCACATGAAAGTCTCGGCATTGTCGGTCATGACCTAAGGCATTACGAGTTTCAATATATCCTTTAAGTGAGGTATTACGAGCTAATACTGCTCCAAAACCATTTCCCCCTTGCTTTTTTTCGAAGGCATATACTGAAGCTATTCTGTCGAGAGGGTGACGTATAAATAAAACAGGTAGTAATTGAATATGATCTAATATTGGGACTGGTAAAGCAGCTGTATGTGAAGAAAAGCACTTAGCTCGAGGATTTTCTAATATCCAATTTTTTACCTGTTTCCGGTTTTCAATTAAGTTGCCAGGAAATTCTTTTGTCACCCACTCTTTTTCTGTGAAATTGGCTTTAAAGGAAGCGTCTAATGAGGTGCCTGCATTTTTGAAAAAATGGAAATGGAAAATAGCTTTATTCATTAATATACCTTATTAATAGCGTCATGCATGTTAGCAAGCCCTATATTTTCTTTTGTTTAAGTGGGTGTATATGACGATATGCCGCGATTGTTACATATTTACTGGGCTTGAGAAACACCAATCAGCAAATGGTTGATTGATCGTATAGCCGTATTGTGTCAATTGTAGTGGGTTTGAATCTGCACTTTGCCATTGTTTAATCGTTGCGATGACATCTTGTTTATCCTCATAGTCAAATGTAAATGGTGAGCCTCCAATCGCAATATATTCGTACTCAGCCCAAATTCCAGTCGAACAAATAACAGCTAAATCAGGGTACCGTATAGCATCCCATAGTAATCCAGATGTTTTTAATTGATATTTTTGAGGTTCATAAAGTAGAACTATCGCATCACTTATTGATAATTGGTATTCATATTCACTTTGCGACATAGGTGAAAAGTGTAATTTTAAATTTGTATGAGTTTTGGCTAACTGAATTAATTGTGGTTTTAAGGAAATGAATTCTCGAGCACCAGGAGAGGCTTGATTAAAATGAATAAAAAACTCTAGATCATCTGTTTGTTCCATTAAATCAGGTATAAGTTCATGTAAGCGGGCCACACCTTTATCGCGTTTTACACTACCTATGTACAATATCACGCGCTTACAAGGCTTTGTTTTGGAAAATGTGGCGCTAGGTGGTATGTAATTAATGACTGGATGGAGTGTAAATGCCAATCCCGTACAATTCTGGTAGGCCTCAATAAAAGATGCGCAGCTGGTAGCTAGCGTCAGTGTTAGTTTTTCACTTGCTTCTTTTAAAAGAATAAAAGCTAACCTATTTCTCAGATACCATACAAAATCTAAAAAATCTTCACCGTCTTTGAGGACACGCTTACCCGGATAAAACATGCCACAAACCACTAACTTCCCCGTGAAAGCATTTTTAATCTTAAGTAGCCAAATTGCGAGTCCTAATACATGGAAACTAAAACAGGTGTGTATAAGCAAAGTGTCATTAGACTGTATAATATTGTCTTTTATTGCTATTTCGAGTTCATTGCAAAATTGCTGGGCTAGAGCCTGTTCTTGGATAACATCTAAAGGTTTTAAATTATTGGTATAACAAGGGGTTTTAAACCATGGTTTTATGCTTTGCTGGAAGACTGAATCTTCAGATTGGACGAGTTTACTAGGCACCAATTTCTTTGCTGCCAAAATTGTTAAAGCAACATCCGCTTTCTTAGCATGCAAATATAATTGTCTATTTACGTTTGCATGGTGAGAGCTTATATCTTCAAAGCCAGGATCTAGTAAAACGAACTGCATGACTGAAAACTAACGCTTTAAGTGGTTAAAGGCTGCCGTTCGGTTACGTGCAAATTCGTCGGTTAATTGATCTCTTAATCGAGAAAACGAAGTGTCAATATGAGTATTAATTTGCTGTGTCATAGCTACCATCATTTCCTTTTGTGTGACAACTAATTCAATCACCGCTTTACTGGTATCATCGACTTTTAGTTCTAGAATATTCTTACCTACCTCAAATTTCTGCCAATTAACAGCAACGTTAAACCCATGTCGGCCATTACCAAAGCCAGCGTTTTTTAAATCTGCTCTTTGTATATTAATTTCAGTGTTCTGAATAACTTGCCCATTTAGCAATACTGTTATTTCACAATCAATGAACTCATTTCCTTGTTGCCGACATAACCAACCAGCGATTCGCTGTAATGAAAACTCATCAATATGAAATTGTATGCATTTTGAACTTTTACTCGATATAGCCTGCTTTTTGAAGTAGGGTGACAATCTTCTTTGAATGCCCTTAATGATGTTCATTTATTTATCTCTGTAATGTTACAACAGCCATAATAGCTGTGGGGAAATTTATTCTAGATACCACTTTGAATGTTTATGTACGCTATCGCTATTTAATAAATCTTCGCGACTCAACCACTGATATTGACAGTGCTGACTATTAGGTAGTTCTGCTAAGTTTATATCGATTACTATGGTATAAGCCAGTACTACATAATGCGTACTTGTGTCTGTACCAAATACATAGTCCTTATAGAAGTGTTCATAGGGGCCTAAAAATACAGCATCAGTTCGTTCAAAGGTTACCCCCAACTCTTCTTTAGTTAAGCGTATAAAAGCGGCATCTATGGTCTCATCTTTTAGAATTCTACCTCCCGGTACAAACCAATAACCCTTAGCCGGTCGATTATTGCGTAAGCCTAAAAGATATTGGTTTTGTTTGTTTTTTACCAATAGGTCAATAGAAACTAGTGGTGCACTCGTAATGACAGTGCTAAACGTATTGTCATCCAAAAACATATGTATTAAATCCATAAACAGTAAATACTAGCTAGTAATTAATAACTGAATTTTTAGTTACGAACTGCTAGCTACTAGCTTTTAAAATTGTTTTAAGCTTGTCTAAAACTATCTTGGTTATCTAAAAACCATTGATAAGCATCTTGTAGGCCTTCTTCCAGTGAATAATTATATTTCCAACCTAGTGCAGCTAAACGGTCAACATTCATTAACTTTCGCGGGGCTCCGTCGGGTTTAGTTGCATCAAATACAATATCTCCCTGAAACCCGGTAACTTTGGCAACAGTTTCTACTAGTTCTCGAATAGTACAATCAACGCCAGTACCGACATTGATATGACTCAACATTGGCTCGGTATTTTCATCATAAGTGACTTTGTCTAATTCCATCACGTGTATCGAGGCTGCGGCCATGTCTTTCACATGCAAAAACTCGCGCATAGGTTTTCCACTGCCCCAAGCAACCACTTCACTGTCATTATTAAGTTTAGCTTCATGAAAACGGCGTAACAAAGCTGGGATAACATGAGAGTTTTCAGGGTGAAAGTTATCATGTGGTCCATATAAGTTGGTCGGCATAACGCTACGGTAATCTCTGCCATATTGGCGGTTATAAGATTCACATAATTTAATACCAGCTATTTTAGCTAGGGCATAAGGTTCGTTAGTTGACTCCAAAGTTCCTGTTAACAATGCCGTTTCAGCCATTGGCTGTGCTGCGAGTTTAGGATAAATACAACTTGAGCCTAAAAACAATAACTGTTGAATGTCTGCTACGTGGGCAGAATGTATAATATTACATTCAATCATTAAGTTTTCGTAAATAAAATCGGCAGGGTAAGTGTTATTGGCAATAATACCGCCCACTTTTGCTGCAGCAAGGTAAACTTGGTCTATTTTTTCTGTTTGAAAAAATTCAGCTACGGCTTGCTGATTGGTTAAATCTAATTCTTTTCGCGATCGTAATACTAATTCACAATCACCACGAGCCTGCAATTGTCGAACAATTGCTGAGCCCACCATACCTCGATGGCCTGCTACGAATATCTTCTTCATTGAATCGCTTCTTTATTGGTTAATAGGTATTATGCAAACTTGATTAACAAAGTGCCTAAATTGCAAATGGCACTAGTTGTCTAGTGCCATTCAATGTTATTAATCTAAAACTATTATTTACTTGTGAGTTAAATTATTCTTTAGAAACAGAAACAGCAAAGCCATGTTTTTTGAGTAATGCATGCTGCTTAGCTTTACTTAAGTCATGCTCTACCATCTCCGCACACATTTCTTCAACTGTTATCTCAGGTACCCAGCCAAGTTTTTCTTTGGCTTTAGTAGGGTCTCCGAGCAGTGTTTCAACTTCTGCAGGACGGAAATAACGAGGGTCAACTTTGACAATTACATCGCCGACTTTAACTTCTGGTGCATCATCGCCAATTATAGCAGTGACAGTAGCAATCTCACTCAGACCTTCGCCACTGAATTCTATTGTTATGCCAGCATTTTCAGCAGACATACGGACAAACTCACGTACAGAAATTTGTTTACCTGTGGCAATGACAAAATCTTCAGGATTGTCTTGTTGTAACATCATCCATTGCATACGTACGTAGTCTTTAGCATGACCCCAATCACGTAATGCATCCATATTGCCTAAATACAAACATGAATCAAGTCCCTGAGCGATATTAGCAACAGCACGAGTAATTTTACGAGTAACGAAAGTTTCGCCACGACGTGGTGATTCATGGTTAAACAAAATACCATTACAGGCATAAATACCATAAGACTCACGGTAGTTAACCGCTATCCAATAAGCATACATTTTAGCTACCGCATAAGGTGAACGTGGATGAAACGGCGTGGTTTCTTTTTGTGGTATTTCTTGCACTTCACCGTACAACTCAGACGTTGAGGCTTGATAGAATTTTGTTTTCTTTTCCAAACCTAAGAAGCGAATTGCCTCTAATAGCCTCAACGTACCTAATGCATCAACATCAGCTGTATATTCAGGGGCTTCGAACGAAACGGCAACATGCGACTGCGCACCAAGGTTATACACTTCATCGGGCTCTACTTCACGCATAATACGGATAAGATTTGATGAATCGGATAAGTCGCCGTAGTGTAATTTAAAGCGGGCATTTTCAATATGCACGTCTTCATAAATATGATCGACACGTTGTGTATTAAACAATGAAGCACGACGTTTAATACCGTGAACTTCATATCCTTTTTCTAATAAAAATTCGGCTAAATAAGAACCGTCCTGGCCGGTTACACCGGTAATTAATGCTTTTTTCATTTTTTTACTCATTGTTAATATTATTGATGATTTAATTTACAATTCCTAGAATAATAGGCAAGCAAAAGACAATACCTGAGGTTGCCACATTTTCAAATTAAGCCATAATGCAAAATTCAAGACTCTGCCCCCAGATCTTTGCTTATCTTTTAGTTAACAATCAAAGAGACTTCATATATAGCTCGCTATCAATAAAATGTTTTTCTTCAAACTCATTAACAATTGAAGAAGAAATCTCTGCTTTAAATATTAGCTCACTTTTGTTATTAACAAACCGTGAAGTTTTATTCTCAATTCTAGCAACTTTCAAAGTTGAGCCATACTTTGCATCCAAAATACTTTTAAATTCCTCATATGAAAACCAAATACACAAATATTTCCATTATTGACTACACGTTCATTTAGTGATTATGGGCACATTTTAATTAAGGGTGTCTAGATAACCGTTTATTGTTGAAGCGACCTACAGTCAGAGTTTGCCTGATTGGCTTGGCAGTCATGCCAGAGCCTTCAACTTCTGCAAGACGAAAGTAACGCGGCTCGACTTTTATCGCAATATTGACACCGGCTGACTTATGGGCGACGCCATTGATTTGCTATCCTAAATGAAACGCCCTGTGTGGAGCCGCATTCAGGGTGTTGTGGGGGCTGGGGTTAGATACCTCCGGCCACCCGATTAACGCTTTATTAGAATATATTTCAAAGCTCTTCAGTTATAGATTCGAATCGTGAGATGCAGAGATTATATACATATATATCTAAGGCAGCTTTTTCCATGAACTTTTCTTGCAATTCTTTATCGATAAAGTCGTCCTCAGACTTAGTCGCGTTTAATGTCCCCACGGTTTTCGGTTCTTTTCCAATTTCTAATGCAATTAACTTGGCCGCCAAGTCAATTTTATCGAGAGGAGCGATAAACCAATATTTATCCATGACGTTTTCTGCATCAGATTTACTTTCGATACCCAAAGTGCTTGAAAGGTAATTTGCTCTGCCCAATAATAGCCTTTCCTTGGTTTCTTTTGACATATTTTCATCATACCAGCCTCGCTTGACTCCAAATTTAACACCACTAATAGCAGTTTCTAATGGTTCTCTTAGAATAGAGAACTTTTTATGATTATATCTATCAAGCTCTGGATAACGTTGCCAGAGTCGTATTTCTTCGCTGTTATAGTGCCCAACAAGACAACTATTTTTATTTAGTTTTTCCAAATTTACAGGGCTGCTGATGTATTCTTTAAATTTTTCTGGGTGGGACACATTGTTTCCCACGTGATAGTCAGTATGTACATCAAACACTGATTCTAGGAATTTTCTGAAACTCGTGCCGCCACACTTTGGCATATGGTGAAATATATAAAACACTCTGTTCTTTCTCCTTTAAATTGCTCACAAAAGTCAATGTTTTTAACGTTGGTGCCAGTAGATTTTCTTAGTCGCGCTAACGCCCATAACTGGCTAAAATTATGGTCTAAAATGTGCGAGGTACTGGCGCAGCCCACAATTTTTAGTCCACGTTGATTTGCTTGTTAGCTGTATTACATTTCAATCAAGGCTAGATCATGACTGTTAAAACTCTGAAATTAATCAGGCACAAATTCGATTACCTCTAATGACGAAGATTCAATTATCGCTTTTATATAATCAGTGCTCTTTAGCTCAAAGCAGCTTAATATGCAATCATATAGGCTCCCAAGCTCTCTCAGCTTTTTAGCCACTTGATGATTCCATCCGGTGTTTTTGATGATTATTTTATGGATGTTCTCTTGTCTTTGGAACAGCTCCAGCTGAACCCTCTCTTTTTTGGAAAAGTCACCAAAAATGTAATAATTAATATTATCCGCAAAGCATCCTTCAAGTGACTCTATTTTCCATTCTTGAATTTCGTTGATATATTTATCCCACCTATCCTCTGTAGGAATAATCCTTTTTGATACACTATATTGAGGCACAAAGGCAACGACAGAATTAAATAGAAAATATTTCGATGCAACCACTGCTAAATAGCCACCCATAGAGTTTCCAAGTGCGTAAAGTTGTTTCTCTTTTATGTGCGGTTCTAATATCAATTTAATTTCATCAAAATTAATATTGTTCCCCCAAGACCTTTGTTTGTCTGTAATGAATATCGTAGTTGCTGATTGAGATATTCGATAAAATTCTTCTTTTTGAACATCTATACTGCCCATAGCGTGCCCAACACCAGTAAAACAAAAAACTACAATTTTTGAGGATGTGCTCTGTATTGTGACTTTCAATACATCGTTATCGAACAGTGTTTCCAACTAGTTTCTCCTGAACTTACATTTTGTACAGCTAAAGTATCATCAATCTGCTTGATCACTTCAACAATCAAACCTCTTTACTTTGAGCATTGCTAATTTCATACAAGTATTGACATAGAGATTTTGCATCACCAAACCAAACTTCATCTAACTCTGGTAATTCTTCATATCCCCAACTAGCATGAACAAAGTGAACAGCCGCTCTTTTAGCCGCTCTTTTATCGACGTCCATATCGCCAATGTAGATGGTCTCCTGAGGGTCACATCCGTTTAAACAGCAAGCTAATAATATTGGATCAGGGGCTGGTTTACCACGCTTTGATGGTAAATCCTCTGGCGATACTAAAACAATACCAGAATCCTTTCCAAACAAGCCTTCCACTATTTCCTCAGCCCTCTCTCGAGGTTTTGAAGTAACAATTGAGATAAGGTAACCATCTTTTTTAAGAACTTTGATAGCTTCCACTACTTCTGGATAAGATTTGATAGCGTCTTTATGCAGCCTTGTTTGGGCAGAATAACTTTTTGCCACAGAATCTATTTTTGTATCTGGTACACCAATCATTTTTAAAATGTCGTGTAAAGGCCTTCCAATATGTTTTTTGTATTCGTCAAAGCCTATTTCTAAATTGTACTCACCACCAACCGCACACCAACTCTTCTCCATTACTTCGATACTATCAATGATTACTCCGTCTAAATCGAATGAATAGTGCCTTATCTTTCCGTGAATCGCTTTTTCTTTAACAATATCTACAAAAAATCTATCGAAAGAAAGTGCCTTTTCTTTTTCGTCATAGCCAAGCATATGCTCCGCGAAAGCAAAATCTGAAGGATAGTCTATGTCTACAGCTTCTCGTCGATTTACTTCAATAAAAGCCGGCTTTTCACCAACCCTGCTTTTGGTTTTCTTGTATTTTTCTCTTTCAAAAATATAGAAGCCACTAGTTTCAGCAAAAACAGGCTGCAAATCTTGAGTTTGTGCCATTTTATTGGGTTCATAATTAAGTGGCTTTCCATTAAACCAAGCATATGTTCGCAGTTTTTCTACAGCTATGGCGCAATCGTAATCGTCACTTATTACAGCATGAATACCCTGTTTTAATGATTCAGCTTCCACAAAAGGTCCAGTAGGATGACACAATACGATGACATCATAATTAGACAGTTTTTGGATTGCATAATCAAAAAGCTGATTACCAGAAACATCGTCTCCATCAAGGTTTGCCGGTCTTGGGAGTAGTTTAGTTTTATCCGGAAGGAGCTTTATGATTTGGCTTTGACTTGTATAGCAGTAAACAGAATCTAACTCTTCAATCTGATGTAAAGTATCAAATATATAGTGTGCCAGCGGCCTGTTTCCTAAATTCAAAAAGTTTTTATTAGGCAACCTCCTAGAATTTAATTTTATTGGAACAAAAGCAGCAATTTTCTTTTTATTTATCATTTCCACGTCACCTGTTTTATCAACTTTTCCCAGCTATTTTTATTAAAATATTCGGTCATGCCAGTTATGTTAACTGTACGATCCGTGTTTGACTCTATATAACTAATAATTTTGTCAACTGCGTTGACATAGTTATTTTCACAAATAGAAATTCCACAGCCTGTAGTCTTAACAAACTCTTCCAGCCAAGTATTCTCAATTACACAACAATTAGCTCCGTTATATAAAGCATCAACCACTAAACCAGAAGTCCTAGATTTGAACCCGCTAGGCATATATGGGAGAACAATTAAATCGGCCTGTTTCAAAACTTGGTCAAATTCATTCTCACTAACACCGAGTTCGAGGTAATCGAGATTACTCTTTCTCTCTATTCCCTCGGAAGGCCGCACTAGACATCTATAGCCCTGCTTTGACAATTCTTCTGCTATTTCTATACCGTATTGATAACCTTTATCCTGGGTATTTACCCCTGGAAACAGAATTAAGTTACGGTTTTTTCGTGATTTTGATTCATCGGAGCTATATGATTTAACGCGCTTAGAGAAAAGCTCATCATCAAAGCCCGTAGCAGGGTGCGGCGCTATTTCTAGTGTCATACCGGTGTGTTGATAGACTAATTCCTGAACATAATTAGTGGGAGCAGTCAATTTTAACCTTGTAGCATTTGCGTTCAAGACACCACTTAGTTGCTTAAATCCATTAATATATTTATCTGTACCAGTATCTTTGATCATCTCCCAAAAAAGATTACAGGTTACATATGCGTTTCGAAATCTGGTTTCACTAAGAATTTTTCCTAACTGAATAGCGTGAAAAATACTTCCGGTATAAATATATATATAAGGGCGTTCTAAATTATGTAGGCTCTCAAGTGATTGAACTGTTCGTTCATAAAAATTATCTTCGTTTGTTTGTATAGTCCAAGTATTTCTATTGTAAACTTTTTTTATTTCAGTATTAGTTATCTGTTCTAATCCAACGTTCATATTTTCTCTAGCAACAAGGACTTTCCTCCAATTATCAATTGATTTGTGCCCAAGAAGATTGCATACATACCTATAATAATGACCCTGCATATCAACCATATCTGATTCTATAAAAACAAAAACGCCAGACTCTTGTGGTCGAACTTCTCTACTATTATTTATTGATTGCGGTTTAGACAACCATGTTTTGAGATGCACAATGCCAGATTTATCTATGATTGTTAAAACTGCACTTTCAACGTTAACTTGAAAGTTAGAATTTGAACGGTTACTGAGTATTACTCTTGTAACATTGTGCCTATGCTTGTAAATGTTACTAAATTCAATAACTGTTCTTTCATTCTTCTTAAGCTTGTATCTCTGAGGCTTTAAAGACTTCTCTCTTGTTGATGGAGATGTCCTATTCGGGGCAATAGAAAATTCAACTTCTTCATCAGTTTCACTGACTATAGTAAGCGCAAGCCTTATGCGACGAACGTCAATTAACCCATGATAAAGCAATAAAAATTTCTGATTAATCTTAGCGCCATCATTAAATAATAAATTATCGCTGAGATTTGATTCACCAGCAGAATTAATATTAATTGATTGATTGGTTTCTCTAGGCAATGAAGAGGAAATTTGATGACATACATTCCGTTCGAAAAAAAAGTCTTTCAAGCACATTTTAAACGTGTGCCAGAAATTAACATTGTTACCATCCAAGTTTATAAATACATTCTTATCGTAATTTAATATTTTTGTCTTTAGACTAGATTCAATGTCAATTTTATCTATATAGTCAACTATTCCATTTTCGCATTCTATTTCCCACTCAATTACCCCTCCCCACCGTATAACATTTGACAGGTTAAACTCTATCCAATCTTTTGTATCACTCTCAAAAAATGAGTTTTTTACAAAATAAGTAGGTTGGCGACCGTTTAGCGTAGCATTTAAATCCAATTCTGGGTCAATGATACAATCAGCGCTTGAATTTATTGGTTTACCTATGTAAAAACTGTCAACACTTGTCACATCAATATCTGTAGCTAAAATATACCCATACTGATTTTTTATTTCTGAGATTACTGCTTCTAATTGAAAGCCAGTCAAGTTTTCACCATCAATTTTTGAAGGGGAGTTCTCTTGGTTAATTAATCCCAATGTGGAGCATTTAGTGAACAGCCCCGAATAATCGTCATGGCTGTGAGAATATACCTCAATATTATTTAGATGCACCAAGTCGTAAATAGCCTTTCGAACTGCATCGGTATGTAGTTTAATGCCATTTTGTTTCGTATACCCTGCAACATTTGGTACCTGATAGCTATCACCTTTTTGTTGATAACCAGAGAAAAAATAATTTGGATTAAACTTAGGGCTACTTTTAAGTCGAAGTTCTAATGAATTTTCTGCGTCTACTCTTTCAGCCTCTTTTAGTAACTCTTCTCTAACTCCGTCAAATCCAATCAGACTTACTTTACCATACCCCATTTCCGCAGCTACCCTAAGTCCCCAAGCTCCAGTAGTGCGTGCTCCATCATCCGATAAAAACTTATAAGATTTATCCCCAATTATTTTCTCTACTATCACTACCTTTTCGTGAAATTCATATTCTGGATGAATTTCACTAAATGTTTTGCTTAAGAAAAACTTCTTAATCTTGGACTCGTTGATTAGTCTGATTATATCTTTAGCGTTGCTTTTCGTTACTACAGTATCAACTGAAATGTAGTAGGTAGGATATATCCCTGTAACATCCCAATATCGAAAAGCAGTATTCATGCCAATAAAATCAATATTATGCTGTTTAAGATAATCATAGTTTACTAACTTTGCTGAAGGTCCATTTCCAATAACTAAACAGAGTTTTTGTGGTTTTTTTTCATTTAATTTGTAGTTGTTCTCTTGCATATTTACTCTATTTTTATCTTTTATTCCATAATATAAGTGTTAGTAAGACCTTAATTTGAATACTGTCACTAATATTTTTGATTTAAGAAGATGGATGAAACTAGTCTTCTTTTATATAATCAGCAACCAAAGGCGCCATTTTTAATACTTGGTCAGCATTTTAACGCGGATCGCACTGTGTCTTATAAAAGTTCCTCACTACTAATTTTATACGCGCCCTCAGATACTCCATGTCTAACTTGCTTGTTATTTTCTTTGATTTTTCAAAAGTATCCAAAATAAGAGATTTTGATTCAATGACACACGAACCGCAATTAGAAACATATTTTTCCTTATAAATAAATTATGATTTTCTATTAAACATTAACTCGATAATATTACCAAAATAAAAGTAAGAAGATAAATACCATTAGAATATCAAATTTTAATGATTATACTTTTTCCAATAATTATTTCTCTTTGTTTTAATAATTAAATTTTTTAGCAATAAGATTATAGCTTCTTGATTCTTGAACTTCCTTTTGAAATTCAGCAGATAATTCACGCTGCGGCATTTCTGAGATAACTGAAGATGTTCTTCCACTCCCTCCTGTAACCTTAAACAAGTCGAATATATCGATAAAATAGCTAGAATATGGCAAATCAAGAGAGTTACACATTTGTTGCATAACGACACTAGGGTCTTTAACAAAATCCTCGTAACGATAAATATCACTTTTGTTATAAAATGTCGTCATTTCAATAAAACGTTGGCAATATTCTTCAAAACAAAAGGGCGTAAAATGCTTCCAGTTATTATTAACAAGTGATAAGTAAGAATCGACTGGGTTTCGTATTGTCACTATATTCTTAATTTGGAAGTGCGATTCTAACAACGAAAATAAGGCGGGTTTATCAGCAGTAGTAGATCCAACGCAAAAATCTGAATGAGTATGGTCGCGCAAGATAAGCTCACCTGCATATTGGCGAACATGGTCATTCGCCTTTGTAATATTACTTATGAATATCTTGTCAGCTAACTGTTCAATGTTAGGTATACTTGCCTGTTTACTTAAAGATATAACATCTGAGGGTAAATATTTCGCTCTTTCACCTCCTAGGTGTAAATTGGTATATGGATGTATCTCACTGAGTAAATAAATATTAGGCATTGCTGCAAAACATTGTGAGATTAACGTACCTCCACTGCAAGCAAAGTGGTGAATAATTCTCAATACCGGCTTGCTATTTTGATATTGCTTTTCGACGCTTAAACATTTATCTAAGAGAGAATTAGCTTGTGAAAAATCGAGCTTATTCCCCAAAGCTGTATGCGTATTCAAAGCAAGTTGTTTGTCAGCAGGCATTAACTTACTCTGGTCAATCATTTTAACAGCCTCAGTTAGAGACCGCTGTAGAGATTGAAGGGAAGTCTTCATCTCTTACCACCAGACTTGTTTTTAGTCTGCTCAACCCGCGACTTTTTCTCTGTTAGCGCCGAGTTTTTACCATTACTGATTTCAATATTTTCCAAATCAGAATACTCAACTTTAGTTTGTGTTACCTCATTGAGTTCAGGGTGTTTTTCTTGCAAGTGGGAATAATACTCTGCAGCTTGCTGCAATTTAACGCGTAATTCACCAACCAAGTCAACTAGTTGCTGCTCATTATCATGCTTGATATGGTATTTTTCACGTAAATCATCGAGATCAATTTGCGCTTTTGTTTGTAACTTCATTGCTAAATCAAAGGTATGTTGCCGATCAACCATTCGCTTTTCAAGCTCAAAGCTTTCTACTTTTAAGTTTTCTGCAAGTACCTTGTATTTGTCCAACTGTAAAACACTTTGATTAAGCTGCCCTTTTGTCGCAGCTAGCTCGTTATTTAATTCATTTATTTGTGTGTTAAAACTCTGAATTTGTTCACTTATACTTTGTTGTTGCTTCTCTAACATCTCTGTGGAACTGTGTTTTTCTTGCTTTAACGAAACAACTAAGGCTTCTAAATTTTGGATGTTTTCCTGTAACGACGCCAATTTTTTTCTTTCTTGATTAACGTCATTCTCTAGTGCTGTCTTTTCATTGTTAACGCTTCCAAGCGTCTCTTGCAATTGAACAACACTCTGATCTCGTTCTTTAAGTTGTTGTTGCGCCGTAACCTGGCTTTCTTCGAGCTTTTTATTTTGTTGCTGTTTTGAAACTAACTGATTTTTTATTGATTCAAGCTGTTGAGTAACTTCGCTTAATTCAGTTTGTGCTTTCGCAAGCGCTTGCTGTTTTTGATTGGCGCTTTGTTCTTGTTCATTATGCTTTTGTTGTAAAAACTCATTGTTTTCATGGAGCTTTTTATTATTTTGTTGTTTTTCTGCTAATTGATTTTTTATTGATTCAAGCTGTTGAGTAACTTCGCTTAATTCAGTTTGTGCTTTCGCAAGCGCTTGCTGTTTTTGATTGGCACTTTGTTCTTGTTCTTTCAGCCTTTGTTGTAAAGACACATTGTTTTCTTGAAGCTCTTGATTATTCTGTTGCTTTTCTTCTAACTGATTTTTTAATGACTCAAGCTGTTGAGTAACTTCGCTTAAATCAGTTTGTGCTTTCGCAAGCGCTTGCTGTTTTTGATTGGCGCTTTGTTCTTGTTCATTATGCTTTTGTTGTAAAAACTCATTGTTTTCATGGAGCTTTTTATTATTTTGTTGTTTTTCTGCTAATTGATTTTTTATTGATTCAAGCTGTTGAGTAACTTCGCTTAATTCAGTTTGTGCTTTCGCAAGCGCCTGTTGTTTTTGATTGGCGTTTTGTTCTTGTTCACTATGCTTTTGTTGTAAAAACTCATTGTTTTCATGGAGCTTTTTATTATTTTGTTGTTTTTCTGCTAATTGATTTTTTATTGATTCAAGCTGTTGAGTAACTTCGCTTAATTCAGTTTGTGCTTTCGTCAACGCCTGTTGTTTTTGATTGGCGTTTTGTTCTTGTTCACTATGCTTTTGCTGTAAAAACTCATTGTCTTCATGGAGCTTTTTATTATTTTGTTGTTTTTCTGCTAACTGATTTTTTAATAATTCAAACTGTTGAGTAACTTCGCTTAATTCAGTTTGCGCTTTCGTCAACGCCTGTTGTTTTTGATTCGCACTTTGTTCCTGCTCATTATGCTTTTGCTGTAAAGCAACATGTGTTTCTTGGGTAGACTGTAACTGAGAGGTTAACTCGGAGATTAATTGTTGTTGCTGCTGTTTCTCAGACGTTTGATGCCAATTGGCGCTTCGTACCGTTAGTAAATTAATATAAGGAGGGAGTGACTCTGGCACATTTACCCATGGGATTTTTTGCTCTGAGTAATGTTGATAAATGTCATTAGCCTGCTCCTCGTTATTATAAAGCCCTTGGCTCGCTGTTCGAACAATTAAACAGTTAAATATTTTATTCTCTAATTGTTTTAATAGCGGAAACTCCAACCCGTTAACATTCAATACTAATAAATTGGCTTTTTCTGGATCTATGTTTAATTCTGAAATGAATGAAGGGAAACAAATTGACGATACTTTAGTGCTACTAAATGTGACCCCTGGTCTAATTTTTTTGATTTGTTTAGGTTCACATACTGAACTAAATTCACTTATTGAGGCTTTGTAAAAAGTGACTTCTTTTTGCTCATGAGGTATTAGAGCTTTATTTTGCAAGTCTACATTTTTTAAGCCTAGGTTAGTAACAAGTTTCTCTAATTTTAAATAGGCGCTTGGATCTGGCTCTACTATTATTATTCGCCTAGCATTTAACTTTTTCAGCCATGAACCACTACTGACTTGTCCCCCGTTAGCAACGACAATCGTGTCAAAGTCATAGGTTAGGCCTGTTGTTAATGTTAATGTCTCACTCATATTTATCTCCTGCTAACAACGCGAGTTATTTAGTATTAAATGATTGAGTCATTGCAGTAAGTAACTGGTACCAATGTTCAATAGGCTGATTTAACTTGATATCGTTCAGTTTTAAGTTATGAATATTGGCCGCAATAAGGGGTAATAAAGTAGCTATGAAGTCACGGTTATTGGCAGATAGTGTTGACCACTCTGCTAAGTGGACGTTAGTTGGGGTAGGGGTAATATCTAACATTAACTTGGGTCCCCACTTATCATTTTGTTTGGGAGACCAATCAGGCAATGGTGCTTTCTTATTCTTTAATTCTCTGAATTCAAGGCTTCCCAACTTTGTGAAGTTTGTTGGATGAATTTTCTTGGCACCCACTTTAAACTCATAAATAGGGTAATGCGTTGAGCCTATTTTTAAATCTTTAATACGAATAGATAAATGTTCGTTATTTTGAGCCACCATATTTTGTAATAAAGTGACTTGGCCAAGTGAAGAAACAAGTACTTTTGCTGGTTTTGGTGCTGTTTCTTTTGCGCTTAGATCTCCAGGTGTTTGTAAGTCTTTTATTAGTTTTTGGATTTTACTAACCCAAGCATTAATGTCGATGTTTTTGCCTGGTCCAGAGCGAGTTATTTGTTGTGTCGTTAATTTAAGTACAATTTCGTTAAGTATTGATTTCAACAAAGCTTGGTCGCTATCGGGTAATTGTTTGTATGTATTTAGACCCGCTGCAGTATAAGGTGTAATAAGTGTGTAATCACTTACTTTGTTGTTACCAGATTTAATGAAAGTAGAAAGTGGGTACACTCGATTTTTATCGGCAGCTTGAAA
Source organism: Paraglaciecola sp. L3A3 (assembly GCF_009796765.1). Classification (NCBI taxonomy): domain Bacteria; kingdom Pseudomonadati; phylum Pseudomonadota; class Gammaproteobacteria; order Alteromonadales; family Alteromonadaceae; genus Paraglaciecola; species Paraglaciecola sp. L3A3. Next base: position 1,076,526 of record NZ_CP047023.1, read on the forward strand.
CTCAATATCAAGGATGTTTTTTCTGTCATTTAATATTAAGTTAAAGTTTGCCCAGCTCTTATCGAAATTTGTTATTTGTTCTAGTTTAAATACCGCGCGATAAAATGGTGCTTTATCAAATCCACCTGTGACAGTGCATTTTTGCGCAGTGAGTAGTTGCGGATATCGGGCCTGAACCTCTTTTTTAAAATTGAGCAACTCATTATTTTTTTCGGGTTCGGAAGTTTTAGATACTTTATTGTACTCTAGAAAATAGTGTTCAATTTCTTCCTGAAGTTGGGCTATTTGTAATAACAACAATTCTTTCTCAGATTTTATTTGTTCATTCGCCATCTGGTTTTCTTGGTCCTTTTTCTGGTGTTGTTTTTGTTCAGTTATTAACTTGTCGTTTGTTTCTTCAAGTAGCAATTGTAAGCTTTTTTTTGCTGTAAATGTGCTTTCCAACTCTTCTTTCAATTGATTGATTTGTAGGGTAAATATCTCGTTTTCATTGTTTTTTTGTTCGAGGAATTGTACTTTTTGATCTAATTTAGCTTTCGTTTCTTTTACTCTAATTTGCTCTGTTATTAATTGATTATTTGTGTCTTCAAACTGTTGTTGTAAGCTTTTTTTAACTTTGACTGTACTTTCTAATTGATTTTGTAGTGAATTATTTAACTCAGTTATTTTATCTAATTCATGGGTTTTATCGGTTAGGTTTTTTGTGAGCTGTTGTTGAGCGTTTTGTATTTCTTGTTGAAGTTTAGTTAACTCAATTATTTTTGAGTTTTTTTGTGCCATAGCCTCACTTGTTTGTTTTGTGGTTTCTGCGTGTTCTTTTTGTTGTTTGTCTAAAGATATTTTTAATGTGGCAGCAGAGCTTAGTTTTGTCCCTAGATCTGCAACAATTTGTGTGACGGGACGCAAGTTATCATGCTTATCAACGACAAAAGAGCTCCAATCTTCATGCTCTTGAGCGAGTTGAGGATCAGACAAAAGGATGCATTGTATCGATTCTTTCACACACTCACTTTGCGAAATTGCCATACCTTTTGCTTTAAATGTATCGGGATATAGAAGTAACAATTGACGGCATGCTTTAAAATACTGCTGCCATTCTTGAATTAGTGTTGTTATTTGCTCACTACTTGTGGGTTTATTGCCAAACTGTAGAGTTAAATAATCTGTCAAAGATGGAAGGATGAGTATAACCGAATTAGCGGTTCCATCACTCGGCTCTAATACTAAAATTTCAACATTCCCGTCAGGATGGTTAAGTAAAACATTGATATCAACTTTATCATCGTCATCACTGGACTGTGCATTTAACGAGAGCATACCGGGCTTGCCATCAGCATTTTTATTAATGAACGCGTTTAATATCACGGCATCAGGGCTGACGATTAGCTTGTTTTCCATGTAGGTTTTTCTCCAATCAATATGTGATTTCTGATAAAAGGTTAAAAGAAGCGAGTAATTCTTTTATAAAGTGAGTAAAGATTAAAAAAACGACAATTTTTATTTACACTACTTAATACCTTACTATAAATAATATTAACTATACCTGTTTGCAACGTTCCTTGCTATTTTCGATTTAGCTATTTTAGCGATATTTTTCAAAGATTTACTTATTTAAAAGCATAAATATCTTTTATTTCCGAAGTGAATAGGTGTTTGTTATGATTGAATTATATATCTAAAATAGTGTGTTGACTTTGGTTTAATACGTTTTAGCCGCTGTGAGGTCACTTAACTAGTCTATCTATTTTATTGTAAAGTCTTATTATACTTATAAGGCTAGGCTGTTGCTTTATTTAAACTAAATCGAAAGGTAAATTATGTTGTCTAAAAATAAAGGTTATGTTGTTGCCGTTTTGTTCGCGCTGGTATTATTAATTATTTGGCTACTAACGCCTAACCCAATTGAAGCGCCACTTAATAATCAGCCATTATCTATAACGCCTGTATTAGATACTTTACCTGAAGCGGAGCGTTCGAATTCACATCCAATTGAATTTGATAAACCATCTTACGAAGCTGTATCACAGCAAGTCGATAAGCCAAATAATAAAAAAGTACAGAATGTTATTTCAACTGAAGATCTCGCCCTGATAGCCGAGATTGATAAAGATATGCAATTGACTCTTCCTCCAGCAGGTGATCTTTCATATATGTCTCCTGAAAGCGAAACCCTTCAGCCAACTAACCCTGAGTTTCCTGTAAAAGAGCCAGAAAATAGCGAGGCTACGCTAGGACAAGAAGCTAATGAAAATCAACAGTTGGGTTCTCCATTTGAAGGGGAATAACACTTAAATAAATAATAATATATGGCTAGATTTAATCTGAAATAAAGCTCACGTTTTACAGGCTATGTATGAGACATCAGGACATGTTCATTAAATCTACAGCACGTTGTAAATAACCTGAATACTGGATAAGCCGAACCTCTCGATAACGCTCTTTTTGTGCCTAGCAGCGTTGGATTGTCTAGCAATAACACGTTATTACGTACGACAATCCGCCTTGCTATACACGAAAAATTTCGTCACCGAGTGAGCATTCAGGTGAGGTGATTTGGACGAACATTATTATGTTATTGAATTATATCGTTAAATTTATCTTGGGCGATACTTCTTATCCAGAACTCAGGTTAAATAGTGAGTTTGCTTAGTAGGCTAAGTTACTAGACAGACAAAAATATTACCTTCAGCTGAATTTAGCCAAATAGTCGATATTTGTTAACTTATATTCAGGTTAATTAGTATTTTCACAGCTTGTATTTCGATAGTAGTGCTGAACTATAGCCCATGCGGATTGTGTAATTGGTTGGTTTTGTTTAAATCCTGCAAATAATCCAAATGGTGTTCTTGGTCCATCCTTACTTGGATCTGCTAGGTAACGATCATTACCCACCACCCATAAAAATCCCGGTATTGAATTCTGTAAGCTGTTTTTATTAGTGCACAGCGTGCTTAAAAAGTAACTTTGGTAATACTCTTTTTGGTTTTGATATGACTCAATTAACTGACTTTGTTCAGTTTCAAGTTTAAAACCAAACTCATCTATCCACAGTGGTTTATTTATGCCAGATTCGCGATATATTTGTAGTGCATTGCTAATAACCTGCTGATGATAAGAGTTAGTATTTTTGACCTCTCCCTTTGGTAAATGTACATAAAGATTAAGTGTGACTACAGAGGCCGTAGGGATATTCTGTTTTACCCAGTCTAAATAGCTTTTTAAATCCTCAGAATTACGATAGGTAACAGTATCAAATGAATAATTTAAATGTTTTAGAGCTGGATCTGGATGATTATCGAAAAAATGAAAAATGCGTTTAATCCATTTAGCATGATAAGTCACACGGCTTGGTTGAACATCGCCGCCTAGCATGACCATGTTGATATTAGTCTTATTTATTTGGCTCAATATACTGTCAAAAAATTCTATATCATGCTCCGCATCAGCAAAGTTTTTTGATCCTCCGAGCACTATCTCTATATTAAAGTTAAATTCTGGGCGGGTAAGAAAAGCTAAAAAGTGGTTAATGGCCTCTATATGTGTTTTTGACATTTTCGGATATATCTGTTGTAAATCAAAATCACAACGATTTTTGTAGATCTCATAAAATCCTTTACCAATTAACAAACGAACCCAATTCACTCCAGATTGTTTTAGTTCATTCAAAGTATTAATAAATCTTTTTTCAACGCCAATTGTTGTGCCTTTGCAAGCGTTTTCACCGTGATAAAGTTTCTCAATAAGTTGTGGCAGATCTTCTTGGTCTCGGCCATTTAAATAGAATAAACTCACTCCTTTTACTGGTTCAGACAAAAAATTTGATGACGCACTTATATTTAAACTCTTTTGAGGAGCAGTTTTGAATTTATCTAACGTCTCAAAAGCCTTTGATTCTATAGTTACTGTAAAACTAATTATCAGCACAATGATGTAAAGTTTGATCATATAATTTACCTTGAATGGTAAGGAGGCACTAATTAATGTTAACTCTAAAGCGGCAAGAACAACTAGATTTATCGGAAACTACCAAAGTAGGTTGTTCTTCAATGAAAATAAAATCAAGGGATATCTTCAAAACCAATTAATTTTTACTGATTGTCAAGAAAATAACACTAAGTGGTTGAGTCTGTTTTAAAATTTGCTGGCTAGCGGCCGATTTTTTATATTTTAGCTTCTTGCTCAAAAAAAACTCAAGGTCAGGTAATTATTATAGATCGGGAGGGTTCCTTTTTGCATCTGATTTAATGCGTTTTTGGGTTTGTGCAAATTGTTCAAAGTAATAGTGGCTTAATGCAAGGCGCAGCATTGCAGAAGATTCTAGATTGTCTAAAAATTTTGTTAATTGATTAACCTTTTGTTTTAAAGGTCGCTATCAACGTTTATGTTTTCTTCATTTAATAGCCGTAAACAGGCTAATGACTTCATCGTTTGGCGTTAAATTACCTCTTAGTGTATCCCATTGAATAATTTTAATTGCTTTGTGATTGGTCTAACAAATTTCGACCTTTCATATAATCCAACATCGACAATTGGTTTGTTGTTTCGCTAAATTTTGAGGAATAATTAGGTAGGACACCAGTTTCAAATTCAATAGTAGAAACCAGATCTTCAATGAATAATAATTCATCTAGCTCGATATAAGAACGTCTGACGGATATTGCCCAAACATTGTGCACATCGTTATCTGAATATAAAAATGCTGTGGTGCTAACAAAACCACCAAATTCAGTCGTTTCTAATTTTAGAAAAAAATCAGCTTGTAATTCATTAAGGATATCCCTGGGTAACAACTCTGAATCGAGTGTTTTGCTAAATTGAGAGTAGTCAGAAAATGTATAATTGTTTTGCAATGTTTTTTTTAACGTTGGAATGCTTAATAATTCTCTACTTTTCTCATCAGCATCAATGACCAATGAGAACATTCCCAATGTAGGTTTTTTGTTGGCGAACTTACCAGAGATACTTTTAACAATTTGCATGTTTGAGCTTGTGTTTAATACATTGACAGTAATTATGGTTGTAATTACCCCGATTAAAACTACTAGAATCAGCAGTAATAGAGAACGAAAATTCAACGCTGGTTGTGTTGCAGGGATACTTTCAATTGGTGCAGTTTTTTCAATTTTTGATTCGTTTTCTGTAATTGTATATTCTCGTTTTTGTTCTTCCGCTGATTTGTATAGTGTATACGCTTCAACTTCTAATATATTGGCTACACGTTGAATAGAGGAAGGAGCAACAAGAAGCTCTCTAAATACTTTGCTGACAACGTCTTTAGGAATTGAATCAAGGTTTTCTTTATCGGCAATTGCTTCAGCTAGGGATGCTTGGGTTTTGTAACCAGCTCTAGCCATTGCTTCTTCTAGCTTAACTCGAGAAGCGCGTATCCCTCGCTTTCGTTTACGCGGTGAATTCTCACTCACAGCCATAGTGGGTTCCTTTTTGCTTGTCGATATAGACAGGGTAGATAAATAACCATATTATCCATCGTGCTTTTACTCTGTAAAAAATATACAACATTCAAATGTTTATTACTATTACAGAGTATCTTTTAAAGCCGTTTAAGTGGCGTTTTTTTTACACTGAAACGACTTTAATAACCGATAAATTTAGTTACTTAAGTTTTGGCGTACGAGCAAATTATTTACGATTACCCCCTTAATTACGCTTAAATGCCGTTAACTGCATATAGCTGTCGATTGAATCTGTACGAACATTATGCAACTCTTTGATATCAAAAATATATAACGCCAAATGAGATCTAGAAAAATGGAAGCTTACAAATTCTTTAACTCTCTAAACAAAAGTTGGTGTTTTATATGGTGTTATTTTTACTATCGGCGATGTGTAACAGAAGCTCAATATCGGTTAATTCTAAACTGGAAAACTAATAGGGGCTAATTATCACCGTTTGTTATGGGACTTGTTTAAAGGCGCTCCCCTAATACGTCATGTAGTCGTAACAAAAAGCAGCAATAATCTTTCAATGGTTGGCAAGCCGACAATGTTGCATGACTTTTTAGATAATTTGTTTTTCATATTGATATTAGACCGAGGGGTTGGATTCCGACGCAGTCCATGGTTGCGATTTGAGCTATGGAAGTAACCGCGGCAATGCAAAACTTAGTGTTAGATATGGGGTGACGGCATTTTGATGAAAGCAACTATAACTATAGATAGTACCTGTGATGGTAATGTGTTGAGTAATGAAGCCTTAGCTTCATTTAAAATGGGTAGTTCTTTTATAGTTCACGCCTCAAAAATTATTGATGATGCATTACATTTAAAATTTGAGCATCATCATTTATACAGTAGTTAAAGTAGTACAGTAGTTAAAGTAATCTTGGTTTAAAGTTAATTAGTTGAAAGTAACTTTTTAAATCGTTGTCCCTAATGAGGAAAGGATCAAATGAAATACGTTAATAAAGATATTAAGACATTCTGTAATAAAGTGTCTTGGTTATTGGTTGTTGGATTGTTAACCATGCTCAGTAGCGTAGCACAAGCTATTACGCTTGAAGTCACCAGTGATGGTGATCACATACGTAAAAACACCTACCAGTATTATAAAATTATAGTGAGTAATACGGACAGTGTTACCCGCGGGAATGTTGTTGTTACAACCTCAGTTCCAACTGGAACAACCTTTTATAAATCGGCATCTTTGCCACAATCTAGCAACTGCAACAACAATTGTTCATCGGGTAATTTTCCGCAGTGGATTTTAGGCGATCTGGCTGCAGGTGAGACCAGAGTTATTATCGCCCCACTTTATATTAATTCTAATGCAGCGGAGGGGCTTGTTACGATGACGACATCCGTTGTGTATGATGGTATTTCATCGGCTATTAGCAAAGATCAATCTTTGACTATTGATATTGATGCACCTGCTGCACTTAGCGTGACGGCCAAACATCAACAGATACTTGCAGGCGAAGAAATAGATTTTGAAATTAGCTTTGGCAATGTTGGTAACAGTGGCTGGGTAAGTACTGAGCTAAAAGCCAGTTTGCCAGCTGGCACAAGTTTTGTTTCTGCCTCTGATGGCGCCACTTTAGTCGGTAGTGAAATCGTATGGGACTCAGTGGTAACCAATGTTGGTACCAGCAGCAAACGTTTTTTTACAGTGAAAGCATCCAACTCAGCCTCGCAAGGTACCATTTATACTTCTTTAGCAACGCTGTCTAATAATTCAAACGTCTTAACCTCTGTGACTGACAGTGTCATCGTAAAAAATAATACGGATTTAACGCTTGATGTCACCGTTACAGGCGACACACGCACGCCGGGACAATATTTGTATTACCGTTATGTAGTCGCCAATAAAGGTGCGCTAACGATGGCCGATGTACAGTTGAATGTGATGATGGCTGCGTCATCTCGATTCAGTGAAAGTGCTTCTTTACCCACTATTACTAATTGTTCTTCAATTTATTGTAGAGTAGGTGAGTGGGGAACATTGACCATAGGGCAGCTGGATGCAGGAGAATCCCAAGTGTTGCTCATCCCTATTTATGATAATAATCCAGTTGATGGTGCTCCTTGGGTGAGTCATGCAGTCGTTAGCGAAAGTAGTGGTAGCTATACGGTAGGCACAAAACCTACTGTACTGTATGACGACTCATTAGGGTTAATGATGTCGATTACCTCAGATAAGCAGGTAGTGGCAGCACAAGAAAATCACCGTTATGAAATAAGCTATGGCAACGTTTCTGGCAGTGCAATTCAGAATTTAGAATTGGAAGTAGCGCTAGCTGATGGCGTGTCATTTGTCAAAGCCAGTGATGGTGGCAGTTATGCCGACGGGGTGGTGAGTTGGACATTAGATACCTTAAATAGTGGTGTAAGTGGCAAACGTTATGTCACTGTTACGGCCCCATCGGGGTTGGCAGACGGTAACGTGTTGGTTAGCGAAGCTCAAATGAACAACGGTGGGCCTTCTTTGGTCAGAGCCTCAGAAAGTGTGGTAATTAAGGCTGGAGTTGATTTAACTCTGGATGTCACCGTTACAGGCGACACACGCACGCCGGGACAATATTTGTATTACCGTTATGTAGTCGCCAATAAAGGTGCGCTAACGATGACCGATGTACAGTTGAATGTGATGATGGCTGCGTCATCTCGATTCAGTGAAAGTGCTTCTTTACCCACTATTACTAATTGTTCTTCAATTTATTGTGGAGGAGGTGAGTGGGGAACATTGACCATAGGGCAGCTGGATGCAGGAGAATCCCAAGTGTTGCTCATCCCTATTTATGATAATAATCCAGTTGATGGTGCTCCTTGGGTGAGTCATGCAGTCGTTAGCGAAAGTAGTGGTAGCTATACGGTAGGCACAAAACCTACTGTACTGTATGACGACTCATTAGGGTTAATGATGTCGATTACCTCAGATAAGCAGGTAGTGGCAGCACAAGAAAATCACCGTTATGAAATAAGCTATGGCAACGTTTCTGGCAGTGCAATTCAGAATTTAGAATTGGAAGTAGCGCTAGCTGATGGCGTGTCATTTGTCAAAGCCAGTGATGGTGGCAGTTATGCCGACGGGGTGGTGAGTTGGACATTAGATACCTTAAATAGTGGTGTAAGTGGCAAACGTTATGTCACTGTTACGGCCCCATCGGGGTTGGCAGACGGTAACGTGTTGGTTAGCGAAGCTCAAATGAACAACGGTGGGCCTTCTTTGGTCAGAGCCTCAGAAAGTGTGGTAATTAAGGCTGGAGTTGATTTAACTCTGGATGTCACCGTTACAGGCGACACACGCACGCCGGGACAATATTTGTATTACCGTTATGTAGTCGCCAATAAAGGTGCGCTAACGATGACCGATGTACAGTTGAATGTGATGATGGCTGCGTCATCTCGATTCAGTGAAAGTGCTTCTTTACCCACTATTACTAATTGTTCTTCAATTTATTGTGGAGGAGGTGAGTGGGGAACATTGACCATAGGGCAGCTGGATGCAGGAGAATCCCAAGTGTTGCTCATCCCTATTTATGATAATAATCCAGTTGATGGTGCTCCTTGGGTGAGTCATGCAGTCGTTAGCGAAAGTAGTGGTAGCTATACGGTAGGCACAAAACCTACTGTACTGTATGACGACTCATTAGGGTTAATGATGTCGATTACCTCAGATAAGCAGGTAGTGGCAGCACAAGAAAATCACCGTTATGAAATAAGCTATGGCAACGTTTCTGGCAGTGCAATTCAGAATTTAGAATTGGAAGTAGCGCTAGCTGATGGCGTGTCATTTGTCAAAGCCAGTGATGGCGGCACTTTCGCAGATGGTGTGGTGAGTTGGGGTATTAATACACTCAACAGTGGTACCAGTGGTAAACGTTACGTTACGGTCACTGCTCCTGACGGAATAGCGGACGGCATGGTACTAGTCAGCGAAGCTCAAATGAACAACGGTGGGCCTTCTTTGGTCAGAGCTTCAGAAAGTGTGGTAATTAAGGCTGGAGTTGATTTAACTCTAGATGTAACTGTCACTGGAGACTTTAAACCTAATTCTGATTATCTCTATTATCGTTATGTAGTGGCAAACAAGGGCAGTTTATCTCTAACCGATGTACAGTTGAATGTGATGATGGCTGCGGCATCTCGATTCAGTGAAAGTGCTTCTTTACCCACTATTGCTAATTGTTCTTCAATTTATTGTGGAGGAGGCGAATGGGGCACATTAACCATTGGACAACTTGATGCAGGAGAATCCAGAGTGTTGTTGATTCCTGTTTACGGTAATGATCCAGTCGATGGGGCTCCTTGGGTGAGTCATGCAGTCGTTAGCGAAAGTAGCGGTAGCTATGCTGTTGGCACAAAACCCACTGTGAGTTATGCTGCTAAAGCGTCTGTGAGTAATCCCCAGTTAGTATTAGAAGCAGATAAATATGCAATACAACCTAGCGAACAGCAAACCTTTAAACTAAGTTTAGGTAATATTACTGGAACGGCGCTTAAAAATGCATTGATGTCTTTTGAAGTTCCTGAGGGCTATCAATATGTATCCGCTTCAGGTTTGAAAGTTTTAGAAGGTAAAAAAATTCTTTGGCCTATTGGCAACTTGGATAATCAGCGTTGGATAGATGAAACTGTTACTTTAGAAGTGTTAAGCAGCGGAATACCCGGCCAGGTGTTGGTGGTTGAAGGTGAATTACGTGATGGCAATAATGAAAATTTAGTTGCGCGTGCATCAGTTTCCTCTGTCGTGCAAGCATCACAACGATTAAGCTTGAATGCTGGCGGTATTTTTATTTCCCCTTTAGTCGCTGGTAGCTCTATAAACGTAAATCTAGTTACGACCAATAGCAGCAGTATTCAATTAGCCGATGTCGATCTTTTGGTTATGGTACCCAATTATACTAGTGCGCCTGAATCCACTGCCGGTGTCGATAGTTGCAGCGGCTCTAGTTGTGAGGTTTATGAATGGGCGCACTGGGATCTGGGCAATCTTGATCCAACGCAATCGAAGAGCAATAGTATTTATCCTAAACTGTATACAGGCAATTCAGCGCCAGCAAGCGGGACAATTCTTAGTTCTAATATTGTGTTAACTCAAGGCTCGTTACCTAAAAATGATATAGCCTTAATTCGCAGTTGGGGAGTTGGCACCGAATTTGTAGTTAATACGACTCACGATAGTGATGGCGACTTGATCCCCGATTGGTGGGAAATGTTTTACTCAGTGCAGTTAGACCGCCTCAATAGCAGCGATGCTACTTTGGATTATGATGAAGATGGCCTAACTAACCTCGAGGAATACCAACGCAACACCAATATTGCAAATAGCGATACTGATGGAGATGGATTGTCTGATAGTGTCGAAGTAGAGATGGGTACCAGCCCTGTTCTTGCAGATACCGATGGAGATGGTCTTAATGACTTAGAAGACAAATATCCTACCGATTCAACTCGACCTAGAGTTCGCAACGACGTTAATGGCGATCGTAAATCTGACTTATTGTGGCGCAGTGAAGCGAAAGGTTGGAACTTCTTATGGGCGATGGATGGCGTGCAAACCGAATTCGCAAGCCCAATCAATGTAGTGCAAGACGATGGTTGGTTGATGGCCGGTCAGGGTGATTATGATGATGATGGCAAATCGGATATTTTCTGGCGCAATACCATAACCGGTCAAAACTTTATCTATTTGATGGACGGTTTAAACATCAAAGCCCGTAAAGTGCTGAACTATGTTGATGCCCCGCAGTGGGAGCTTGCCGGCAGTGGTGACTTTAATGGTGACGGTAAAGGGGATGTGATGTGGCGCCGGGTCGACCGAGGTGATACCTGGTTCTATATGATGGATGGCTTAAGTATAGGTACCAATCAACCGTCATTATGGGTAACCGACTTAAATTACAAGATAAGCGCGATAGGTGATATTAACGGCGATGGCACCGATGATGTGATATGGCGTCATCAAGTCACAGGTATCAACTACATCTGGATAATGGAAAATGGTCAGATAGCAAACCGTTACACCTTAAACTCAATTAACTCAGATTGGACGATAGCCGGGACTGGAGACTTAGATGGCGATGGTACGGATGACATTATCTTAAGAAACCAAGTAGACGGTCGTAACTGGGTTTATTTGATGGAAGATGGTCAAATCAAAACCAGCCAACTGATGAGTACGGTAGCAGATACTAACTGGCAAATTGCCAACATGGGTGATTATGACGGTGACGGTAAAACCGACATATTGTGGCGTGACGAAAGTGCAGGGCGCAATATCATCCACCTGATGGATGGCTTGACGATTAAAGATAAAGGGGTCCTTAGACCGACTGACAATACTTGGCAATTGGCTAAGTAGAAAACCAAATTAAATCCCGCTATATGCGGGATTTTTTTTAACAATTTTTAAATTTTTGGTTAATTATTGAGTGCTAAAATCCCTAGTGGCTTAATTAATCGGTGAGAAATTACTCAATGACAGGTAAAACCCGTTTCCATATTAAATTTTGTCCTAGCGGTTAGTTGCCCCCCATAAAACAAGTATGCTTCGAGTAATGTAATTAAAAAATATAGAGGATAAGCCATCATGGATGAATACCGCTTTACAGTCTGTCTTTTAAATATCCGTTCAAAGTGGCTAGATACCACGTCAAAATTATCCAAAAAATATCGGAAAATGTGTTTGATACTGTTATCAACGCTGATTGTTGGTAATGCAACAGCCAGTTCAATAGATTTGCTTTTTCCTGAGGATTTCTCAATTGAGGCATTGATAGAGCGCGCTCAAATCGAGCGACAGTGGACTTCTACAGAGAAATACGTAGCCCATTATTGGCATAAACAACGACTATATCCGTGGTTTGATTTAAACAGTGAAGGGATTGTCATTAGTAGTCATTGGGCCCGCGCAATTGTATTAGCAGATATGGATGGTGATGGCGATTTAGACGTGGTGGCGGGTCATGATGGTGGAAGTTTTGGCGTTACCAATAAGATATATTTTAATAATGGGCAAGGAGAATTTTCAGATGGAGTGAACATCAGTGACGATGTAAATCGTACCAGGTCAATTCAGGTCGGTGATATGGACGGTGATGGCGACTTAGACGTGGTAGCAGGTAATTACTGGCAAACAAACACCTTATATTTAAATGATGGTTCAGGTGGTTTTTCTAGTGGTTTAGCCATTAGTGATGTGGCTAGTGTAACTCGGGAAATTGTACTCGGTGATGTAGATGGCGATGGTGATCTCGATGTCATTGCGGGTAATGAAAGTCAATACAATACATTGTATCTGAACAATGGTGTTGCATCTGATGGCACGTTTCAGGGCTTTACCAGCGGAGGTTACATTGATAGAGATGCTGCATCCCTTGCATTGGGTGATGTAGACGGGGATGGTGACTTGGACTTGTTGGTAGGAAATTTAGATGCAGCCAATAAACTGTATTTGAATGATGGTAGTGGCGCCTTTGCCAGTGGCGTGGCTATTGGCGATGATAAGGGCAAAAACGAAGTAATTGTACTGATCGACTTTGACCAAGATGGCGACCTGGACCTCCTTGCTGGTAAGGCTAGTCAAAACAAAAAGATTTATCTGAATGATGGCACTGGTGTTTTTGCGACTGGGGTGGCCATTGGCTATTATAGTCCTACCATGGCAATGGCAGTTGGTGATGTAGACGGCGATGGTCACCTAGACGTTTTAACTGGTAATGATCTGTATGTAAATGATGGTAGTGGCGGCTTTGCCAGCAGTGTGACTATTAATAAGCGACAGGATGCAGAGTATGCGGTCGCTCTTGGAGATGTTGACGGTGATGGCGACCTGGATGCTGTAGTAAGTAGTTCTAACGGTATCACACTGTATATAAATGTTTCCGACTCGTTAGATGTAAGCAGTTACCGTGATGAAACCACTACACTTGTTTTAGGTGACGTAGACAATGACGGCGACCTAGACGTGTTAACCGGTAATAATGGTCAAACCAATAAGCTTTATCTGAATAATGGTACTTATGGTTATTACAACTATTTCTTTGCCGAAGCGCTGAGCATTGGTGATGATACCGATAATACCAACGTACTAATACTCAATGATCTTGACCAAGACGGCGACCTTGACGTGTTAGTAGGTAATGATGGTCAAACCAATAAACTGTATTTAAATGATGGCAATGGCGGCTTTGCCAGTGGCGTGGATATTGGCATTGAAACCGATACCACTCAAGCGATGGCCGTGGGCGATGTCGATGGTGATGGTGATTTAGACGTGTTGGTCACTAATCGTGAGCAATCCAATAAGGTCTACTTCAATGATGGCAATGGTGATTTTTCAACAGTTGTGGATATTGGCATTGAAACGGATGATACCACCGTACTCACACTCCTTGATGCAGACGGTGATAGCGACCTTGATGGGCTGGCCGGTGATGGCGGGCCTAACGATAAGCTGTATCTAAATAACGGCAAGGGTGAATTTAGTGCAGGTAATGCGTTTGCTAAAACCGTAATAAGAGGCACCACCTTTTACGAAGATGTTGTGTGGACAGAAGATAATAGCCCTTATCTGATTACTGGCGATGTGACAGTCGCCGTCAATACAACCTTAACGATTATGCCGGGTGTAACCGTGTTGTTTCTTGCCAACAGCGACGATCATAGTGCATCGCAGTATTTACCTAGGGCCGCTTACAGTGAATTGGTTATAGAAGGCAATTTGAGTGTTGTTGGCACAGCTGACAAACGGGTGATACTCACCAGTAGTTCCAATGAGCCGACTATTGGTGACTGGGGAGGTATTTTAGTGCGAGGCTGGGCTCGCGACGTTGATGGTAATGAAATATATGGGGCAGAGTCGGTCACTATGGATTATACGACCATTCAATACAGTGCATATGGCATTGATTTAAATATGGATGGTGACGGGCAGATACTGACATTAACCAACAGTGAACTCTCAAATAATGGCGCTGGAATTAAATTCGAAGACTCTTACAATGCTAAATATGATGAAACTGAATCAACTATTACTCTCACCAATAACGTCTTTAGTCACAATAGTGGTTATGCGATTGATGGCCGCGGGAGAGAATCTCACTTTTTAATTGATGGCAACGAGATAAGTGGTAATGGGCAGTCAATTCGTTTTTGGGGGGGCGGCAATTTAACATTAACCAATAACCAGATAAGTAATAATCAAGGCTCCGTCGAGATCTATTATTGGACAGTTTCATTTATTTTTAGAGGCAATTCGGTGATTGGAAATGAAGGCCACGGTATTTATTTCACAAGTTATGCAGGCGAATTTTTAATTGAAGATAACATTATAGAAAGCAATGGTGGTTATGGATTATATTTCGATACGGATATGCCTGAGAACAGTACATTAGCGATTAGTAACAATAAAGTGCGCAACAATGTGGATGGTGGTATTTTATTTCGGCCATCGAACGATAGGTTCAGTCAACCCTCTATCCATGACAATGAAATAACCGGTAATGCAGGGCCCGGGTTATATATTCGTGTTTATGATAGTAAGAATCTCCCTTCTGTAATAAATAACACTATAGATAGTAATGGAGGGGGGATTTATCTTGAACATGATCGTCGTTATAACGAATTGGGTAATTTTGTCATTGTCTTAACAAATAATCGCATTACCAATAACTTAGTATTTGGTGTCAGTGTTAATGGAGAAGCCAATGCTGTATTAAATAATAATGACATTTACGGCAATACCGGTTACGCCATAGAGAATTACACCCCCTTTACCCTTGATGTTCAAAGTAATTGGTGGGGCCAAGAAGACACAGCTGAAATCAATCAAGGTGCAAACCCTAAAACCTTAAGTTTTATCTATGATGGCACTTTAGATAGTGATACTGGCTTGGTGAATTACTCGAATTGGCTGGAGTTTCCGGCTAATTATAGTTTTACCGAATATATCCTTACTGATGATGACTGGTTGGTGGACAACAATGTTGCAGTTGATAATACAAATACTTGGTCATTACCGGAATTTGACGATAGTAATTGGAGCCAGGCTGTTGTTGGTCAACATAGCTGCAGTTGGAAACCTAGTGCATACGATTTATTGGGTGTTGAGAACGTACACAGGATATGGGATGAAACCGGCTCAGACAGAATTTATTTACGCAAAAAATTTGTTATTGAAGACATGAAGTATGTTCGTTCTGCTCAACTATTTGGGACGGCAGATGATGATTTAACTGCTTATATCAACGGTATAGAAGTGTTTTCTGAAAACACGCTTGTTATGGGGCCTGATCAACAAGCCGATGTACTAGCGTATTTGCAAGTAGGTGAAAATGTTATTGGTTTGGTGGCTCAAGATACGGGGGGGTGTTCATCCGTTGCGGCAGCATTAGCATTAGAGAGCAACGAGCCGCGTCAAGATACTGATCAGGACGGCATACTCGACGTGTTAGATTTAGATGACGACAATGATAGTGTGTTTGATAGTGATGACGCCTACCCCTTGATTGCTATTACAGGTTATGTGGATACTGATCTCGACGGCGCCCCGAATGATTGTGATGCAGGATGTATTTCGCTTGGTATGGTAGCTGATACTGACGATGATAATGACGGTGTTTTAGATGTAGATGATGCATTCCCATTCGACTCGACTAAATCGCAGGCAGAAATAACTATTGCTAAGAATGACGTTGACGGTGATGGTAAATCAGACATTCTATGGCGCAGTTATGATAAGGGCTGGAACGTCTTGTGGGCCATGAATGGTGCACAATCGTCGTCTACCACACCTATAAACGTCGTAGCAGACGTAAATTGGGACATGGTGGGGCAAGGCGATTATGACGGGGATGGTAAATCGGATATTTTCTGGCGTAATAGCGAAACTGGACAGAACTGCATCTACCTGATGGATGGATTCACCATTGTCAAAAAAGCTGAGTTGAACAACGTAGGGGCGCCTCACTGGGAAGTCAAGGGCAGTGGCGACTTTAATGGTGATGGTAAAGGTGATGTATTGTGGCGCCGTGTAGACAGTGGTGATACCTGGCTTTATTTAATGGATGGCACCAAAATTGGTATCAGCTTACCGTCATTGGTAGTCAATGACCTGAATTACCAAATCGTCGGCACAGGTGATTTCAATGGCGATGGCTATGATGATGTGATGTGGCGCAATAAAGCCACAGGCATTAATTATATCTGGTTAATGATCGACGGTGCGATAAGTCGTCGCTATATCCTCAATGCCGTGAATACCGATTGGACAGTTGCCGGGGTCGGTGACTTAGACGGTGATGGCACCGATGACATTATCTTAAGAAACCAAGTAGACGGTCGTAACTGGGCGTACTTGATGGAAAATGGTCAAATCAAAACCAGCCAACTGATGAGTACGGTAGCAGATACCAACTGGCAAATCGCCAACATGGGTGATTATGACGGCGACGGCAAATCCGACATATTGTGGCGTGACGAAAGTGCCGCCCGCAATATCATCCATTTGATGGATGGCTTGACGATTAAAGATAAAGGGGTGGTAAGACCGACTGACAATACTTGGCAGTTGGCTAAATAAGCCAAATTTCCGGTAACGCAAATAGAAAAGGTCATCTCAGTCATATGAGTTGGCCTTTTTTATTTTAGTTAAGGAGGCATTTGGGGTAGTGGTTTAAAGGAAGGGCGGCCAACCGATGAGGTGCTTTAAAGTGCTGATTCCCCTATTGTTTATTCTTTTGTTATTATTTATAATTCGCCGTAGATTTGAAATATACTAAAGTAATAAGTTGCTATTTTATCTGTTTGTAACTTAATAAATATCATATGAAAAATATATCAGGATGATAATTGAACCGCTATGGAATAGGTGGCCTACCTTCCCTCAGTTTTGTTCTCAAAAATTGTTTCCTTGTTATGTTGTATAAAGGACCTTTACCTCTATCTTTTTTTCAGACTTGTTCGATATTTCAGGAAGTGCCCAAGTCGCTCTACCTGTTACCTTGCGATTAATTATGAAAGTTTTCCTAATAAGCTAGCAGAGTAGGCAGCGTAAAGAACAAAAAAGATACGGAGTTTAGGATGAAGGATGGCTTTAAGCCAATAATACTGTCGATAAAAATATTTATTTCTATGTAAATATGCGGTTTTTTATTTTTGAACAGCAGCGTAAGTTCAGATTTTAGCAAATGTAAATAAATCAAAAAAGGAACAAGGGAAAGATTGTGAATAAAAAAATTAACAAATTTTTAGCTTTAGTATTTAGTTTGAGTATGAGTTTCTCGTTGCTCGCTTTTAATTTAGATAGTAATGATGACGGTATTGTTGATGAATCAGGTACTGAACTTAATATTATCACAAATAGTTTTTTTTCTAATAATATTGAAGGCTGGTACTTATCAGGCTTGTACCCCTATTTACTTAAAAATAGAGCTGAAGTAGATGATTTAATGGTTGGTACTCGGAATGACTCTCGTGGTGGTAGTGGCTATATATCGCAAGAGGTTAATCTTTTTGACTTGGGCTTTAGTGATGAAGTTGCATTGGCGGAGGCACTGGAAGCTAATGCCCTGCAAGTTAGATACGGTGGGTGGAGTGCTGGAGACAGTGCTGGAATCACTTTAGTGTTTAAAGATAATGACGGAGAAGTCATTGGCGCCCCTAGCATCATATCCAATGCTTCTACTGACAGATATGTGTGGATGAAAAGAGAGTTAATTAGTTTAATACCTGAAGGGACTCGCAGTATTTTGTATCGAGTTGATTTAAGTGGCTCTGATGCGGTGAGTTCTCGTTTTGATGACGCATTTTTGTTTATTGAACGAGCTAATGATTCGGACAACGATGATGTGTTAGATGTTTACGACATAGATAATGATAATGATGGTGTTATCGATATCGAATTTACTGAGCGTAACTTTTTATTAAATAATGATTTTTTAACGAGACAAACCCACTGGACATTTTCTTCTTTGTACCCCTATTTACTTAAAAATAGAGCTGAAGTAGATGATTTAATGGTTGGTACTCGGAATGACTCTCGTGGTGGTAGTGGCTATATATCGCAAGAGGTTAATCTTTTTGACTTGGGCTTTAGTGATGAAGTTGCATTGGCGGAGGCACTGGAAGCTAATGCCATGCAAGTTAGATACGGTGGGTGGAGTGCTGGAGACAGTGCTGGAATCACTTTAGTGTTTAAAGATAATGACGGAGAAGTCATTGGCGCCCCTAGCATCATATCCAATGCTTCTACTGACAGATATGTGTGGATGAAAAGAGAGTTAATTAGTTTAATACCTGAAGGGACTCGCAGTATTTTGTATCGAGTTGATTTAAGTGGCTCTGATGCGGTGAGTTCTCGTTTTGATGACGCATTTTTGTTTATTGAACGAGCTAATGATTCGGACAACGATGATGTGTTAGATGTTTACGACATAGATAATGATAATGATGGTGTTATCGATATCGAATTTACTGAGCGTAACTTTTTATTAAATAATGATTTTTTAACGAGACAAACCCACTGGACATTTTCTTCTTTGTACCCCTATTTACTTAAAAATAGAGCTGAAATAGATGATTTAATGGTTGGTACTCGGAATGACTCTCGTGGTGGTAGTGGCTATATATCGCAAGAGGTTAATCTTTTTGACTTGGGCTTTAGTGATGAAGTTGCATTGGCGGAGGCACTGGAAGCTAATGCCATGCAAGTTAGATACGGTGGGTGGAGTGCTGGAGACAGTGCTGGAATCACTTTAGTGTTTAAAGATAATGACGGAGAAGTCATTGGCGCCCCTAGCATCATATCCAATGCTTCTACTGACAGATATGTGTGGATGAAAAGAGAGTTAACCAGTTTAATACCTGAAGGGACTCGCAGTATTTTGTATCGAGTTGATTTAAGTGGCTCTGATGCGGTGAGTTCTCGTTTTGATGACGCATTTTTGTTTATTTATGATCTTCGAGATTTAGACAGTGATGGGCTAAGCAACTCTGAAGAATATAGATTGGGTACTTCATACTTAGACAGAGATACTGATGGCGATAATCTAACGGATGGTGTTGATGTTTACCCGTTAGTTTCAATTGGGAACTTACTCGATACTGACAACGACGGCGCACCAAACACATGTGACGAAAGTTGTGTCGCGTTGGGTCTGGCGGCTGACACCGACGATGATAATGACGGTGTTTTAGATGTAGATGACGCATTCCCTCTTGACCCCACCAGAACGGCCAAAGTCAAAAACGACTTAGACGGCGACGGTAATTCGGACTTATTATGGCGCAGTGATGCAAAAGGTTGGAACTTTTTATGGGCGATGGATGGCGTGCAAACTGAATTCGCTAGCCCAATCAATGTGGTGCAAGACGATGGTTGGTTGATGGCCGGTCAGGGTGATTATGATGATGATGGCAAATCGGATATTTTCTGGCGCAATACCATAACCGGTCAAAACTTTATCTATTTGATGGACGGTTTAAACATCAAAGCCCGTAAAGTGCTGAACTATGTTGATGCCCCGCAGTGGGAGCTTGCCGGCAGTGGTGACTTTAACGGTGATGGTAAAGGCGACGTGTTGTGGCGCCGGGTCGACCGAGGTGATACCTGGTTCTATATGATGGATGGCTTAAGTATAGGTACCAATCAACCGTCATTATGGGTAACCGACTTAAATTACAAGATAAGCGCGATAGGTGATATTAACGGCGATGGCACCGATGATGTGATATGGCGTCATCAAGTCACAGGTATCAACTACATCTGGATAATGGAGAATGGTCAGATAGCAAACCGTTACACCTTAAACTCAATTAACTCAGATTGGACGATAGCCGGGACTGGAGACTTAGATGGCGATGGTACGGATGACATTATCTTAAGAAACCAAGTAGACGGTCGTAACTGGGTTTATTTGATGGAAGATGGTCAAATCAAAACCAGCCAACTGATGAGTACGGTAGCAGATACTAACTGGCAAATTGCCAACATGGGTGATTATGACGGTGACGGTAAAACCGACATATTGTGGCGTGACGAAAGTGCAGGGCGCAATATCATCCACCTGATGGATGGCTTAACGATTAAAGATAAAGGTGTGCTTAGACCCACAGATACAAGTTGGGTTTTGGCACAGTGATTATATAAGTAAATCAAAAAATCTAATTACTTCATTGGTGAGATTATGGATGTTTCTACTTTAACTAAGATATGTTGCTTTTATATATTTTTTCTATGGATCCCGAAACATGTCGAAGCTGCACCTAATCCGGGTATTGGGGCTGCGCGTTGTGTAGACGTAACAAGAGAAAAAGGTAGCTCCTACGATAACATTGTAATGGTAAATAATTGCAAAGTAGAAGTGTTTGTATTTTATTGTGGCGATCTTCGATTTTCAAGTGATCAATGTGGTGATGGTCCTAGTTCTTCAGGGGCGGGGTATTACACCCATAGTTGGAATTTAAGCCCAGGGAGGGATAACTCGACACAACTAAATAAGAATGGAGGATTTGGTTATGGTGCATGCCAAGGAACAATTGGGTTTAAAAATGACAATGATTTCGAAGATACAGAAAGTGGCTCGTATCTTTGTATAGATCAAAGGAAGGGGGATGATGTCGGCGGCTCAACCGGCGGCGGTGGCTCAACCGGCGGTGGCTCAACCGGCGGTGGCTCAACCGGCGGTGGCTCAACCGGCGGTGGCTCAACCGGCGGTGGCTCAACCGGCGGCGGCTCAACCGGCGGTGGTTCAACCGGCGGTGGTTCAACCGGCGGTGGTTCAACCGGCGGTGGTTCAACCGGCGGTTATATCCCCCCTACACCCCCTCCACCACCCGAGTTTGAGCTCTCGGCAAATCGCCCAACACTTATTTAT
Organism: Paraglaciecola sp. L3A3; assembly: GCF_009796765.1. Lineage (NCBI taxonomy): Bacteria > Pseudomonadati > Pseudomonadota > Gammaproteobacteria > Alteromonadales > Alteromonadaceae > Paraglaciecola > Paraglaciecola sp. L3A3. The sequence continues at coordinate 1,097,861 of NZ_CP047023.1, forward strand.
TTCTTCGAGCAACCTGAAAAGTCAGGGTTTAACAACCCTAGTGCTAGTATATTTATTTTTAACAGAACAAACTCAAAAAAAACGTTTAGTATAGTTCCTGATGTGGATAATCCACATTGTGCTCATTTCAAAAAAATTGTTGGAGAGGTCGAGGCCAACTCCACTGAGATAGTGCCCTTGGTAAGTGCTTTTAATTTCGAATTACTCCAGCAGTTTGCGTTAAATGTCGTCCAGCCGGAGGAGTATACTAGGTATGGTTGTACCTACAGATTAGAAAGTGAGGGAGTTCAATATAATGGTGCAGTTGTCTATACAGTAACGTCAACAATGATTTTACCTGATACATATGCACCTCCTGTGCCTGTTGACGCTGGCAATATTCCACCAACATTTACTGTCGATACTAATTTTGGTGACGAATTATCTTGTTTTGTATATTTGGATGACGCGCAACGCGTATTTGATACTAGAGATGATAAATACTATACGCGTTATAATACGCTTCAACCGTTGGATTATTTTCAGCAGCAAACGTCAAAACAACATTTTCCAGTAGGTTGGGATGAGGCAATATCGATTTCTGTTGCAGGTCAACAGCTATTGCTCGATGGGGCAGATGTCTATACCAGTCAATGGGGAAACGAGTATGGTTTTACCTGGAGTATTGAGGACCCAAATGGTATTTTGAATAAAAACAGTGGTACGTATTGGACGGATGATATAGCAGGCGTTTCAACGGGGTTACTCCACCCTTGTTTATTTAATTTTAAGGGTGAAATTTTTATCCCAGAAGAATTAGGTGATGATTCCAATACAATATTTTTAACATTATATAAAACCTATGGTGTTGCTCAGGGGGCCGCTAAAGAAGAAATTAAAAAATTCCGAATTACCTACGATTTTATTGATACGGACTCACAGGTCCAATTAAAAAACACATCGAGCAATGTCGTTGTATTTAATGATTTAGTCAATAGTGCATCTCCATCGGGTATTACATTTAAAGGCCCTAATATCTCCTCAGAGAACTTCGCCTTTGAGTTTACGCTTGATCAGATTCATACTGCCTCAGATTTTTTTATAGAAGGTACGCTTGGTGGTTTGCCTTTATATTTCAGTATTCCGGTAAATGATTTAACTAACACCTATGCTGAAGTGAAATTCATTCAAGCTAAATTAGGGGAAAATGGTCAAGTAGAATTTAATGCGGAGATACTACTTGATTCAACTTTGACTGTATTAAATGACAATACAAAAGTCGCTGTGCATATTGATACAAGGTGGTTAGCTCAAGGTGATTATAAAGGTAATTTATATGCACACATTCCTGGTTTGGGTCGTTCAGGGAAATTAAGGCAGAGTGATGTAAATCGATTTAATGATTTTAAGGGAAACAATATTCACATTCGTTCAGTCTTCAGTGAAAGTTTTTCTAACTTAGACTATGACGCTGATGGTTTGGCCAATAATATTGATGGTGTATTTGGCTTTTATGGGCAACCTACTATTAACGGACCAAATTCTATATTTAATCTAGAGAGGCGAGGCTTAGATAGCGACTTTGATGGAATTTCTGACCAGGAAGACCCTCTGCCGTTTGATGCGACTATTGCCTATGATAGTGACCAAGATGGCCATATTGATTCTCTTGATCAGGATGCTTTGGGGAATTCCATTTTCAGAGCAAATGCGAATATTTTATATAAATGGACATCGCCTTCAGAAAGAAGCATATCAAATTTCTCTATTAAAGGGTCTAAATTATTTGTAGAGCAAGCTTTTAAATCTTCATCTCGAAGATTTACTATTGATGGTAATACCGGCGAACAAATTGAGGATGTTAATGTAGAAAATAGCTCATTGTATCCTGGTGCAGTGTTGCTAAGACGTGAATCAGTTCCTCAAACATTTCCTGTTAGCGATGTGAATATAGATGGGCACGCAGATCTTTTAGATTTTTCCGAAATAACAGACATTAAAGTAGTAAGTGGACTTGATTCGACACAAACCTTATATCGTATTGGCTATTTACCCGTGAGCCACCTTAAGGGTATTAAACCACTTACAATGGATTATGACAGGGATGGTATTGATGATATTACTATCATCATTGAGAGAAACCTCAGCTTTAAATATTATACACATGTCTTTATTTACAGCGGAAAAAATGGTGCTCCGTTAGCAGAGTACTTACTAGATCCTAGAGGCGATTACCAAACTCCCAATTCGCAATATCATGGTCTATTAGATGTTAATGGTGATTCTTACCCAGAGATATTCCAATTAGAAGTTAGAGCTGGGGTTATTCAGCTCACAGTTTATGAACTCGGCCCGGACAATGATGGTGATGGGGCGCCGGATGCTTATGACCTATTTCCTCACAATCCTTTTGAAACGAAAGATTCTGATGGCGATGGTATAGGTGATAATGTTGACGGGGAAAAGTATGATGCTAGTACGGCAATTAGTGACGATTCTGACAGTGATGGAATTCTAAATACAATAGATAACTGCCCATTAAATTCTCTAGGAGCACACTCTGATTACGATAGTGATGGTATAGGTGATGGGTGTGATTTAGATGATGATAACGACGGTGTTGATGACATTGTTGACGTTTTTCCTAGATGGTTTAGCGAATCAAAAGACTCTGATTTTGATGGTGTTGGTGATAATGCCGATAACGACGATGATAATGATGGTGTAGAAGATGCGTTTGATGAATGGCCATTTGATTCGCAGAAAACAGGCGATAGAGACTCCGACAGTATTGATGATTTGTTTGATGATGACAACGATAACGATGGTGTAATTGATGAGCTAGATGCTTTTCCTTTCATCGCTTGGGAGTACAGTGATACTGATGGTGACGAAATTGGAGACAATACAGATAACTGCCTATTAATCCCTAATTCGGATCAACTCAATTACGACCAGGATGATTTTGGTGATGCTTGTGATGTTGATAAGGATAATGATGGTTTTGGAAATTCCTGGGATGCTTTTCCGCTAAACGAATATGAAGTTAGCGACTATGACGGGGATCGTGTTGGCGATAACACTGATAATTGTGTTTATCTTAGTAATGAAGATCAAATGAACTCAGATGATGATGCTTTAGGTAATGTTTGTGACCCAGATGATGACAATGACGGCATTCCTGATAATGAAGATACCGAGCCACTAAACCCTAATATTGGCCTATTGATGGCCGAAAACGACGTTGACGGAGACGGTAAATCTGACCTGTTATGGCGCAGTGAAGCAAAAGGTTGGAACTTTTTATGGGCGATGGATGGGATTCAAACCAAAGAAGCAAGCCCAATTAATGTAGTACAAGACGATGGTTGGTTGATGGCTGGTCAGGGCGATTATGATGCTGATGGTAAGTCAGATATTTTCTGGCGTAACACTGTCACTGGTTTGAACTTTATCTACCTGATGGATGGATTTAATATTAAAGCCCGTCAAGTGCTGAACTACGTGGATGCTCCGCAGTGGGAGTTACGTGGCAGTGGTGACTTTAATGCTGACGGTAAAGGCGACGTGTTGTGGCGCCGGGTAGACCGAGGTGATACCTGGTTCTATATGATGGATGGCTTAAGTATAGGTACCAATCAACCGTCATTATGGGTAACCGACTTAAATTACAAGATAAGCGCGATAGGTGATATTAACGGCGATGGCACCGATGATGTGATATGGCGTCATCAAGTCACAGGTATCAACTACATCTGGATAATGGAAAATGGTCAGATAGCAAACCGTTACACCTTAAATGCAATAAATGCAGATTGGAGTATAGCGGGTGCCGGAGACTTAGATGGCGATGGTACGGATGACATTATATTAAGAAACCAAGTAGACGGTCGTAACTGGGTTTATTTAATGGAAGATGGTCAAATCAAAACCAGCCAACTGATGAGTACGGTAGCAGATACCAACTGGCAAATCGCCAACATGGGTGATTATGACGGTGACGGTAAAACCGACATATTGTGGCGTGACGAAAGTGCAGGGCGCAATATAATCCATCTGATGGATGGCTTGACGATTAAAGATAAAGGGGTCGTAAGACCGACTGACAATACTTGGACGTTAGCGCAATAGGCATATAGAAAACGCAGCCTACTCAATTTTATCTAGGGAAAATGTATTCTTCATTTTCCCTTTTTTTTGTGATGAATAACGATTAGATACAAAGCAACGTTTCGTAATGGTATTGACACTTTATTAGGTGTTTCAGCTATTTTGAATAAATGTCTCAATTGTTTTTGATATTAGTTTTGAGTTACCTTTAGTTATGTTTGCATTATCAAGTAATCGGTAAATATCTTTAATATCGGTTTCAGATAACGAAAAAGCGCTTAGTGTTGTAGTGTTTAAACTGTCTTCTGCAAAATCAAATTTATTGAATATCCAATCAATATCCGATTTGACTGCTTTATAAAATTGATTACTTGCACTTTTGCTAAAAGGAAATGAACTGCCTCTCCATATTTTAAATGATTCATCTTGTCGTAGTTGAGTGAAAAAATCTCTTCTTTGTGCCTCTGAATTCAATAATTTATTGGCAATTAAAATTACAATAAGAGCCACCCCGCCCATCGATTTGTTTGGAAACTTTTCGTTATAAAAAGTATTAACATTGACGTCAATTGCTTTGCAAAATCGAGTAATTAAAGGCAACTCAGCTTTATATGGCATTGCAATTATCGGAAGTTTTAAAGATTGCCATTTTTTAAATAAGCTTTCGAAACTAAAACTAGCGATATTTCGATGTAAGAATTCATCCGGATTTTCACTTAATCCTATTACCTCATCTTTAACATGTTGATTGTAAGCAGAGGCTGCTCTTTCTAGAGGATTGCGTGCAATTAGAATTAAGGATATTTCTAATTGATATTTATCCAGTAAGTTTTTGATTGTTTTTACAAAATCTAGTGTGGCTAATTCTGAGCTGATAAGAATGTCTTGGGTTGAAAGTGATATTTCTTTATCTAATTGGGCAGACAAATCTTGCCAAAGTGGGATATCAATCAAGCCATGTTTATGTTTACCCTGATGAGCAAATACGAGTTTGTGGTGAGAGCCATCAGGCCATCTTCCTGTTTCTGGATACAGAATTGATTTTGAGCCAATATCTCTGAAAAAACCTTGAATGGCGCTAGAGCCTGTTTTGCTCGGGCCAAGATGTATAAATAACCTACGTTTCATTGATATCCTTTTTTCTATTTAGCCCGAGCTCAGGTTATTTAAGTCATGAGTCATTATGCTACCACTAAGGTAGAAATGTGATTTTTAATATTATCAAAGGAACAGAAGCTCATTCATTTTTTTTTTAAATAAATATCACCCATAGCAAATCTTCCTGAACTTTTAGGATCTGGATCATTGTGAATAGTTAACCAGTAACCTACCGCTTCTCCAGAAAGGGGAAGCTCTGAGTCGGGTAGTAGCTTCCGATATAATGTTGGGTAGCTCATACAAAATACTTTAGCTACCTCGGTTTTCTTTTGATTGTTAAATTTACACTGGTTATTAAATGCTATTTCTAACAATGAGCGACTTCTTGAACTACTTTGTTCCATCTTTTCATCAATCCTAACAGCTAATTTTAGTATTTAACTAGAAGTGTTTATTCAATGTAGCAAAATGACTATTTAGACACACATCAACTTCCTTGAAATCTATCACAAATCTATCAAAAGTAATTCAACCTATTAATTTTATTAGGATTAAAAATATATGGGTTAGGCTCTTAAATGAAGAAATGATATGATCAGAAAATTATACAGTAAGCAATTTTTTGATTACAGCTACTCATATATCCCTCAAAATGAAGTTAGTTAATTGGCTCCTGTTTTTTTAATTGTAATTTTTTCATGCAATTACTTTAAGTAAACCGGCAGTTCGACAGAGCTATCGGGGTAGAACAAGGCAGTATAAAAATGGTGGGCTCAGCAGATGAAGTGATACCAGAATATCAAAAGTTCAACTGGGATCGCATGGGATACACCGGGTAGTGTTTTGGAGAGAGATAATTAACATCGATTGTGTAAATTGCGTTATGGAGTATAAAAACTAGCGAGTGAATACTATGACTATTTATTGTTTCAAATTAACATTCAAGTATTTACGAAAAATGCCTTTTTTGAAAAAAAGAAGAATAGATTAAAAATATTATCATTATTAAATAATGACATCGTCATTCACTTTTGGGAAACATTTGTGCGTAAAATTTTTATTTGTATATTTTTTGTATTTTGTTCGTTTATATCGCGCCAGTCATACTCGACTCCTATTACTGATATTTTGTTTATTCAAAATAAGGAATTAGGAGAGGTTGCGGCAAAGAGTAGTCAAGAGGTGGCGGTACAACTAGAAGCACATATAGTGAATTTATATGATATCGCTGATAGTGACTTTGTATACGATAAAAATGATCCTGAAATTTTGTTAAAAATGGTTGACTCTATTTACGATAACGGCATTTTTAAATCAAGAGCAAGTATTGCTTCTACATTATCTAAAGTAAGTGAACTCTCTGATACGATCGAAAAAATTGAATCAATCATTGCTCTTAAAAAGATTTTGGGAGATACCGTTAGTGCTGTTAAAAGTGCTAAAACAATGTTCGCTATTGCTCAAGATGCTAGGAAAATAAAAACTAGATACCGAGTATTCAATAACCTAATAGCTTATGGTACTGGGAATCGAGAATCGCTTTACCAACTCAAATTATTTTTAAATAGTATGGATGATGTGGCGAAAAGTGGTAGTTATCTATATGAAACTTATCAGTTTATAACGAAAGTTGAGTCTATTGAAGAGACCACGAATAAAGGCGTTGACGCTATTCGATACCTGCTAGCTCAAATACAATCTGAAATCGCTCACGAGATGAGAGTTAATCTGGCAAGTGACGAATGGGCCAAATTAGTTATACAAGACTTTATATTAAAACGTTGGAAAGAAGCTGGTAGATATAACGACTACATAGATGGAGCAATGCTGACCTATATACGTGATGAAAGTTGTCTTAAACTTTTGGAATTTGGCTGTAAGGTTAAAGCGGTTCCTTCTAGTTCAGTTGTTGATGAAAGGGAGTTAGATTTAACTCCGTTAACATTTCACTTAACACCAACCCAAGTTGATAATGAAGTGAATAAATACCTTATTGAAATACCACCAAGCCTTCTCTCTGATTGGGGGGCAGATACAATAAGTTCAATAAAATTCACTGAAATGGGTGATGAATTTGATTTTAGTTCTGAGAGCGTGGGGCATATAACTTACCTGAATTCAGAGCAAACTCCGGCTTCTTTTACCATTCAATTGAATGAAAATAATTTATTTTATTCAATTAACGCAGCAATTACTTTTAACTCAGGGGAAGAGTATCTATTTTATAACCAAACATTGAATTATATTTCTACCCCAGACTCAGTTGAAGTACTTGAATATCCGAGTGAAGTAGGAGCTGATAGCGAAGCACTGTTTAAAGTTAAATCATGCGGTGATTTTTTATATGGGCCAAATATTTGGTTTAGAAATGCACGCAAAGACAAGTGGTTTCAATCGTATCTAGATGTAGATAACTCATCAACTGATGACGAGTGTTATTTATACACTTTAAGAGCATCTGTTGAAGAATTTGGTGCATATCTTTGGGGTGGGGAAGAGTTTGAGTTTTATATCAGTGGAGGAACACAGGTTTCTAATTTTTATACGTCGGTTTTTATTGACCCGAGAGATACTGACAATGACGGAATGGAAGACTTATGCGAAGACAAATATTTTAAAGGCTTACAAGAAAAATCATCTGACGATTTCGATAAGGATAATGTAACGAATGTTGAAGAGTGTTTAAGAGGAACAGACCCTACAAAATATGGCGCAGAAGGCGTTTCTAAAACAGAGCAGATTAATAACCGAGAATTAGACGATGGAACTGTCGCCAACCGGTGCCGCTTAGATGATATATATTTTAGTAATCTCGAACTTAATTGTAGCTATGTAACCCTTTACGAAGATGTAACAATTTGGGGTGATTTATCAGTAACGTCAAACACCTTTGATTTAAACGGTTATCGGTTAATTGTAGGAGGTCAACTTAAGTTACGAGGAAGTAAGACCAATATAAATAAAGGAGAGGTCACTATCGGTGGGGAGCTTAGTCTTGAAGCCGGTGGTGTATACATTAGTAGTGGTAAAGTGACTGTGGAAGATAGTTTTATACACTCTTCAGGAACCCTTGATATGTCAGGCGGTACCTTGATTGTTAAAGGTGATTACCGTATTCAAAAGGCTGATGAGAATACAGCGTCTGGCTATACCTATAGTGACGGCATTCTCCGTATGGAAAATCCTGGGGATTACCTGTTAGTAGAAGGCGACTTTTTCATGGACAGCCGGTTTGGTGGATTTGATACTGATAGTAGCCAGTATCGAAACTACTACAATGGCGATTGGTTGACAGCTGGTGTGTTGGAATTAAAAGGTGATTTTACGCAGTTGAGTTCGGCTGTATCACATTGCAATAGCGGTATTACAAAGTGTAATTACTACAGTGAGCATAACTTTCAGGCCAGTGGAACTCATAAGGTTGTATTGTCAGGTACGGAGTTGCAGCATATTAGCTTCTCAGACCCATCTTCAGGTAGTTCTAGGTTTAATGTTTTGGAGATTAAAAACATTAGTCAATTGGGTGTAAATATAGATAGCCCTACTTTTGTCGTCGGAGGATTGTCATCAACAGGCACTCCTATTGAAGGTGCCTCTAACATAAATATCGCAAGCCTTTTTTTAATTCAAGAAAATGAGTGGCCATATGATTTATCTCTATCAGGCTCTGTGAGTTTAACAAAAGACCTCGCTATTGTTGGTAATTTAATCATTAAAGGAGGGTTAGATTTAAAAGAATACTCTTTGTCTGTAGATGGTGATGTAACAATTGATGGCGGGAGTTTGGAATTAACCAATGCGAGTTTTGATCTTTCTGGAAGTATTCTGCAAAAAGGCGGAACAGTAAATTTAGGTGCAGGATCATTAGAAATACAAGGAGACTACCGAATACAAAAAACAACCGAAATTGAGGATGAATATACTTTCAGCGAAGGTGTTCTGCGTATGGAGGATAGCGAAGGGTACCTTTTAGTGGAAGGTGACTTTTTTATGGATAGTAAATATGGTGGTTTCGATACGGGAAGTACGTACAACAAAAAATACAATGGCGATTGGTTGACTGCGGGTGTGTTGGAATTAAAAGGAGACTTTACGCAGTTGAGTTCGGCTAAATCACATTGCAGTAGTGGTATTACAGATTGTAATTACTACAGTGAGCAAAACTTTCAGGCCAGTGGAACTCATAAGGTTGTATTGTCAGGCACTGAATTGCAAAGTCTTCGTTTTGCGGACCCATCTTCAGGTAGCTCTAAGTTTAATATTCTTGATGTTAAAAATAACTCTGAAGAAGGTGTTGTTTTCGAATCAATATTTGTTGTAAATGAGTTATATTCTGCAGACGATTCATTTGTTCGTAATGTAAAAATTGAGACGCATTCATGGATATTAAGTGATAACCAGTTAGTCAAAGGCGATTTGTTTTTAAATGGCAAAGAGTTAAAGCTGAATGGCCATACATTGACCGTCGAAGGTGATATTTACCACTCTTCAGGAACCCTTGATATGTCAGGCGGTACCTTGATTGTTAAAGGTGATTACCGTATTCAAAAGGCTGATGAGAATACAGCGTCTGGCTATACCTATAGTGACGGCATTCTCCGTATGGAAAATCCTGGGGATTACCTGTTAGTAGAAGGCGACTTTTTCATGGACAGCCGGTTTGGTGGATTTGATACTGATAGTAGCCAGTATCGAAACTACTACAATGGCGATTGGTTGACAGCGGGTGTGTTGGAATTAAAAGGTGATTTTACGCAGTTGAGTTCGGCTGTATCACATTGCAATAGCGGTATTACAAAGTGTAATTACTACAGTGAGCATAACTTTCAGGCCAGTGGAACTCATAAGGTTGTATTGTCAGGTACGGAGTTGCAACATATTAGCTTCTCAGACCCATCTAGCTCTAGGTTTAACGAGTTAGAAATTCAAAATAATATTGATGAAGGTGTAATATTTTTAACTTCATTATCTGTGGGACAATTGTTTAATCATAACCAATTATCATTTATTTTAAACGATGGCGGTGCATTCCCTGACTTCGATGGCGATGGCTATAAAGATAATATTGATACATTTCCGTTAGATGTAGCACAATATTTCTTGGACAGTGATAAAGATGGTATACCTGATTTAAGTGATCCAGATAATGATAATGATGGCGTATTAGATGTAAATGATGCATTCCCACTTATAGCTATTAGTACTTATATCGATACCGACAATGATGGTGCTCCAAACGAATGCGGTGCGGCTTGTGTGTCACTTGGAATGGGTGCTGATGCCGACGATGACAACGATGGTGTGTTAGATATTGATGATGCATACCCTCTTGATCCAAATCGCTTTAGTGAGGTGACTTATGTCGCCAAAAACGATGTAGACGGTGACGGTAAATCTGATTTATTGTGGAGGAGTGACGTAAAAGGTTGGAACTTCCTGTGGGCGATGGATGGGATTCAAACCAAAGAAGCAAGCCCAATTAATGTAGTACAAGACGATGGTTGGTTGATGGCTGGTCAGGGCGATTATGATGCTGATGGTAAGTCAGATATTTTCTGGCGTAACACTGTCACTGGTTTGAACTTTATCTACCTGATGGATGGATTTAATATTAAAGCCCGTCAAGTGCTGAACTACGTGGATGCTCCGCAGTGGGAGTTACGTGGCAGTGGTGACTTTAATGCTGACGGTAAAGGCGACGTGTTGTGGCGCCGGGTAGACCGAGGTGATACCTGGTTCTATATGATGGATGGCTTAAGTATAGGTACCAATCAACCGTCATTATGGGTAACCGACTTAAATTACAAGATAAGCGCGATAGGTGATATTAACGGCGATGGCACCGATGATGTGATATGGCGTCATCAAGTCACAGGTATCAACTACATCTGGATAATGGAAAATGGTCAGATAGCAAACCGTTACACCTTAAATGCAATAAATGCAGATTGGAGTATAGCGGGTGCCGGAGACTTAGATGGCGATGGTACGGATGACATTATATTAAGAAACCAAGTAGACGGTCGTAACTGGGTTTATTTAATGGAAGATGGTCAAATCAAAACCAGCCAACTGATGAGTACGGTAGCAGATACCAACTGGCAAATCGCCAACATGGGTGATTATGACGGTGACGGTAAAACCGACATATTGTGGCGTGACGAAAGTGCAGGGCGCAATATCATCCATTTGATGGATGGCTTAACGATTAAAGATAAAGGGGTCTTAAGACCGACTGACAATACTTGGACCTTGGCTAAGTGAATAGGAAAAATTCAAATTAACTAAGTTTGTTTAAATCCCGCCAATTGGTGGGATTTTTATAGCTGGTACGCTATTTTTATAACCTCCAATTACAAATATTCTAGAATAAATAAAATACTATGGTTTTGCGAAAAATAGAAAATCTATATTGAAGGTTTTTTATTGTTCTGTATGTTTTTTAAGCTACTATGGGGTTCACAAATCACTTTACTTGAATATTTTGTAAATTACATAGGATGTAAACTAATAATGTTGATTTCTAAAAAATATAAATTAAATACCATATTATTACTTTTTTTGTTGCAGCCGTTTAGTATCACACACGCTGCTGATGGTGATGTTAAGTGGAGTTATGAAACCGGTAGTCGTATTGTTAGCTCTCCAGGTATTGCCTCTGATGGCAAAATTTACATCGCTTCGCACGATGGTTATTTGTATGCTTTAAACCCTGATGGTTCGCTTTTATGGCGTTATCAAGCAGGATATCAGCCTAGGGGGGCAATTGTAGTGGCTGATGATGGCACAATACATTTTGGTACCAGTGGTGGGAGCCTGTTTGCTTTAAACGCAAATGGCTCGTTAAAGTGGTCATATCTAATTGGAGAGCAAGTCGATGCGCCATCAATCGGTAGCGATGGCACTTTATATGTAGAGGCAGATGATGATTATCTATATGCCATTAACTCTGACGGCACATTAAAATGGTCATATGAAACGGGAAGGATCCCTGTTGAATCACCAAGTATTGCCCCTGATGGCACTATATATGCGAGTTCAGGTAAGAACATCATTGCATTGAATCCAGATGGTACGTTGAAGTGGTCTTATGAAACGGGATTTTTTGTAGGAGGGTCAGCGGCAATAGGAAACGATGGTACAATATATCAGGGCTCTTATGATGGCAAACTCTATGCTTTAGATCCAGATGGAAGTCTTAAATGGACCTATAGAAACGCTGATATCCAACATTCTTCCCCTGTCGTAGCAACCGATGGAACAATTTATATTGGAGGGCAATTCGATGATAGGCTAACTGCTATTAATCCAGATGGCACAAAGAAGTGGACTATTTTGACTCTTGGTGGTGTTAACTATTCTGCAGCATTAGCCAGTGACGGCAGCATTTATTTTGGTAGTCAAGACGGTACATTTTATGCTGTAAACCCTGAAGATGGTTCCACTAAGTGGACTTATAAAACAGGTGTAGGAATGTATAGCTCTCCAGCGATAGCCCCTGATGGGACTGTATATGTTGGCTCGTCAGATAATAGTCTTTATGCATTCGAAGGAAGTGCTGGGTTAATGAATAGTGCGTGGCCAAAGTTTGGTCAAAATAATAAAAACTCTGGTTCAAACCAATCTTCATCTGGTGGTTCAAGTGATGAAACTATCGTCAAAAACGACGTAGACGGCGACGGCAAATCTGACCTGTTATGGCGCAGCGATGCTAAAGGTTGGAACTTTTTATGGGCGATGGATGGCGTGCAAACTGAATTCGCAAGCCCAATCAATGTGGTGCAAGACGATGGTTGGTTGATGGCCGGTCAGGGTGATTATGATGATGATGGTAAATCGGATATTTTCTGGCGCAATACCATAACAGGTCAAAACTTTATCTATTTGATGGACGGTTTAAATATCAAAGCCCGTAAAGTGCTGAACTACGTTGATGCCCCGCAGTGGGAGCTTGCCGGCAGTGGTGACTTTAACGGTGATGGTAAAGGCGATGTCTTGTGGCGCAGAGTAGATCGAGGCGATACCTGGTTCTACATGATGGATGGGTTGAGCATTGGTACGAGTCAACCGTCGCTGTGGGTTACAGACTTGAATTACAAGATAGTGGCCATTGGGGATATCAACGGTGATGGCACTGATGATGTGATATGGCGTCATCAAGTCACAGGTATCAACTACATCTGGATAATGGAAAATGGTCAGATAGCAAACCGTTACACCTTAAACTCAATTAACTCAGATTGGACGATAGCCGGGACTGGAGACTTAGACGGTGATGGTACGGATGACATTATCTTAAGAAACCAAGTAGACGGTCGTAACTGGGTTTATTTGATGGAAGATGGTCAAATCAAAACCAGCCAACTGATGAGTACGGTAGCCGATACTAACTGGCAAATTGCCAACATGGGTGATTATGATGGTGACGGTAAAACCGACATATTGTGGCGTGACGAAAGTGCAGGGCGCAATATCATCCATCTGATGGATGGCTTAACGATTAAAGATAAAGGGGTCTTAAGACCCACTGACAATACTTGGGCCTTGGCGCAATAATAGTTAGGCCACTTTCAATATCATTGAGAGTGGCCTTTAATATATGGGGGATACGGGGAAATTTAGCAGTTAAGCTAGAAACTTTTCTAACTCATTCATTGTAATATTGTTAGGTGAATATAACGTAAGGTCTTTTGTAGCAATATTCGATTTTACATTATCAATAAATTCATCAATTGGTATATCTGATTGAAAATTGATTAAATCTTTCAAGTTATAATTCCACCATTGTAATGCCAATAAACTCTCTATTTCAGCATCACTAAAACGAAATTTTATTACCTTGGCTGGAATACCACCCATAATAGCGTAGGGAGGGACGTCCTTTGTTATCATGGCTTTGGCTGCTAAGATTGCACCATCTCCAATTTTAACACCTCTGGCTATGGTGACATCCTCTCCAACCCATACGTCATTACCTATTTCGACACCTAATGAGTTCTTGGGTTCAGTGTTATTAGTCTGAAAATTACTGAGTTCTGGATGATCAGCAAAAAACTGTGAGCATATTATGGCCTGTCGATCATAGGTAATGGAAGAAGTGGTAAATCTAGATTTTGGGTGGTCAATGCCTAGAATACTTAGTCTAGCGCCAATTGAACAATATCTGCCAACTTTTACAAAAGGAGCCAATGGACTACGAGAAAATGAAAATGAGCCAAACGAATATAAAAAACTGCCATTGATATAACATGTGTAAGGTTCTATTTTTACGTCCGAAGTAAATATAAGGCTTTCACCAGCTCTAAATCTACCTTGTACCTTATCAGCACCAAATGGAGAGAAGTAGACTCTATTTTCGTTAAGAAAACCTAGTAACTCGTCTGATACTTGAACTTTATGCATGGCAATATTTGTAGGTTTATTCTTATAAATACTTTTTTCTTTTTGAATGTCAGACCAATGAGATGTTTTTTTATGCTCTAGTTCATTAACTAAGCCAAAGAATTTGCTTATCTCTTGTTGTGGTACTATTAATACGTCTCTATTTTTACCAACAAGGTCATTCTCATATTCGGCATCAATAATTTTATTAAATGAAAATGGGCCAGTAGCTTTCCAAACATCATCAAATTTTTTATTGCTAAGGTTGTCTAGTACATTATCCCAAATCTTCCTTAAAACAGGGTTTCCTGCCTCGCAGACAATTAAACCGTTCCAAATACCTCCATGCCATTTGCGCATAACCACAAGCTGATTTGAGTAACTAAATAGGTTGTCTGCAGCTCCAAGGCAGTCGGTCGCCATATCTATATACATGCCACCTTTGGCAAGACAATAAGCAATACGAAAAATATCAGATTGCATAGCGGGAAGGGCTGCTGTTAAGTACAAATCAAGCACGTCTTGACCATATTCCTGTTTGATGAATATAGAGGCTTTTTCGTGATCAAAAAGTTTAATGCTTGCATCAGGGTTATGGTGTAACCAAGTTTTGTGTAACTTGGCAATATCATCTGGTAATGGCATTTTATGCCAGTATTGAACTATATTTTTAGGCACCATATTTTGACCTAATAACGTCTTCATTTTCTGCATAGATAGAAAAATACAGTTCTACTATTTCACTAGGACTATAAAATTTTTCACCTGCAGTAGTAATTTCACTTCCATCGATAGCCGCAATTTCTAGTCCTTTAAATTCCTTAACAACAGGGAAGTCAAAGTCTACACCTGAATTCAAAGGGGGAATAAATTGACTAAGGGGTTCATTCATCTGTAAATTACTGCTATCCAAGTTCTCGGGATAACCTATTTTTTTTAATATACGCATAGCGTACTCTACTAGTAAAAATAGGCACGGATGATTGAAGGTGAAAAACAACCTTTTTGATGTAAGATTACTCTGGATAAAATCTACAATTTTCACATCAACGTTTTCTTCCCGGGATGATAATTCATTCATCGAAAGGATAACGTCTTTATTATATCTATCGTAATTATATTGTTTATCAAAAAGTCGTTCAGCTGTTTCATGAATAGTGCGTCCAGCCAGCCAACTATCTACTATTGTACTATTATGGTAATCGCCCATTGGACCTTTTAGTGTGTTTTTACCCGGAACACGAATATACATCCAATCTGGTGTATAGCCCGAATAAAATAAATTTAAGATAGTCACTATTTTATTTGGGTATTTTTGCTTTAATTTATTTGTCTGAATAAATTTACATGGATAATTATCAGCAATTAATTGTGTGACAATGATGTCAGCTTCGATCATATCCGCATCGATACTTTGTTCATCTTCATCTTTTAATAAATGCACAATTGGCGTAGAAATTACTGTTACATCATTGCCAAGGGCTTCAATGATTTCCTTAAGAGGCCGCGCTTGGCAGTTCCCTACTATTACTATTCTCATTTAAATGTTAACTTCGCTATATTGGTTGGTAGTACTATTTTATACAATCAAAAGTTGCATACTATTTCAATTCACTTGAGTTGCTCTTGTTTATACTTAGCCGGTGATTAGTCTGTATAAATACCGACACTTTCAAATATTTCAGCGAAGTGCTTTTGACCATTTTTAAAGGAATATTTTTCGTTGACTAATATTTGTTCATTTTCAGCAAATTTATGCCAAGTTACTTCATCGTCATACAAGTCAGATATCCTAGTCACCCATTCTTCTGGTGAGTTAGCAATATAGCAAGAAACTGCGTGAGTAAGTCCAGTGCCTTCTGCTGCTATATCTGTGAGTACGCAAGGTACATTATAAGCCATAGCTTCTAAAACCTTACCTTTAATACCTGCACCAGACAGTAGAGGAGCGACAAATACTCTATGATTCTGATATACATCATCTAATGATTCTGCAAAGCCTATCATTTTCATATTGTCAGACTCTAGTTGCTTTAACTCCTCAGGCATTTTGCTGCCATAGACATATAATATTATCTCAGGCCTTTTCTGTTGTAGCAAAGGCATTACTTCATCCGCCAGATATTTTACCGACTCAACGTTTGGGGTATGTCCAAATCCACCAAGAAAAGCGATACCTTCTCGCTCTTTTACAGACTTCATTGATAATTTAGGAGTCAATACCCAAGGAGTGATATGAATTTTTTGTGTTTCTAAAATATGGGATGTTATTACCGTTTTTTCTGCGGCGCTGTAGCAAAGTACGGCATCTGCTTTTTTACATATATCTAACTCATGCTGCATTGTCTGTAATGCTTGTTCTACACCAGCTTCATCCTTAGTCCCTTGCAGTGCGGTTCTTAGTTCTCGTAAGAAATGTAGATCGGCATTGTTAAACAAAACGGGAATCGTGGGTTTGAGTTCTTTAACTCTATTAATTACTTTTTCCGCCACGTAGTAACGAGTAATATAAACGGCATCCATTTCATGGATTCGCCTGGTCAATATTTGTTCTATAGACATATAAAATGGTGCATAAAGTACTTCTACACCCATTCTTTGTAGTTCTATAGTCGACTCGCCTAAGTGGGCTAAGTTATCGGCAGCAAATGTAACTTTGAAGCCTAACGATTGCATCAGTTTAATTTCTTGAATTGCCGCGTAAGATCCAGCATCTCTTGATGGAACAGGCATAGTGTAGTCAAAAACTAATACTCGTTTTTCTACATCCCTGTCTTTCGATAATTGCAAGTTTTCAAGACTTTCTTTCCCATTATGCTTCACCGCGCTGGCCCACTTTTTGGCAAACTTAGTTGCATTAATCACTTGATTTTTCTTAACACCTTGGGTGATATCTCTACCATGTGTCATACCTTCAAAATGGAATACTTCTGAATGTGGTACATATAGTGTCTTATAACCTGCTTGGCGAACTTTAAAAGCAATGTCGACATCCTCAAAGTAAGCTGGTGCAAGGTATTCGCTGAAACCTTGTACCTCTTCCCACACCGTTTTTTTTATGCAAAGGGAGGCTCCGCTGACATAATCTACAGAGCGAACATAACTATATTCAGGGCGGTTAGGGTTGTCTGAGTGACCGACATTCCAGGGATTGCAGTTGTCCCAAATTATACCTCCAGCTTCTTGTAAACTGCCATCTTCATTGAGTAGTTTACTGCCAACAAGGCCAACACTTTCATCTTCAGCTACAGATATCAGTTCTTCAAGCCAGTGAGATGTTACTTCGGTATCATTATTCAAAAATAGCAAGTATTTGCCTGTTGCAAATTTTGCAGCTTGGTTACAATTACGTAAGAACATTAAGTTCTCATCTGTACTGACCAATTTGAGGTTTTTAATAATCGAATCAGCTTCTTTTGTTGTATCTGTAGATAGATCATCTGCCAAAATGACTTCGTATGGAGTGTTGTCAAAAGCTAATATAATTGAAGCAATACAGTGGTAGGTTAACTCGAACTTGTTGTGCGCAGGGATAATAATACTAACAACTGGTGTTGTGTGTTTTGGTATTGTAAGTTGAGGGTATTTTTTTCTGTTGTGCCAAGATTCTACCAGCACAGAATGAGCAGTACTTATGTTCTTAATTTCATCAGTGTCGAGTTGTTGTGCCAATTGATAGTTCAAAGATGCGTAGCGAAAACTTGCTTGAGCATTATTGCTCATTAGCCTCGAAAACTTAGGTGCATTTTGTACATGTTCTAGAGGAGTGATTAATGGTTTAAAGTTGACTGCACCATGCCATAAACTGTCGCTGTTACCCTCTAAATTTATCGATATAAGGTGTTCGTTGCCATCCATTAAACTAATTGGGGCTGCTATGATAACAGGATAGCTGCCAGGTCTAATTTCAATATTTTGATAATAACTTTGTTTTCCTTTTTCGGATAATTCAAATCGAAAATGACCTTGTTTTTTTGTTGAATTCATTGTGAAATGCAAATGTACTGGATCTTGTCTTACAAATGTAATGTCAAACTCTGGAGCAGGGCGATTAATCTTAAATGTATTCCCTTGGGAGAAGCCTCCATCCATATCTCTAAGGCGAACATTTAATTCGCCAAAACCAATAAGTCCACTCTCAATAAACACTTTAAATGCATTAATTCCGTCGCCAAAACCCGCTTCAAGTAAATCACGTCTGAATATATCAGCTATTCCTGTAGCAATTACTCGCTTGTTAACTTCTACCTCAAATTTTGATTGACCAACTGGATTAGATTCGTCATAAAACCAACCGTATAAATAACCTGATTCATATTTTTCAATCGTAAATTTGGTGGATATAGACATGTTTTTCCTTGAAATAATAATTGGCCTTTCTTCGATTGCAGAGAATTTACCATGTAAAACATGGATCCAAAAGTATATGGTTCGAAATAAAAGGGGGTTTCTATGCAACCGACTAAGTTTTAGGTGTCAATTGGATAAATTTTATTTTTGCCTGGCTCCTTTCATGTTTACTTGTTGCAGTATTAATCTAATTATCGATAAAAAATGTTTTTCCTTGTTTGACTTAAGGAGGCTTTGTTAGAATAGTTGATTATTTTTAGTATGTCGCAAGGGATAGTTATGTCGTATTTGTTGGTCGGGGGGTTTGGTTTTATAGGTAAGCACCTCATTGAGGCAATTATCGACAGACAAGATTCTTTCACTGTTGTATCTAGAAAAGACCCTGACATGAAGTGGACTTCATATCCATATGTGCTGGATAACACACTGGATGATAAATCTATGTCGGAGTTAGCTAAAAACCATAGTTCAGTTATATATTTAGCTTCGTCTTCCATACCTAGTACAGGTTCTTTTCTAAGAGAAATAACTGAAGGTGTGGAACCTGCAATTCAATTTATTGATCGTCTCACTGAGTTTAATCCTGACTTGAAGGTAATTTATCTCTCTAGTGGTGGGCAGATATATGGTAACGAGTATAAAGAGCTTGTTACAGAAAGTGAGGTTTGTCGCCCTGTGAGTCCTTATGGTTACGGTAAGTTAATGGTTGAAGAGAGTTTGGCCTACCTTCATCGCACTAAAGGAACAAAAGTTGCTGCACTTAGAGTAGCTAATCCCGTTGGCCGTTGGCAGACTGGTTTACGCCAAGGATTGGTAAACGTTGTTTTTCAAGCATTAAATAGCAACAAGCCTGTTACTATTTTCGGTAACGGTAAAGAATGCAGAGATTATATTGATGCAGATGAACTTGCGCAGCTTATCTTACTTGTTGCTAATTCTGACTTTAGTTTTAAAACATGGAATGTCGGATCTGGTCAAGCAACATCGACCCTGGATTTGGTATCTAAAATTGAAAAAATTGTAGGTAAAACGGCAGTAAAAGAATTCTTACCTAGGCGTTTTGTTGACCCTGAATTCGCAGTATTAGACTGTAGTAAATTGTTTTCAGATTTAAATTGGAAAGTAACTAAAAGTATAGATGAGATTTTGATCAAAACTTTAGCTTTTAAAATGGATAATAAACATCGGAATGATGAAGAAAATCATTAAAAAATTTAGTACAAAGCTAAATGAGATTAATAAGGACACGAAGATGGAAATGATAATTACTGGGCATTCTCACTGTTTTTGCATGGGAGTCAATCCGTCTGGTGCCATGAGGTTAGAAGCCATTCAAAATGATGTGCCAGGTGTTTATGGCGTGATGGGAGCTTGGAATGGCTCTAGAGATGATGCTTATTGGGAGTTTGTCGCTAAACATGCAAAAAATCGATGTGTAGTGATTTCATGGGCTGGTAATCAGCACAATTCAGGTTTTATTTTTTCTAATGAAGAGACTTTCGATTTTGTGCTGAATGCTAAAGACTGCAATCCTTTAATGGTAAATAAAACTATTATTCCTAAACGTGTTTTGGTTGAGCACTTTCAACCCTCTTTAGGCGGCTTGGCAAAAGCCATCGCAATCCTAAAAAAAGGCTCACCTAGAGATATCATTCTTCTAGAAACGCCTCGCCCCAAAGGTGATGGTGATTTTATATTACCCTTTATTAAATCGTCAAAACACTTCACTGATCTTGCCGCTCAATTGGGAATTGATATAGATTCTCTAGCAATCTCATCCTTGGCTTTCCGTTTGAAGTTATGGAAATTGGTACAGGAACTTTTAGTTAGTGAAGCCAAAGCTAATGGTGTGAAATATTTATCGATGCCTGTAGCTCTACAATCGGATCTGGGAGGCCTACGAAAAGAATTTTGGGCTAACGACGTTACCCATGCTAACGCTAATTTTGGAAATGCAGTTATCAAACACCTCGCAAATACGGTCTTTAAAGGAGGAGCATCATAATGCCACATCCATATAAAAAACTAGCAGACAAGGCTTTTTGGAAAAGAGCTGTCGCAGACGGTTGTCACCTGAATGATTTGGTCTCTCATTCTCCATTGCTCAGTGCTGGAGATAGTTTTGCTTCCGCAGGTAGTTGCTTTGCTGGGAATATAATTCCATATTTAGAAAGCGCTGGCTTTAATTATGTTCGTAAAACAGTTGTTCCTGAAGGGCTTAAGGGGATATATGAAGAGAATTTTAATTATCACACTTTTTCAGCCGCTTATGGCAATATTTATACGGCAAGGCATTTATTACAATTAATTCAACGTGCATTAGGACTATTTCAGCCTAATGAGGATCGTTGGTATATTGACCATCAAGTTGTTGATCCTTTTAGACCAGGGTTACGTTTTAATGCCAGCAATGACTTTGAGTTTGATAAATTGAATGCTCAGTATCTAGAGAGCGTGATTTCTGCTTTTAAAGAGATGGATGTGTTTGTATTTACTCTAGGCTTAACCGAAGCTTGGGTTTCTTCAATTGACGGATCTGTTTTTCCTGCTTGTCCTGGAACAATTGCTGGTAAGTATGATCAAGACAAACATTCTTTTAAAAACTTTAGTGTGGCTGAAATATCACAAGATTTAATAGACGCTTTTTCATTGTTGAGAACTATTAACCCAAACCTAAAGGTAATTTTAACTGTTTCTCCTGTCCCTTTGGTTGCTACGGCTACGGCTAAACACGTAGTGTCAGCTACTGTTTATAGTAAATCAGTATTAAGGGTCGCAGCAGAAGAAGTTGTGAATTTATTACCCTTTGTTTTTTATTTTCCGGCTTACGAAATTGTTACTGGTCCTCAAGCGCCAGAATCTTTCTTTGAAGCAAATCGAAGAGATGTAAGTGTGGAAGCTATTGAGGCCGTTATGGGAGCGTTGATTGCAAATTGTGAACTTGATGCTGCGGTGATTAAAAAACCAAAGCCTTCTGTGCCACCGAAACCATTAC
Source organism: Paraglaciecola sp. L3A3 (assembly GCF_009796765.1). Taxonomy (NCBI): domain Bacteria; kingdom Pseudomonadati; phylum Pseudomonadota; class Gammaproteobacteria; order Alteromonadales; family Alteromonadaceae; genus Paraglaciecola; species Paraglaciecola sp. L3A3. The sequence continues at coordinate 1,119,774 of NZ_CP047023.1, forward strand.
CAGATAACAAAAATTCATCATCACGTCTTGTTGATCTTGAATGCGAAGAAGCGGCTTCTGACAATGATATTTAAGAGTAAAGTGTTTTGAAAAAAGAAAAAAATAGTGAAGACACAATGTTTAAATTAAATAAACAAGAACTGAATGAATATGGAGTTATTCGTTCGACTAAGGTTAATTGGAAAAAATACAAAAAACTGAACGGCTTGCAAGGCGATGTTGATCCCGTATTTCATTTGGTTAAACATGGCAGAACCGAGAATATCTTAATACCAGGTTTTTTTAAAACCGCTGAATATATTGCATTGAATGACGATGTGTTTCAAAAGAATTTGCACCCGCTTGTCCATTATATCACTCAAAAGAGTAATAAAAATAAAACACATGTGCCTTCTCTGTTTAATAAAAACGGAAAAAAGCTGCTTGATTCGTGTGCCAATAGTGGCGATAAGAGCTTTTCATTTAGTCGCCAAGAACTCGAAGATTTTTTTACAATTTATACGGCGCAAATACCTTGGGCTCACTTTATTGATAAAAATGGCGAAAAAGACCAATTAGACCGCATTATTTGCGCCACAAAGGAGTGGAACGATCGTTCAGTGGTGATTAAAGGTTACTTCGACTCCACTATTTATGTTGAAAGTAATAAAGATGTTGAGGCTGCCGGCGTTAATCCACTGGTTCATTTCATAAAGTATGGTTTGAAAGAGAAACGGGTAGCCAAAAAAGAATCGAGTCATAGACAATTTGAAATAGATACACTCAAAGCGCAACAAATAAATTGGAGCACCCTTAGGCAAAAATATGGTGCTGAGTTGGTATTAGACGTTGACCCAGTTGATTATTATGTCGACTGCTGGCGATACGAAGACTTACAAATAGATGGCTTTTTTGATACTGGATTTTATTTAAAGAATTACCCAGATATCAAAGCTATCGATATGAACCCCCTGTTTCACTTTGTCACGAGCGGCTCTAATGAAGGCAGAAAAGGCTTCCTCGATTTAGACGTATATAGAGAGTTTGGACATCAAACCTATGATCCGGATAAGAAAACTATTGTTATCGTCAATCATGAGTCATCTGCTACAGGGGCTCCTCTAGTCGGTTTGAATTTGGGTAATTCATTTGCTAGCTCGCATAATGTTATTCAATTTGTTATCCGCAAGAAGGGGCTCCACGAGGATTTTCTGTCTAGCAGCTTCGCGGTCTTAACAGATTTGGTAGAGTTACCCCGTTTTTTTCTCAAAGAAATAATTCAAGCGGTAGATGCCCTGTATCCAATTTCAGCGGCAGTATGTAACTCGGTAGAAACGATTGAAGTTCTTGATGTTTTTAGTGAGCTGAAAATACCAACAGTATCACTTATTCATGAGTTTTCTGACTATACTCTGCCTAAAGGTAAAGTGAGTAATGCAATTTGTTTTGCAGACAGGGCGGTCGTGCCAGCTTCTATTATAAAGAATTCTATTGTGCATGAAATTGAAACATGTTTTGGCTTAAAAACCGTACCGAATAATATTGTGATACAACCTCAAGGGTTGTTACCGTACATTCCGACTATGTATGGTCAAAACCTCAGTGCAGATGAACTAAAACAAAAATTTGATGTTACTGATGATCAAACCATGATTGTCGGTGCTGGGTATGTGCAAATACGCAAAGGGACAGATTGGTTTATTTCAACAGCGAGCTATCTAAATAAGAAGCAACCAGGTAAATATAAGTTTGTTTGGGCTGGTGATGGTTTTGACCCTAACCACGATTTGACGTATTCAGTGTGGCTGAACCGTCAAATTATCGAATCTGGTCTAGAAGATTGTTTTTACTTTTTGGAGCACCAAAGAACACTTGGGAATTTGTTATCGATTACTGATGTGTTTTTGTTGACATCAAGAATGGATCCGTTTCCTAATGTGGTTATTGATGCACTGGCTGCTGGGGTTCATGTTGCTTGTTTTGAAAATAGCACAGGGTGTGCTGAGTTTTTAGCTATTAACGAATCAAGTTCGTCTATTTGTGAGTATGGTGACACATATGCTATGGCTCAAAAAATAGCAACCTATGCGAACGGTAAAACGTCAGAGCATCAAGTAGCGAAATCGGTTAATCAAGCTTTGGTAAAAAACAAGCTAGACTTCAACATTTATGCTGATTTCATATTAGCTGAAATTGAAAATGCTAAAAATATAGTAGAACAACGTGATTTATATGAAAATAAAATAAATGATGTTAAAGCGTTTGATTATCAGTATTTCGCAATATTAGATTCTCACCAGAGAGCCCTAGATCACTATATTAAATGTTCTATGAAAGGGATCCATGTTTCAAATCCCGCCCCTAATTTTCATTCAGCGGTTTGGTTGCATGATAATCCGGACGATTATTTTGGTGTGCCTTTGGCTTCAGCAATTTCGAAAGGACAATTGGAGACACATCACAACAGAGTAATTCAGGGGCTTGATTCAGAATGTAAGTTACGAGGTGCAATTCATCTCCATCTATATTACGAAGATATGCATCCGTACTTTATTGATAAGTTTTCGGCTCTGCCAGAGCATTTCGATCTATATATCACTATTTGTCATCAAGAATCCATAAAAAACGTTGAAACAGTATTTTCCAATTGCAAGTTTAATAAAATTGAAGTGGTTTATACTCCCAATGTCGGTCGTGATATTATACCGTGTTTCAGTACGTTACGAGAACAGCTGTTTAACGAAAATGACTATGATGTTATTGGGCATTTCCACAGTAAAAAATCCGTTGATAATGATCCAGGGTTCGGTGACCGATGGCTAAATTACCTTTTAGATAATTTAGTTGGGGACAAAGGGCATACGAATGAAGTTTTATCATTATTCGAAGATGAAAATTGCGGACTAGTTTTTGCCGCAGATCATCACAATGTAGGTATGGGTGACAACAAACGTTTTGCTAATGAGTTGTGTGACGCGATGGATTTAAAACATCTGGAGCATGCTGCAAACTTTCCTTTAGGCACCATGTTTTGGGCAAGGCCACAAGCATTGTCTCGATTATTTATGCTCGATTTCAGCCCTTTTGTTCAGCCTGAGCCTTTGCCATATGATGGGTCTTATATGCATGCTATTGAAAGACTGATTCCTACTGTTGTCAAAGCCGAAGGATATGACATCGCTACTGTATATGCCCCAGGTACATCTTGGTGAAAGTAATAACCTTTATAAGAAAAGTAATAACATGAATGAAGTTAAATTGAAATTAGCTGCTTTAATGATGCAGAAAAATGAAACCGAATTATTGGAAAAGTGGATTATTTATCATGCGGACTTATTTGGAATAGATAACTTATACATATTTGACAATGGCAGTGACGATAAGCAGACGATTGAAATTTTGCGCCATTGGGAAAGTCAGGGCATAAGAGTTATATGGGAGTATTTAAGCAAACAAGATTTTGAGAGCAAAGGTACTATCCTTGGTGACAGAATTAAAATGCTTGAAACAAGTCATCACTATGATTGCTTTATACCTTTAGATTGTGATGAGTTTTTAGCGGTTCGACTTAGCAATGGGGCTATTTCCTGTGAAGCGACAGATATCTGTGATGAAATCAAGCGTCATGCAGGATCTGAAGACATTCTGTTAATTGATGCCCAGTTTTTTAATTCCCCTATTAGTGAACAGTGGTTTCATCGCTTTGAAAATAGAAAGTGCTTCTTTATGAAAGGAACATTTAAGTCAATGGACGTAGGGTTTCATTGGGGGAAAACCAAAAACTCAGAAAAAGAAGTGAAAACCAACTTAGTACAGTTTCATTTTCATTACAAACCGTTTGCCATTGCCCGCGAATACGCACGGAATAAATTAGCGTTGAGAGTGAAAAGTTTTGATAAAGATTACTTGTCAAATTACAAGGGCGCTGGCGAACATCTTGTTAAATATTTCTTATTGTCTGAAAAACAATATTTGAAAAACGTTCTGTCAGTTCCTCATTTCTATATCAATGTGTTGTCTGAAAAGTTTGCGTCCTTGGGTATTGAGTGGCCTTATTTTCATGAAATGAAAGATTCTTTTTCAGTGCTAACACCTAACGCCGATTTTAATCAGAAAGATATTGTTCGAAAACTTCATAACGTAGCTGATCACCGTTTTCGTGGCAGTATCGATCAAATTGTTTGTGTTGGTGAGAACATTAGAATCGATGGGTGGTGCGCCGAGATGAATACCTTACCAATTTGTCATTTTGCTTTGGAAGGAGCGAAAGGAGAGCAGTACTTGGTAACAGGTGAAAGTGTGTTAAGGCCTGATATTGCAAGTTTACTTGGTTTTGATGATCGTAAGTTTGGTTTCGCCATAACTGTACCTATTGAAGTGCTGCATAGTTTAGGCATTTCGGAATTAATCTTATTTCCCAAATTACAAAGTGGTGAAATGGGCCCTGCGTTATCAATCAATAAAAAATATCAGAATTTTATTTCCGATGTTTTGAGTTAAACGTTAATGAATGCAGTGATGCTTGAAAAAATTATGCCGCTTCTTAGGCGTTTTTCGCAAAGAAATACTATTTTGTGCGTTGATTTTGTTTTTTTTCAAAGTAATCGATTAGTTGTTGTTGGCTGGGTGTTAAATAAAGTACATGATGCCAGTTTAGATATCGTTGTATCAAATGGCACGAATAAATTAGAGTCTGAAATTTATAGGTTCGAGAGGGAAGATGTAGCCACTCACTATGATTTGAGCTCGGAAAACTCCTGCTTTGGATTTTTATTATCAATAGAAGAATGTCTAGCTAGCTTAAATGAATTACATATTGTTTGGGGTAATCGAAAACATTTCTTTAATAAATTAAGATATGAGGTGGTAGATAATATTGCGGCTATTAAGAGCAAAGTACCCTCCTGTTCAGACAATATTGAGTCAATTTTGTCATCTACCAATTCTCATATTGGTGTTAATGTTGAAGGAGTTACAGTGCAACCCTCTAGGATCAAAGATAAAGATATTCAAAAAATTAGTAACATATTAAATCGTGTTGATAGTACACAAGGTAGTTTTTTAGGTGTCCTTAAACAAAGTGTATTACCTTCAATCCATAAAATTTGGAAAAGAAGGCAAGCATCATATGGGGATGTGCAGCAGCTTCAGTTTGGCATATTAGCTCCAAGCCCTAAAGTGAGTGTAGTAATACCTCTTTATGGAAGATTTGATTTTATGCAGCACCAGATAGCCCAGTTCTCAAGTGATGTAGGAATGCAAAGTGTTGAAGTCATATATGTACTTGATGACCCAAGGCTAGAACAACAGGTTAGGGTGAGTGCAAATGGTTTATACGAAACGTTTCGTTTTCCATTTAAATTGATTATTTCAGCGAATAACAGAGGCTTTGCCGGAGCGAACAATTTAGGTTTCAAATATGTCTCCGCGCCACTAACTTTGTTTCTTAATTCTGACATCATCCCAAAAACTAAAGAGTGGCTTCCTATATTATTAGAACAGTTTGAGACATTACCTCCGATGAGTATTTTAGGGGCAACATTATTATATGAAGACGATACTGTTCAACATATGGGAATGTGTTTCCAAGATGATACCAATCATCCTGGTATCAGAATGAATCATCATCCACTTAAAGGCTTTCACATAGATTTAATCAATAGTGATAGTATATTTTCTGTTCAAGCAATTACAGGGGCTTGCTTGCTTATGGATACAGAACTATTTAAACAACTAGAAGGCTTCGATGAAATGCATATTCTAGGCGATTTTGAGGATTCTGATTTATGTTTGAAAGTGATGAATGCTGGTGGCAGCATTTTTTGTTCAGGCAAAGTGCAGCTCTATCATTTAGAAAGATTGTCTCAGGATTTAGTATCTCATGCTAATTGGAAATGGAAGTTATCGATGGCCAATGGTGTTTATCAAGAAACAAAATGGAAAAATCTTATTGACCAGGTGATGCAATGAGTTCGTTACTGGGTAAGCGTATATTAATTATTTCCCACGGGCATCCTGATATTAAAAAAGGTGGTGCTGAGGTGGCTTCGTATAATATGTACAAGGAACTATACGCCAGAGGTGAGGATGTTTTTTATTTAGCCCAAAGCCCGAAACCTCCGCATGGTGGGACTTCTTTTTCTGGCCATAATGGCGCTCGAGAAATATTATTTCATACTAAGATTGAAGATGGTTTCCTATTTTCGAACTTTGTTTCTAGAAGCTTATGGAAAGAGTTTCGAGATATGCTGAAAATGTTAAAACCAAACGTTATTCATTTACACCATTATGTAACATTAGGAATTGAAATAATCGAGGAGATTAAGAGAACACTCCCCGATGCCAAGATTATCTTAACTTTGCATGAGTACTTAGCTATTTGTCATAATAAAGGACTGATGGTAAAAACTAACGGTGACTTGTGTTATCAATCTAGTCCAAGAAACTGTGCCGATTGTTTTGTTGAGAAGAGTCCCGCAGATTTTTTTCTTCGAGAGAAGTATATAAAGCGGCTTTTCGAAAACGTTCACACATTTATTTCGCCTTCTTATTTCCTCAAAGCTCGTTATGTGGAATGGGGGATCGAGGAAAGTAGAATTTGTGTTATTGAAAACGGACAACCAGTGAGTTCCAACATAGAGCCCTCTTTTAAAGAAGATTCAAAAAAGGTGAGGTTTGCATTTTTTGGTCAACTTAATCCTAATAAAGGAATTGAGTTGCTGCTTCAAGCAGTAAACTTATTGCCGTTAAGTGTCAAAGAGAATATGACACTTGAAATTCACGGCGCAAATTTGACATTACAATCTAGTGTTTTTCAAGACAAAATTAGCCAGTTACTGGACGAGCTTAGTGACATTGTTTTCAATCAAGGTCCATACGAGCAATCTGAGTTGCCTCTGCTTTTATCTAAAGTCGATTGGGTTGTGGTGCCATCTAATTGGTGGGAAAACTCGCCAATGGTTATTCAAGAAGCGTTTCAGCAAAAAGTGCCCGTCATTGCAAGTAATATTGGGGGAATGGCTGAAAAAGTTACTCATGGTAAAGATGGTTTACATTTCCAAGCTAGGAGTGTTGTAGATTTGTCTCAAACAATTATATTTGCTATTAAAAACCCTCTGATAAGAAAACGTTTAGTTAATTCTATCGAAACGCCGTTGAGCATTAAGGGGATAGTTGATAAGCATATAGAGCTATATGCTTAGTCGTTATACTTTGCATCTGCAATAACTATTGCCCTAACTTTAGCTAAGTTAATAGTGTAAGGCGCAAGTGGTTGATTTTAATTCTAAACGCATTTTTATTAGAGAAATATCTTGGAAAAAAATATATTCATTCATGTCGGGCCGCCAAAAACAGGAACGTCAGCAGTACAAAAGTGGTTTAGTGAAAATGTGAGAGAGCTCCAGAATCTGGGCGTTTTTTACCCTAGTCATGAGGTTGATCAAAATGGTGTGAGTTCTGGAAACGTCCGCACTATATACGATATTAACAGTGAGAAGAAGATCGAGTTAAACTTGGAAAAGTTAAATTCGTTAATAGAAAAATTTGAAAATAGCCAATACCACACGCTTCTCCTTTCATCTGAATTTTTTTTTAGAGGAATGCTTGAGCTTAAGAAATACATCCCTAAAGCTAAGTTTATTGCATATATCAGAAACCCGATGGAAATCAAAGAGTCGAGCTATAATCAATCTGTTAAGCGCCATTTTCAACAGCGAGTATTAAATGCTGGTCGAAGTCAGCGCCTTCCATATATGGATAGGCTTGTAAGTTATGTTGAAGCCAATAGTGGGGATGATTTAACTATTCGTTTATATGGCAAACAATATTTTGAAAATGCTAATATAGTGAGTGATGTACTGAGTCTGCTTGGGATTAATTTGGATGTTGATTTGCCATTTGTTAACAACTCTTATCAATTTGAAGCGCTAGAATTTAAACGTTGGTTCAACCAATTTGAGTTAGAACAATACCAAGTTATAGTTGATAGAACGTTGCAAGCTTATAATGAGGGATGTAGTCGCTATTCACTTATTCCGACTCAACAATATATAGAGGACAGTCGTTATTATTCTCAGTTGATTGAGAGATACGCTTTAGAGTTGAAGACTAATGATTTACTGCCTTTAGTAGAAGATATGCAAGATGCCTCGCCGACCCCTTATTTAAAACAAGAGTTAACACAAGATGCTTTTCTATCTGTGTGTCACTTTCTTCAAGAAACACTCAAGGTTGACTATTATCTGTTGACACGACATGTAGGGAAGATAAAAAAGACAAAGGACGATAGGTTTTACGAACTGTTTGTTAGTTCTTATGAGCAAAAATATAAATTTTTATTTATAGTTTCTTTGTTTCGAATGAAAGTGAAAAGTGCTTTAAATTTGTTAAAACGTAAAGTTAATCATTTTAGACGCTGATGCAATATCTGAACTTCAAATATTTTCAAGATAGGAGCAATTCTAATAAATAATAAATATTTTCGCTTACATTTTATGCGCTTCGTTAAGTTTATTGTTGGCTTATTTCCTACCGGTATTAAAGTTAGGATGAGAAAACAATTATGGCTTCACAATCTATATAGTAAAAGTTTACAACGTTCTGGGTTATTTTACGGTTTCCCATCGCCAGATAAATTGCAAAAGTTATATGTCAAAAATATAAGCTTGCAAACTACAGAGCTGCAAAAATTCACCGGAAAAGGTAATGAACTTGTCAATATTGTTATCATTTTATCTGGGGATATGGAACGTGACTTAAAGAGTATTCTGAGTCTCGACAAGGTAAATTTGATTAACACTATTTATCTTGTTGGAGAAAGCTCTTCTATCTTGCATTTAGAAAAGACAGCTAAAATTTCTGATTTTAAAATTAAAATAGAAAATATAAACCTAGTCGGGAAAAAAAATTCTTATTCACTATTAGTTATTAGAAGTGGCGATGTTTTACATCTGAACGCTATTGCAGCGTTTCAACATTATTCATTTAAAAATAATTTCCAGGAATCGGTATTTTATTGTGATTGTGATTATTTGGATGCAAAAGGGCAACGACATAAAGCTGAGTTTTATCCTGACTGGAATCCTGATCTGCAGTTGTCTAGTGGATATATTAAGACCGGGTTATTTGTTTCTGGACAAAATCTTGTTGAGAATTTTATTAATTTTATAAACCATATAGAGTTAGATGGTGCTTTGTCATTGTGGTTGGCTTCTCTTTATTTAACCGATACAGACTTTAAAATGGTTCATTTACCTTTTACTTTGGTTCATCAAAATACGGTGTATTCACCTGATTGGTTTAAGTGTTTACAAGTGTTGGATTTTGATCGGTTTACCATAAAAAAAGGGGTGGAAAAAAGCGTTGTTAAATTAGGTTGGAACAAAAATGTTTTACCTTTAATCTCTTTGATTATACCAACGAAAAATGCCAAATCATTAGTAAAAACTTGTATTGAGTCAATATTAGATAACACTACCTACGTTAATTATGAGATTTTATTGATTGATAATAATTCTGACGACCCAGAAGCCATTGCCTACTTCAGTTATATGGGTAAACATCCGAAAATTAGAATCTTATCTTATCCTCATTCGTTTAATTATTCAGCGATAAATAATTTTGCGGCTCAGCATGCAAAAGGAGACGTCATTGGGCTGGTCAATAATGATATTGAGGTAGTAACCCCTGAATGGTTGACCTACATGGTAGGCAATGTGGTACGGGACGATATTGGATGTGTAGGCGCGAAATTGATGTATCCTGATAATCGGATTCAACATGCTGGTGTTATAATGGGGTACGGAGGTGGTGCTGGACATGCACATAAGTATTTTCCTCGGTACCACACAGGATATTTAAATCGTTTAGTCGCCACACATAATTTCAGTGTGGTAACAGCCGCTTGCTTATTGGTTAAAAAATCCGATTATCTTGCTGTCGGAGGACTAAATGAAAATGATCTTGCTGTGGCTTTTAATGATGTGGATTTTTGTTTGCGAGTTTTACAACTTGGCCGTAGAAATTTATATTGCGCTGAAGCTATATTATATCATCATGAATCTGTTTCCCGAGGACTTGATGATACACACATAAAAAGAGAAAGGTTTGAACAAGAATTAACATATATCCAAAAAAAGTGGTCAGACTATATTGCCCATGATCCTGCCTATAATCCTAATTTAACCTTAAAGCGCGAAAATTTTTCTATCAAAGAGTAGGTTATATTGTTCGATGAAAACAACTTTCGATTATATCGATAAAGAAAATGTAGATATGATGTTATCTGCGAGTATTTGTGAGCTTAAGTATGCGACTGTCATTCCAATGATGCTTGGAAGTAAGCCTGATGAGATAAAGGGCGGAGTTATGCATTCAAGTATGGAATTGAAGTTTCACCAGTACCGTGGTGCTGCAGTCAACAAGAAGCAACAGTCTTTAGATTTGGTGACTGATTTAGGTTTTATCTCCTCAAAAAGTAGGTGTTATTTAAGCTTAAAAGGTACTTTTCTGTATGGTGGTCCTATTTTCAACAATTTTGGGCATTTTTTAGCTGAATGTATCCATCGATGCTGGGCTTTAGATTATGCGGAAAGCCAATTAGGGGTGAAAATTGATAAAGTATTATTTACGCCTCAAGTTAACCCATCATTTTCCTTTTTTTATAGTAAAATATATCATTTACCTCCTGTGTATTTAGAGGTTTTAAATTACCTTGGGATCCCTAAGCATAAAATTCGATGTGTGTTTTCACCGAAAACCTATGAAAAATTAATAGTTCCTCAACAAGCCAGTTTTTTTAGAGCGAAACAACCCGTTTCAAAAACTTACCTTAACTTTTTGGATAGATGTGAAGCTAAAAATGTAAATTCGATAAAGCAACGTTTATATAAAAAAGTGTATGTTAGTCGTAAGTATTTTGCACTTCGTGGTGCCTTCGCCGGAGAGTGTTATATAGAGGACTTTCTTATAAAAAATGGATTTCACATTTTTTATCCAGAACAACACTCTATTTTAACGCAGCTAAATATGTATAAGGGTGCACAGGAAATTATTTTTGCAGAAGGTGCAGCGTTACACATTTTAGAACTATTCGGACATGTGAATGCCCATATTTCTGTTTTATGTCGGCGAAGATTATGTCCTGAAGTCTTTCATTCCATTCTTAGTCCTAGAGTGAAATTTTTAACTTTTATGGCTGAAGTTGAGACTCTTCCGTCTTTATTCTTTCCTGATAATAGTAAAAAAGCGGCTCATGGTTCAGCGTTAAGTATCTTAGATACACAATCTTTATTAACATTCTTGGAAAGAACTCATCATTTGAGTATTGAACTCTTTGAGCAAAATAAATATCTAGCATCGGTTAAGCAGGACTTAAATAGATATTTAACTTATTACATGAGTAAAATTAATAAAGGAGAGTCGAAGAAGTTAGAAGCAGTAAAAAGGTTTAAAGTAGTGATGGATAAATACTCACTGTAATATTTGGGGAGAATTAAAGAATAGTTTGTGCATATTTGATTTTATTTCTGAGTGGGGATCAACTCATATCAATAGATGCTGATTCAGATAGAGTGTAATTCTACTTAATCATTATAATTATTGCCTATATAAATGTAGTACTTGGGAGGACAGTGAAAAAGTTGCTATACTGCAGCGCTTTTTTGATGGCTCTAGGTTTTTCAGTTCTGTTAATTATTCAACAAGGTTTCACTTAATTTGATAAATCAATTTACACTCATGTCTGAGGTTCACATACAACCATCAGTTGATGCTGTTGTCGCCATGGGGGTTTATATTGGCGATAAACCTTTGTGGGTTGAGCAAGCCGTGAATAGTTTGGTTTACCAAACTTATAAAAAACATGTTATCGCAATTGTTATCGATGGTGATGTTTCGGATGAAATACTGACCTTCCTAGTTGATATATCAAAGAAGACAGATAATATCTTATTGATTAAAAATGATGCTAATCGGGGATTAAGTGTCTGTATGAACTATGTTGTTGATTGGACGCTTGCAAATTTTAAGTCTGCTAAATATTTTTTTCGCATGGATGCCGATGACATCTCCGAACCTAACAGACTGGAAAAGCAGATTCATTTTTTACAAAAACATGCAAAAATTTCTATTTTGGGTAGCGGGTTGACAGAGGTCAATGAATTAGGTGAAAAAGTTGGTCAAAGAAAACTGCCTAAAAAACATAGTGAAATCATGAGGTTTTTACCAAAACGATGTTCGATAAATCACCCAACAGTCGCTATACGCATGAGTGTTTTTGAAAAAGGTTTTCGTTATAGGGAAAATTTTATGAATACTCAGGATTATTTCTTCTGGGTTGACCTAGCTGCAGCCGGTTTTAAATTTGCCAATTTAAGTGATAAATTACTCAAATTTAGACGAGTCAATGATTTCTACAAAAGGCGTGGCTTAAGTAAATCTATTAATGAATTTAAAGCTCGTTTTTACGCAATGAGAGTGCTAAAACGCTACAGTCTAGGTAATGTTTTTTATGCTTTTGTAGTATTAACACTAAGATTAATGCCAGCACGTATAGTTAAAATAGCGTATAAAGTAGATCGATATTTTTTGAACAAAGGCGTAATTCACGATTGATCGGCGCGACTATAATTTTATACAAACCTGAGTTGACTCAAACTTTACCTTTAATATTAAGTGTTTTAGAGCAAGTTGATGTGCTGAGTATTGTTGATAACTCGCCGGTGCCTACCGAACTTTCTCTAGTTCATGACAAGTTGCATTACCATCATTTTCCAAACAATATTGGTATTGCTGCCGCCCACAATATTGGACTTAGAGATTTAAAAGCAGCTGATTGCGAATACGGTATTTTACTTGATCAAGATAGTTCAATAGATGATGATTTTGCCTTTCGCTTATCGTCTTTAATGGTAGCTTCTCGTATTGAGAAAAGACCCTTGGTTGCAATTGGGCCTAGAATTATTTGCTCATTTACAGATAAAACAGTGAAACCTCGTGTACAGCGAGAAATTTCAGTTTATGAAGATTTAGTTTGTGTCACACAAATTATTTCCTCTGGAATGATGATTGATCTGTCTAAGTTAGACAGGATTGGTTTTAAAGATGAATCATTATTTATAGATGGCGTTGACCATGAGTGGTGCTGGCGAGCTAAGCAGCTTAATCAGTTGGTTGCTATCGCTGAAAAAGTAGAAATGGTTCATCAACTGGGAGATGCTCGGCATAAATTTGCTGGGGTAACTTATAAAGTAGGCTCGCCTATTCGTCTATATTATCAATTTCGCAATATATTGATTTTAAGTCGCAGAGGTTATGTGCCATGGTATTGGAAATCTCGAAACCTTATGTGCATGCCAATCCGCTTTTTTGCTAACGCCTTTTTGCAAACTAATAGGCTGATGCGTATAAAATTTATGTGCTGTGGGGTTATTGATGGGCTACTAAAGCGTGATGGGTCATTCCATGAAAATTGGTAACGTTTTTTGTTTCTAACAAAATTAGAAGAAGTTGTCTTATCTGCTCCTAATTATTAATACTTTTCTAAATTAGATACTGTAGTAAAGGATGATAATTTTATCGCTTGTCAGAATAGCTAACCTGAGTCCTAGATAAGAAGTATCGTCCAATCTTAATTTATTATTATAATTTAAGAACTTAATAAAATGCACCCAATTCACTTCACCTAAATGCTTACTCGGTGACGAAATTTTTCGTGTATAGCAAGGCGGATTGCCTTACGTAATAACGTGTTATTGCTAGACAATCCAACGCCGCTAGGCACAAAAAGAGCGTTATCGAGAGGTTCGGCTTATCCAGTATTCAGGTTAGCTACACATTCACCATCAATTATGGCCTCGTCTTTAACCTCAATTGAATCTACTTTTCTGATTAACGATTAATTTTTCATCAGACCTGAAAGTTTAAATAGGATAAATTACCGTAGAGCAGCTTTTACTAGTAAGTCAGTCTACCTCAAAGGTCGATTCTTATAGCTCTCGCTAATAGAATTTTGTCATATTCATATGAAATAATGAATTTATCTGCTGACTACTTTATAATCCGCGCAGAGTAGGGCATTTATTTGAGTCAGGGCTTGTGTTTATAGGTGGTTTTTGCTCTTATTAAGCGTTTTCATGGCATAAAGAATGTTAGACCAAGAATTTATTAAGGAATTTTAGTTAAATGAAAGTAACGGTATTTGGAATTGGTTATGTTGGTTTAGTGCAAGCCGCTGTTATGGCTGAAGTGGGTCATGATGTAGTTTGTGTTGATGTTGATCAAAATAAAGTTGATAGATTAAAAGAAGGACATATTCCTATCTATGAACCTGGCTTAACGCCTTTGGTTACCTCTAACTATGAAGCTGGAAGAGTGGATTTTACTACTGATGCGGCATACGGCATTGAGCACGGAGAAGTTATTTTTATCGCTGTTGGAACGCCTCCTGATGAAGATGGTTCTGCGGATCTTAAGTATGTGTTGGCTGTAGCTGAAACAGTTGCGGATCACATGCAGTCTCATAAAATTATTATTAATAAGTCTACTGTGCCTGTGGGTACGGCGGATAAAGTGAGTGCCAAGGTAGCTGAAACCCTAGCTAAACATAATAAATCACTTACTTATGATGTGGTATCTAACCCTGAATTTCTAAAAGAAGGGGCGGCGGTTAATGACTGTATGCGTCCAGACCGTATTATTTTAGGTACCGACAGTGAAAGTGCAGAGAAAAAACTGCGTGAGCTGTATTCTCCTTTCAATCGTAACCATGACAAAATAATTGTGATGGATATTCGCAGTGCTGAGCTAACCAAGTATGCAGCTAACTGTATGTTGGCGACTAAAATCAGCTTTATGAACGAAATGTCTAACTTGGCAGAAGTATTCGGTGCTGATATCGAAAATGTTCGTCGTGGTATTGGTTCAGATCCTCGTATTGGGTATCAATTTATCTATCCTGGTTGTGGCTATGGCGGTTCGTGTTTCCCTAAAGATGTGCAAGCGCTCGCTCGTAGTGCAAGCCAAGCTGGTTACACAGCACAAATTCTTGAGTCAGTCGAAGCGGTTAACTACAAACAAAAAGAAAAATTATTTTCTTATATTTCTCGTCATTTTTCTGGCGACTTAAAAGGCAAGACGGTTGCGCTATGGGGACTTTCATTTAAACCCAATACAGATGATATGCGTGAGTCCTCAAGCCGAGTGTTAATGGAAGCTTTATGGGAAGCAGGCGCCAAAGTAAAAGCCTATGATCCAGAAGCGATGGAAGAAACCCAACGAATTTATGGTTCTCGCGATGAGTTGTCGTTGATGGGGACTAAAGAAGCCGCACTTGAAGGTGCTGATTTCTTAGTGATATGCACAGAATGGCAAGCTTTCAGAGCACCAGATTTTGAACTAATTAAAGAGAAACTGACTTATCCATTATTATTTGATGGGCGTAATTTATTTGAGCCTAAATTAATGATGGAATACGGATTGCACTATTACGCAATTGGTAGAGGTTTATCGGTTAAGGAGCAGTAAAATGGGACAAGTAAAAAAAGCAGTGATACCAGTTGCAGGTTTGGGAACCAGAATGTTGCCAGCCACTAAGGCAATTCCAAAAGAGATGTTACCTGTAGTAGACAAGCCACTTATTCAATATGTAGTTAGTGAATGTGTACAGGCAGGGATCAAAGAAATTATTTTGGTTACACATGCTAGTAAAAACAGCATCGAAAACCATTTTGATACAAGTTTTGAACTAGAAGCCACCCTAGAAAAAAGGGTTAAGCGTCAACTTCTAGAAGCTGTACAAGCCATTATACCTAAAGATGTGACTATTATGCATGTCCGTCAAGGCGTAGCTAAAGGATTAGGTCACGCAGTCTTGTGTGCACGTCCTATGGTTGGTGATGAACCTTTTGCAGTTGTGTTACCTGATGTCATTATTGATGAATACACCAGTAATCTGAAAAAAGATAACTTGGCAGATATGGTATCTAAATATAATACCAGTCGAGTAAGCCAGATTATGGTTGAAAGTGTGCCGCATGAAGAAGTGAATAAGTATGGTGTGGTTGACTTAGAAGGTTTAGATATTAAATCTGGCGAGTCGGGCAAAATTTACGGTATGGTTGAAAAGCCTGCTATAGAGGAAGCTCCATCTGATCTTGCTGTTGTTGGCCGTTATGTGCTTTCTGAAAAAATCTGGGACTTATTAGAGTTCACTCCTCCTGGAGCTGGTGACGAAGTTCAACTGACTGATGCCATCGCGTCTTTGATGAATATGGAACAAGTTGATGCTTATTACATGAAGGGCAGCAGCCATGATTGTGGTAGTAAGTTAGGTTATATGACCGCTAATGTAGAATATGCATTACGTCACCCAGAATTAGGCGCAGAATTTAAATCGTTTTTACAAGGTTTAAAACTCTAGTTATAGCCCTTAGTTTGCAAGATGCCGGAAGTACCTATTGTTCTAGGTACTTCCGATTTAGCTAACCTAAAGTTAATAGATTTCTAAATTTATTAATCATTTTTTTACCCACACCTTTTACATTGGCTAAATCATCTATCGACTTAAAATTACCATTTTTTTTACGGTAGTCGATAATAGCAGCGGCTTTTTTCTTTCCTACCCCAGGTAACGTGACCAACTGTTCTAATGACGCAGTGTTCAAGTTAATTTTATTTGATTGCATTTGGCTTGATGAAACTTTGGTTTTTGCTGGTTCAGCAATGGCCTGAGTGCTAGATAAGCCGAGCAATACTACGGAAAGTAAAATTATATGGATGTGTTTTTTCATAACTTAATTCCTTCTGATAGATTCCATTGTGATGCAATTACATCGAAATAAATGTAGTTCAGACTTTTTATTTGGTAAAGAAAAGTAATAAATTATCGTCAGAAAGTTACGAATAGAGTGGTGAAAAGGTGGAGGTATTATTGATGCTGAGTTCACAGATATTATTAATATCACCGGTTTTTAAGCCAAGTTCTAGTTTTGCCAATTCTATGTATTGCTCAGTTTCAGTACAGGTTTGTATATTAGTAAAGTACCTGTTTTTACTGATTGCCAGACTCAATCCCAATATATAACCAAGCTGTTTTTCTAATATTTTACTGTTAGCTAATTGTGGTGCATCAAATAGTTTAAGACTATTGATAATTAATTTATTTTGTTGCCATGCTTGTGCAAGAGTTACCCCGTCATTTTTAAGCGTTTGGTTGTCTTTTACATCGATTAAACTGACTAATTTATAATGTTGTTTTTGTCCGAGTGGCCAGTTAGTTAACTTTCTAATTGAAGGTAGAGTGAATAACCTTGATAGTAAAAAATATACGGCACTGCTGGCCACTCCCGTTGGTATGTTTTTAGCTTTGGCCTTGAGAGCCACTTTTTCTGCAATTTCAGCACATAAATGAGTGAAAGCTAAAAAAGACTTTTGTAATGGGAAATAATCCTGAGTAAGTCGTAAAAGCAAAGAGTATTCTAATAACAAATAACTAGTACGTTCGTAGCCAAGCATCGCTAAACCAAGCTGGGTAGAATCTATGTTTTGGTTTTTTCTATTTTGACTGCTTGCTTTTAATTGTAATTGTTGGATATATGCGGGCTCTTGTTCTATCGCTTTAGTGATGACAGAAATATCGGTGTCTATATTATTTAATTGATCTTGGATCACCAATAAAGACGATGGCGCTACTTTCATAGGTAAATGTTTTTCAAAAGGACTAACAGCTTGAATATATGGATTTTCCGTATAAAAATGTTCTAGTTTGCCATTCCACCATAGATCCAACTTTTTTAAGTTGTTGAGCGCTTGGTTTGCATAACTCCGAGATAAATTAGGTACTTCTATGACCTGTATTTGAGCTTTAGAGCGAGTCTCGTTTATCGGTTTAGTGACAACCCCGGATTGGCTTACAGATAAAATGATAAATAAATCACCTTGGCTTTGTTTGATAAAACTACCTGGTGGTGACAGGGTAGGGTAGACCATTAATGGCGTTAAATTTTTATACCAACTATCAGGACAGAGTAAACAAATTTGTTTAAAAGCCATAGCAAATTTTATAGGTTTAAATTTTTTATTAGGCGTGCATAACAGTGCTAATTTGATGGCTATGTAATTGATGCTCTGCATAATCGTAAATTGCGATAGTTTGGATGGTTTTACGACATGCATGTGAGGAAATATAGCGATACTAGATAACCAGATGTGTTGACTATTCTTGTTGAGTAATTGTTTAATACTTTTGCTATTTTTGATTTTGTTGGGCGGTGAAATATTATCTTCAACAGTGCTTAAGTAAAAGTCACGGATACTATCTTGTTGGCTAGCTAATAGACTAATACTGGCAGACATTAGTTGTATAGTTATAGATGCATCTAAGCGGTTACGTACTCCCATTAAACATGTGTAGACAGCTGCGTTAAATATGAGGTTATCGCAATAAGATAATTGGCTTTTATATAGTTGAGATTGAGAAAATACAAGATCTGGAGACAGTTTCGCAGCTTGGTATAACTTGACACATAATGAATACGTAGCCTTTAGGTGAGCTTGGGTAAAAGCTGTTGTGTCATACGCATTTACTAATTTAGCTAGGGAAATATAGTGTTGTTTGATAATTTCGCTAGACATAAAAGGGCTCAAATTTATCCATCGATAAAGACTTGATACGCTTGATTACCCAAGGCAACAAGTTTGTTATTTTCGAATAATAGAGGTGTGCATTCGTCCTGGGTAGTCATGCCATCATCTTCGATGTAGCGAGTCCGATAAAACATAATCTGCCATTGGGTGTTATTAGCACGTTTGGCTTCTGTTATGTCAGGCGAGCCTAACAATTCTAATATCATTTTTTTAGTGGTACCCAGTTCAATTTTAGATATTTGAATTTGATTGTATTCTTGACGATCTTTCCAGCCCATATCGTGCGGGGTGTCGGGATAAAAATTAAGTACTGCGATGGCAAAAATGGCGTACGAAAACACGCCTACACTTAGCCATAAAATTATGTTTTTATTCATTAATTTGTATCTACCAATAAACCATTTGTATCATATAAAATTCTCAGTTTGATTACTGTGAATTGAACGTGAAATATAGGTAAGTTAGCCGAAATTCGCAGTACTTTATCCATTTTTATTATTTTTTGATTTGATAACAAGGTACATAATTACTGCCTGGTAACTTCATTCTTTGTTGTTGTACAAAAGACTCTAGTAACTTGTCCATCATATCCATTAATTTAGGCTCGCCAGTTAACTGGAACGGCCCTTTTTCTTCAATTTCTTTAACACTCTCCGCTTTTACATTTCCAGCCACTATGCCAGAGAAAACTTGACGTAATGCAGCCGCTAATTCTGTTTTAGGTTGCTCAAAATGTAAATTGAGTTTGGCCATATTTTCATGACTAGGAGTAAATGGTGTCTGAAATTGAGGGCCGATTTTTAATGACCAATTAAAGTCATAAGAATCGCCGACTTCTTTTCTATAGTGACGGATGTTTTTTTGTTTTTGCTTAATAATACGGGCTACTTTATTTGCATCGCCTACAACTATCTCATATAAACTTTGCGCTTCAGGACCTAAAGTTGCGCCAATAAAATTGTCGATTGACTCAAAGTATTCTTTACTTTGTTCTGGGCCCGTTAGAATGATAGGTAACACTTGTTTAGCATTTTGTTCATCTAACATTATGCCTATTAAATACAATAATTCTTCAGCTGTTCCAGCTCCACCAGGAAAAATCACTATGGCATGAGATAGTCGAATAAATGCTTCAAGACGTTTCTCGATGTCAGGCATGATAACTAATTCATTTACTATCGCGTTAGGTGGTTCGGCAGCAATAATGCCTGGTTCAGTTAAGCCTAAGTAGCGACCTATTTTGTATCTTTGTTTTGCATGACCAATAGTCGCCCCTTTCATTGGCCCTTTCATGGCTCCAGGCCCGCAACCGGTACAAATGTTTAGTCTGCGTAAACCTAATTGGTAGCCTACTTCTTTAGTGTATTGATATTCAACTGTGCCAATGGAATGGCCGCCCCAGCAGACCACCATATTAAGTTCTGCGCTACATGTAATAGCTTGTGCGTGACGTAACATATCAAACACACTATGGGTGATAAAATTTGAATCTGAGGGGAAATTTAAGGATTGAGCAGAATACTTAGCTCCCGTGTACAGTAAGTCTCGTAATGCAGAAAATAAATGTTCATGTACCCCTTGGATCAGTTCTCCATCAACAAATGCGATGTCGGGTGGGTTAAGTAATTCAATCTTCACTCCCCGTTCACGAATAATTAGATTAATGTTGAAATCACGGTGTGGAGCAAAAATGCTTTCACTATTGTCGATCTCAGCACCACTATATAAAACAGCTAAACAACAGTTTCGAAACAATTTATAAAGTTCACCATTGGCAGATTGATTGAGTAAATCTACTTCCAATTGAGAGAGCTGATTCATTGTTCCTACAGGATTAAGCTGAATGTTCTGCATAGATTTATTGACCTTCTTTTTGGCTTGTCAGATGAGAGCGGATTAAAATACAACAATAAGGCAAACCTTATTGTCTCGCGAGTCTAGTTTCAGAATAGATATTTTCAAAGTTACTTCTGAATGGATTAATATCTAATCCGCCTCTACGAGTATAACGAGCATAAACGGTTAATTTGTTGGGTTTACAATATTGCATGATGTCGCAAAAAATTCGTTCAACACATTGTTCATGGAATTCATTGTGCTGCCTAAAAGATATTAAATATCGAAGTAAACTCTCATGGTTGATTTTTTTTCCTTGATAACGAATTAACACACTCCCCCAGTCAGGTTGATTAGTGATCAGGCAGTTCGATTTCAGTAAATCACTGGTTAATGTTTCTTCGCTGTCTATATTTTCTGTACTAAGAATGGCAGGGGTTAACGAATAGTTATCTATTTCAATATCTAAACTATCGATAGATAGACCATCAAATTGACCAATATGTAGTGTATTAAAATCTTTTGCAGAAAATAATTCTACTTTAACTGTTTCCCCAGCACAGACCGATAAATCTTTAATCAGTAAAGATTTAACTTCATCAACGCTAGATATTTTGCTTTGATTAAAACTATTTAGATATAGTTTGAATGATTTTGATTCTACTAAATTGGTCGAAGATGCGGGAATTTCACAGCGTAAAATAGCCACTTGTGGTTTGCCTTTGGCGTTTAACCAAGATAACTCATAGCCATTCCAGCGGTCACAACCAGTAAAAGGTAAATGATTGTTTTCAAGTTTAATTTCTTGTCTATTCATACTTCTTGGCACAGCCTGTAATAAAGAAGGTGAATAGATTTCTTTATACTCAGTTGCTTTACCCAAGCCCAACTCTGCAAGTGAAGTGACAGTTTCTATTTTTTCGCTCACGTTAAATTTATTCCAATATTTTCTACTAGTTGACAGTTTACCCTATGACATCTTGTGTCAATAGGCTAGGTATTTCATTTTTTACTCATAATGGTACATTACCCGCAAATTCATTTTAGAAAAGAGTAACTTCATGGATCAGGATGTAGTTAAAGCATTAGACCAATTTATCAATAACTATGTTTCTGCCGCCGAAAAAAGTGCTAACGCTTTAACGGTTGAATATGACCCCGCTTGGCCTTCAGAGTGCTGTGTCGTTGCAGATGATAGTGTACACGAAGTCTGTTGGCAGCCTAAGTTACGCAGTGATAAAGCTGATTTTTCTGGTTTAGAAAAAGCATTAGAATTAACCATTCATTCTGACTTAAAACTTTTTTATGGCAGATATTGGAGTGATAACTTAAATGCTCAATCCGCTAAAGGCGCATTACAATTGCTGCAAGCATGGAATCTAGAAGACTTTGAACGCTTACAGCAAAATTTGGTAGGGCACATTTTAATGAAACGTCGCCTAAAACAAGCAGAAACTTTGTTTTTTGCGGTCACAGATGAAGAAGATTTTATTTTAACGTTAAATAATGCAACGGGCGAAGTATTACTCGAACAAGTAGGACTGAAATCAAATAATATTCTTGCACCAAGCTTAGCTGAATTTATTCAATCACTTGAACCTGATTTGCCAGCTAGTGAATAGTCATGGTTTTTGTTAACAAGGCTATTATTTAGTTATCCAGATTATTGACGCTGCAGATTTGCTAGTTGTTGCATAACGGAGGCTAATTGGCGTTCTAACTCTTCAACTCTCTGTTCTAAAGATTTTTCGCTTTGTGGGGCGAGTTCAGTTGGCAGAATATCTTTTTTCTCTTTGCTTGGACTTGACTTCCAGCGTTGTAAACCTTTTATAACTTCAGGGATGGATAATGGTTTATTAGCTAGGTTTCTGACTAAGGCTACTGAAGGTGTCTTTCCACTTTTTTTCAGTTCCAAACAAAGGTTAAATATGTAATCTAAGTTGCTCATATCTTGGGGGGATTCAAATTTTTAAGTTAGCTAAGTTTACCAAGCTTTGTTGACGACTCTACTTTTATCTTACAATAGTTTTTTAACAAAAAAACAACATTTAATGGTCTTTCATTCAATTCAAGATTAACAAGTGATTTATCATAAGGTACAGTGTAGTTAAAATCTAAGTGAGTAAAAATATATGACTGAGTTACATGATGAATGTTTGGCTGATCCTTCAGAAATTAAAGCTGTGTATTTGGCTGCGGAAGATCTAAAAATTGCCGCATCAATTTTGTATCTTGCTTATCATGACGATCCTTTATTTGTTGATATCTTTCAATACGAAAAAGAAGGATACGAATCACGCCTTCGGTCTGCTATCCGTGAAGAGCTAAATGCTTTTTGGCAAGCTAAGCAGCCTATGATTGGTTTATTTGACGGTGATAGATTATTGGCTGTAGCTTGTGTTATGAGTCCGGATGCTGCGCTAAGTCCGAATAGATTTTGGCATTGGCGTCTTAAAATGCTGTTAACCGCTGGTTTTTTAGGTACTAAACAAATGGTTGATAAAGAAACAAAGGTTAAACTACATATACCTGCCGAACGTTATCATATGTTGTCATTAATTGGTGTTCACCCAGATCAACAAGCTCATGGCTTAGGTCATGTCTTGATGGGCGCTATTGATAGTATTATGCTTGAAGATCCAGAAAGTGAAGGTGTTGGTATGTTTGTCACTTTACCTAAATGTTTATCTTTTTTTGAAGATGGCAACTATAAATTAGTTGAAGAACTGCAAGTGGGGCGCATAAAAGGTCACCTAATGTTTAGATATCGAGATTAGGTTAAAAATCCGTGTAAGATTACTCCCTATTGCGTGTAAGATATTTCGTACAAACCTGTAAGTAAAAACCTCAATTATAAGTATACTTTTACTTACTTCTTTTTTAAGTTGCTGTATTTAAAGCCAATAATATTCACCATATTTTTTCTGTGTATATATTTCCATTTTATTCAAATTTTCTCCTCGCATAATCTTTTAGATCATCTATCTTTATATCCGTCACAAGGAAACACGACGAGTCAGGATGACACAAGGACGACTCAGGATGACTTCAGGGTTGAAGGGAAAGTTCATAGGACGTGAACTTAAAAGGACTGGATACTATAAGGGAAATACCTCGTGAGGATTACGAGTAGGGTAAGGATAAAAGGAGCTTAGGAAGAGCCTTTGTCAGGATGACAAAGAATGGAATGGACACACAGTGATGTGTAGCTTGTTAAGGATTAGCAAGTAAAGGAGTTAGGACACACCTGGAAGGTGCCTTGTTTGGAGACAAGATAAATGGATAAAGGACTCACTCAGGATGAGTGGCTCATCGGGATGAATGAGACTGGAGGGAATAGCATAGCTCGGATATGCTTAAGATGGATTTGCAACGGAGAGCAGAGAAGGACCCTCAAAATTCTTCAAAGGGCGTGTCTTAAAAAATTTTAAGTCACGCCTTTTTCATATCTGGGCTGATGTAATACCTTAGTAGCTGCAAGCTAGAACGCCCTATTATTGAACTCGGTACGCCGGAGTATCAGTATCTAATACTGTTAACCCTGCCATAGAAACTTTACCTTGATAACATTCTTCGCCATTTCCAGAAAACTCAAATACAAATACACTTTGAAAATCGAGTTTGCCACGATAACTGCCTATCCGTGTTTTATCTCGAGCAACGCTAATAAGTTGTAATTGTCTCGTTTCACAGTAGTTTTCTAAATAGTCTTTTACTGATTCAGAAATAGCTCTTAGTCTCCAAAAGCTGGCGACTACCAGTAAAATAATAATTAGAAGTACTAGATCGTATAAATTCATGCTGATTGTTGTCCAAATAATAAGCCTATTGCTTGGGTAAGTTGAGGGCTTTTTTCAGGCCATCTTAGTATGCTCAGCATAGTTTCTCTAATTTCAGGTATTTGTACTAAATCAGAATATAATCCTATAAAAGTTTCAGGACCCATTTCTGCAAGTAGTTGAATATATTGTTTGAGCAGGTTTTCGTTGTTTAAGTGAGTCCAATGCCTTGCTGCTATTAACATTAATATGTCTAGTGTAATACCTTGTGGTGACATTAACACCGATATTAAAAACTCTTGGATCTTTTGTTGCTCTTGTCCTTGGCAAAGAGCCCTTAAAGTCGCCGCTAAACGATTTTGATTATTATCTTGCTGCTGGCACCAAGTTATTAGATGTTCACATAAGGTCGAGTTTAATTGATGATTTTCTAAAGAAGCACACAGGGCATATTGCATTTCAGGCGCTACATCATTGAATTTCTTGATAAATAACTCGGAAGAGGCGACTGTTGATATTGTCGCGCAAAAATCAGCGATACCTTGCACAGGTATAGTTTGCCAATCATTTTTTTGCGGGGCGTTTAAATAATCTATGACTTTTTCAATATGTTCAGAAGTTGCAAGATCAATGGATAGACGACAAATACTATTAAAGTCTGCTAATTGGTTTTGATTTGGCACAAAGGTAAATGGGTTTTCAGGTAATTGATTGTTAGGATTGTTTTTATTATCTAACTGTTGGCCTAAAGCCTCTACCACTATCTGTAAAAACTGTTGTCTGCCAGCAGGAATGATTAATCCTTTTTCGTCTATAGGCAATTTTACAAACCAAATATATTGTTCGCTGCTCGCTTGTTTATTAAAAAATAAGATCCCGTACCAAGCGTGTTGTTGTCTTGGGTAAGGGGCTGGTATTAAACCATTTTCAATTTCTAAAAATGTTTGTGAAGTAACAGGTCTAATTGCTCTGCCCATATCGAAAATTCGATAATCGGTACCTGCATGTAATAAAAATTCGCTGATTGTATCTATTTGACTCATGTTATTCTTAATAATGAAAATAATTTAAATGGATGAGGTCTTTCCTCAAAACTTATGGTGAGCGATCATGCCACGTAGTCATAAAGAAGTCGAAACACTACTTATAAAATTAGAGCACAGTTTGAAAAATTCGCATTTATGGTCAGAAACAGAACCGGCGGCAGAAGCGTTTACCAGTATAATGCCGTTTGCTTATGACACTATGTCTTTAGAAAACTGGTTACAGTTTATTTTTATCCCTAAAATGTACGATCTCATAGAAAAAAATGCGGCTCTGCCTAACAACATGAGTTTATACCCTATTGCTGAAATGCACTTTTCTAATCTGAAAAGTCGCCAAGCTTTGCTTAACACCATAGAACAAATAGATAGGATTTTTAATGACTGATTTATCTATTATTTATCAAGATGAATATATGGTAGCCATTAATAAACCTGCAGGTTTGTTAGTTCATAGAAGTATGCTTGACAAGCATGAAACTGAGTTTGCTATGCAGATGGTGCGTGATCAAATCGGTCAGCATGTGTTTCCGGTACATAGATTAGATCGGCCCACATCTGGGGTATTAGTCTTTGCCTTATCTGTCGAGGTTGCCAGAAGCTTAAACGAGCAGTTTGCCACGCAGACCATTGATAAAACCTATTTGGCGATTGTCCGAGGCCATACACCTGAAAAGGGTGAGATTAATTATGCATTAAAGGAAAAATTGGACAAGATTGCTGATAAATTAGCAAAACAGGATAAACCTGCCCAAGACGCTTTTAGCTATTACACTCGTTTAGCTACATTTGAGTTACCTTTTGCCGTAGGCCGTTATGCAACTGCTCGATATTCTTTAGTGAAGTTAATGCCCAAAACGGGACGTAAACATCAATTACGTCGGCACATGGGCCATATAAATCATCCAATTGTTGGCGATACCACTCATGGTGATGGCAAACACAATGCTTTTGTCCGCCAACAGTTTGGCTTAAATCAATTGGCACTAACCTGTAAGTCTATGCAAATGCATCATCCCGTTTCGGGAAAGATAATCAAATTGACTTGTGAATTTGATAAAAACTTAGTGACCATACTAGAAAAATGGCAACTTAGCCTCCATCAATTACAACAGATAAATCAACTTTAAGTACCTTTCAATAAACGGGTTATAAATAACATGAGTAAAATTAGTATTTTTGTCGGCACAGTTTACGGCAATGCTCAGCATGTGGCTGAAGATGTAAGTAGTATGTTAGCGACCAAGAACATTGATTCAGAGCTATTCTCAGACCCAAGCATTGATGATTTTAAGCAGGCATCTAGTGTGTTGGTGATCAGTTCAACCACAGGCCAAGGTGATGTTCCACCTAATTTAGAGTTTTTTATCCAAGATTTACGAGATGCTGCTGAATCAATGGATAATAAACCTTTTGCCGTTGCTGCTTTAGGTGATAGCAGTTATGGAGATAGTTTTTGTGGGGCAGGTGTGCAAATTTTTGACTTGTTCACTGAATTACAAGGTAAGCCGGTGGCTGAACTTCTAGAAGTTGATGCTTGTGAAACCCTTGAACCAGAAGTGGAAATTGTAGCTTGGGTAGAAAAAATAGCGGAAGATTTGCTTGGTTAAGTAAAATTCAGATATAAAAAAAGCGCCTAGGGCGCTTTTTTTTAATCAGTACAAATTAAGCTAAAGCTTTAATCTGTGCAGCTAAGCGGCTTTTATGACGAGCAGCTTTATTTTTGTGTATCAAACCTTTAGTAGCCATACGGTCTAAAATAGGTGTTGCTGCAGTAAATGCAGCTTGAGCATCTTCTTTATTACCAGAGGCAATTGCAGAAAGTACTTTTTTCAAAGATGTACGTGTCATTGAACGACGGCTAGCGTTATGTTGGCGACGCTTTTCCGATTGTAATGCACGTTTCTTAGCAGACTTGATGTTAGCCAAGTTGGAACTCCCAAAAAATTCTAGTCAAAATTCAAGGGGGCGAATTATCCCGATCTACGCCTTTATGTCAATCTATTTTGTGGGTTTTATAAACAAAAGTTCTTTGAGGTCTGAATTATATAACAATATAGATTGATTAAGCTTTTTTTACAGGGAATTATCGTATGTTTTACACTCAAATAAGACTATTTTAAAATCATATTGTAATTTTATCCTTTTTACTAAACTGAGCTTGATTGGCTTTTAAAACTTAAAATCAATCATGGCGTAAATTCAGGGAATTAGATTGGTATTCGTTTATGCTTCACGCATAATACTCTTTTTTATTTAAATGGAAGCTGTGGGTGTCTCGTAAGTTATTTAAATCAGGCATGATTGTTAGTCTAGTGACTTTTATATCGCGTATTTTGGGATTGATTCGGGACGCTGTTATCGCTAACTTAATGGGAGCAAGTGCTAGTGCTGATGTATTCCTTGTTGCCAATAAAGTTCCTAATTTTTTAAGACGACTGTTTGCTGAAGGCGCTTTTGCTCAAGCCTTTATTCCTGTTTTGACCGATGTGAAAGGTGAGGGCGATCAAGAACACCTAAAAAGGTTTATTGCCAAAGTTTCAGGTACTTTGGGTTTTGTTGTCACTATAGTCACTATTATTGGAGTAATAGGTTCTCCCATTTTAGCAGCGCTTTTTGGTATGAGTTGGTTTATTGATTATGTAAATGATGGCCCGCAAGGGGGTAAATTTGAACTTGCTTCCTTGATGCTTAAAATTACCTTTCCTTATTTATTATTCATTTCGTTAGCTGGTCTTGCGGGAGCAATTTTAAATACCTTAAATAAATTTGCCATGGCTGCTTTTACGCCAGTTGTACTGAATGTGTCCATTATCAGTTGTGCCATTTTACTTGCTCCACAATTTGAAGAGCCCGCATTTGCATTAGCTTGGGGGGTGTTTATTGGTGGTTTGTGCCAATTACTCTTCTTACTGCCATTTTTAATGAAAGCCGGCTTGTTAGTTAAACCCAAGTGGGGTTGGTCTGATCCGGATATTGTCAAAGTACGCACCTTGATGATCCCAGCCATGTTTGGGGTGTCAGTGGGTCAGTTAAATTTATTGCTTGATACTATGATAGCCACTGCTTTAGGCACAGGCGCTGTTTCCTACCTGTATTATTCGGATCGTTTATTAGAGTTTCCATTGGGCTTATTTGGTATCGCTATAGCGACAGTAATTTTACCCACACTGTCTCGCAACCATGTGGCTAAAGATGATGTGGCGTTTAATCGGAATATAGACTGGGCTGTGAAAATGGTCTGTATTTTGGGGATCCCCGCTGCCACAGGTTTATTTATGTTAGCTGAACCTATGTTGTTAACTATTTTTCAACGGGGTGCATTTACTCCTGAGGATGCAAGATTTGCCTCACTAAGCTTGCAAGCTTATGCCTTTGGCTTGTTAAGTTTTATGTTAGTCAAAGTGTTAGCGCCAGGTTTCTTTTCAAGACAAGACACTAAAACCCCAGTTAAATTTGGTATTTGGTGCATGGCTGCCAATATGGTGTTTAATTTAATCTTAATCTGGCCTTTTGATTATGTTGGGTTAGCTATGGCCACATCTTTATCTGCCTCTATGAATGCAATGCTACTGTATTTTACTTTGCGTAAACGCAATATTTACCAAGCATCAGCCCAAACAGCTTGGATGATAGGTAAAATTGTGATTGCAAGTTTATTGATGGCTGCAGCTATTCATTATTTTAATCCAGTAGTGAGTGTCTGGCTTGAAATGGCTTTTATGTTGAAGGTTTTTGAATTAGCCCAATTAATTGTGATTGGTGCTGGTGTATTTACTGGTGTTTTACTGCTGTTAGGGGTTAGAAAGTCATCTTTTCAGGCTTAGTACCCTATTCTACTTTCAATCATGCTGGAGTTCGCTATAATCCGCGCCTTTGATTGAATTTTACGAAAACGATGTGAATAGATTTCGTATTCGTTTTAAAGTGTTTTATTGACCTTAATTTAGAGAATTTTGTTGGAACTGATCCGCGGTATACATAACTTACGAGAAAAACATCGAGGCTGTGTATTAACAATAGGTAAGTTTGATGGTGTACATCTAGGGCATCAAGCTGTACTTCGCCAGGTTGTTGCCAAAGCCAGAGCCTTGCAACTGCCGTCTACTGTCATGGTGTTTGAGCCTCAGCCAGAGGAGTTATTTACTCCGGAGCTGGCACCTGCGCGTTTAAGTTTATTGCGAGATAAATATCGCCAGTTGAAAAAATTAGGTGTTGATCGTTTATTGTGTATTAAATTTGATCGCACTTTTTCTAACTATAGTGCCAATAAATTTATTGCAGATTTATTAGTAGATAAATTGGGTACTCAGTTTTTGGTCGTA
This sequence comes from Paraglaciecola sp. L3A3, assembly GCF_009796765.1. Taxonomy (NCBI): domain Bacteria; kingdom Pseudomonadati; phylum Pseudomonadota; class Gammaproteobacteria; order Alteromonadales; family Alteromonadaceae; genus Paraglaciecola; species Paraglaciecola sp. L3A3. Next base: position 1,149,381 of record NZ_CP047023.1, read on the forward strand.
GGTGATGATTTTCACTTTGGCCAAGGTAGGGTGGGGGATTTCTCCATGTTACAAGATGCTGGGCAAAAGGGGGGGTTCTCTGTAGCCAGTACTCAAAGTTTTCGATTAGCAGACTGTCGTATTAGTTCAACTGCAATACGTGATGCCTTGACCAACAATGATTTTGTGTTAGCGGAACATATGTTAGGTCGGCCTTTTACCATAGCGGGCAAAGTGTTGCATGGTGATAAAAAAGGTCGAACCATAGGTTTTCCCACCGCTAATGTTTTATTAAAACGCTGTAAGGCACCTGTAAATGGCGTATTTGCAGTAGAAGTACAAGTGGGTAGTGAATTCTATCCAGGTGTTGCCAATATAGGACATAGACCAACAGTTAATGGTCAACGTTCACAATTAGAGGTACACCTTTTTAATTTCAACGAAAATATATATGGGCAATTTATTTCAGTTGCCTTGAAACAAAAAATTAGAGAAGAAATGAAGTTTGATTCGTTTGAATTACTTCATAAACAAATATTAAAAGATGCGGCAGAAGCGAAACAAATTCTCGCTGTGACTTAAGATTTTGACTGTAACCATTGACCAACTTGGATTTAACCAACAATGAGTGATTATAAACACACCTTAAATTTGCCTGAGACAGAGTTTCCTATGCGCGGAAACTTAGCTCAGCGTGAGCCTAAAATGTTACAACAGTGGACCGAGAAAAAGCTATATCAGCAAATTCGTGACGCTAAAAAAGGCAATACACCTTTTATTTTGCATGATGGCCCTCCTTACGCAAATGGTGATATTCACATTGGTCATGCAGTGAATAAAATCTTAAAAGACATAATAGTCAAATCAAAAACCTTATCTGGCTTTGATGCGCCTTATGTTCCTGGTTGGGATTGTCATGGCTTGCCAATCGAATTGATGGTTGAGAAAAAAGTCGGTAAGCCGGGAAAAAAAGTCACAGCTGCTGAATTTAGACAAAAATGTCGTGAATATGCTGAAAAACAAATAGCCGGCCAAAAAGCCGACTTTATTCGTTTAGGCGTGTTAGGTGAGTGGGATAAGCCATACAAAACAATGGATTTTTCTTCAGAAGCTAACATTATTCGTGAGCTGGGCCATGTGGTTCGTTCTGGTCATCTTGAAAAAGGCTTTAAACCAGTACATTGGTGTACCGATTGTGGTTCAGCATTAGCTGAAGCAGAAGTGGAATATCAAGATAAAAATTCACCGTCAATCGATGTGGCTTTTAAAGCGGTTGATACCAATGCTCTGACTGCTTGTTTTGCTACTAGCGAAGCTAAAGGCGATGTGTCTTTAGTTATTTGGACCACCACACCTTGGACTATGCCTGCTAACCGCGCGGTTTGTGTGCATCCTGAAATTGAATATAGTTTAGTGCAAGTTTCTAATGATTCAGGTAGTCAATGTTTAGTGGTAGCGTCTGATCTGGTTAAAGATTGTATGCACCGTTTTGGTTTTGAAGAGTACACAGTATTAGGTCATTGCCATGGTGCTGCCTTAGAAAACCTTACCTTAAATCATCCTTTTTATGATTTCGAAGTCCCTGTGATCTTAGGTGACCATGTGACAACTGAATCAGGCACAGGTTGTGTACATACAGCACCAGGACACGGTGTTGACGATTTTAATGTAGGTAAAAAATACGGCTTAGAAGTAGCCAATCCTGTTGGTGCCAATGGCGTGTATTTAGAAGGCACAGAGTTATTTGCCGGTGAACATGTATTTAAAGCCAATGACCATGTTGTTGAAGTACTAAAAGAACACGGTGCTTTGTTACATCATCATGTTTATAACCATAGTTATCCACATTGCTGGCGTCATAAGAGCCCGATTATTTTCCGTGCGACGCCTCAGTGGTTTATTAGCATGGATAAAAATGGCTTACGTGAAGATTCGATTAAAGAAATTCATAAAACTCAGTGGATCCCAGAATGGGGTGAAAGCCGCATAGAAACTATGGTATCTAGCAGACCTGATTGGTGTATATCTCGTCAAAGAACCTGGGGTGTACCTATCGCATTGTTTGTGCATAAAGACACTGGTGATCTTCATCCTAGAACCGATGAATTACTTGAAGAAGTGGCTTTGTTGGTTGAACAAAAAGGTATTCAAGCTTGGTGGGACATAGATACTGAAGCAATGTTAGGTGCCGATGCAGAGACCTTTGTTAAGGTACCCGATACCTTAGACGTATGGTTTGACTCAGGTGTGACTCATTATTTTGTTGTGGACAAACGCGATGATATCCCCGCTTCTGCTGATTTATACCTAGAAGGTTCTGATCAACATAGAGGTTGGTTTATGTCGTCATTGATGACATCAGTTGCTACTAAAGGCCATGCACCTTACAAACAAGTATTAACCCATGGTTTTACGGTTGATGGTGAAGGCAAAAAAATGTCTAAGTCTTTAGGCAATACTATCGCTCCTCAGCAAGTGACTGGAAAACTTGGCGCAGATATTTTACGTTTATGGGTCGCCTCTACTGATTATCGTAGTGAAATAGCCGTATCAGATGAAATCTTGAATCGTTCAGCTGATGCTTATAGACGTATTCGTAATACTGCTCGTTTCTTATTGGCCAATTTAACTGGCTTTGAGCCTAGTAAAGATTTAGTCGCAATCGACGATATGGTTGAGTTAGATAAGTGGGCTGTAGGTCGTGCGCATACTATTCAACAAGAAATTATTGCCGCTTACGAAAAATATGACATGTTAGTGGTCACACAAAAACTCATGCAATTCTGTTCTATCGAATTGGGCAGTTTTTACTTAGACATCATTAAAGACCGTCAATACACAGCCAAAGGCGACAGCCATGCTCGTCGTTCATGTCAAAGTGCGCTTTATCACATCATTGAATCATTAGTACGCTGGATGGCGCCTATCACCAGCTTTACTGCCCAGGAGTTATGGCAAGAAATGCCTTGGCAAAATGATGAGTTTGTGTTCACTGGACAGTGGTATCAAGGTTTAGATGCTGTGCAATTATCTCCTGAATTTGACAATGAGTTTTGGTTACAAATATTAGCGGTTAAAGATCAAGTAAACCGTTGTATTGAAGCCACCCGTAAAGAGGGAAAAATTAAAGGTTCGTTACAAGCAGAGGTGAAACTTTATGTGACGCCTACCTTGGCTAACTTGTTAGCTAAACTTGAAGACGAATTACGCTTTGTTTTAATCACCTCTAAAGCAGAAGTGATTGAAGTGGCCACAGCTCCGGAAGGAGTGAGTGCTACAGAAGTCGAAGGATTATGGGTTGAAGTTGCTGTTTCTACTGCTGAAAAATGCAGCCGTTGTTGGCATCACAGAGAAGATGTAGGCGCCAATGATAAACACCCTGAACTTTGTGTACGTTGTGTAGATAACGTAGATGGCGAAGGTGAAAAGCGCGCTTATGCTTAATCTGTTTACCCAAACAGGCTGGCGTTTTTTATGGCTAGCTTGTTTGGTCTTTGGCCTTGACCAATACACAAAAAATAGAATTGTAAACGAACTTGAACTGTACCAAGCGATTCAGGTTTTGCCCTTTTTTAATCTAACCCATGTGTATAATTACGGTGCCGCTTTTAGCTTCTTACATGATGCTGGTGGCTGGCAACGTTGGTTTTTCACTATTATGGCTTTTATGGTCACAGCATTAATTTTATGGTGGTCAAAACAAACTACTAAACAACAAGTTATTTTGCCAGTGGCATTTAGTTTGATTATAGGTGGAGCCTTAGGCAATGCTTATGACCGTTTAATACATGGTTATGTGATCGATTTTTTAGTGGTTTATTATAAAACTTGGTATTGGCCTGCATTTAACATTGCAGACGCAGCGATTACATTAGGCGCTGGTCTATTAATTATTGATATGTTTAAAAATAAAGAGCAAAAAGATGACTGACTCATTAGCTACACCTATCGCTGACAATAGCGAAGTGGTACTACATTTTGATTTAAAACTGGCTGATGGCTCTGCCGCTGAAAGTACCCGAGTCAATGACAAACCTGCTAAATTAGTTATAGGTGATGGTAATCTGACAGACAGTTTTGAAGCTTGTTTATTGGGTTTAAAAGTAGGTGATAAAAAATCTTTTACTTTGCAACCTGAAGACGCTTTTGGTATGCCTAACCCAGATAATTTTCATCACCTAGAACGCAGTAAATTTAACGCTGAAGCACCGGCAGAAGTTGGCATGATCTTAGCTTTTTCGCAGCCAGACGGTTCTGAAATGCCTGGCATAGTACGTGAGGTGACGGGAGATTCAGTAACTGTCGATTTTAATCATCCTTTAGCTGGACAAGTTATCACCTTCAATGTTGAAATCTTGTCGGTCAATTAGCTTTATTTGAGGAATACACATGCAAATTCATCTTGCTAATCCACGAGGGTTTTGTGCTGGAGTTGATCGCGCTATCACTATTGTTGAGCGTGCATTAGAGATTTTCCCCGCACCAATTTTTGTTCGTCATGAAGTGGTACATAACAAATTTGTGGTAGATGGCCTCAAAGAGCGTGGTGCTGTATTTGTTGATGAATTATCTGAAGTGCCAGACGACAGCATAGTCATTTTTTCCGCTCACGGTGTTTCTCAGCAAGTTAGACAAGAAGCTGACTCTCGTGGCTTAAAAGTATTTGATGCTACTTGTCCTCTTGTTACTAAAGTACATATGGAAGTGATGCGTGCTAGTAAAAAAGGCATCGAGTGTATTTTAATAGGACATAATGGTCACCCTGAAGTAGAAGGTACTATGGGGCAATACGATAATCCTGAAGGTGGCATTTATTTGGTTGAGTCTGTCGAGGATGTAGCTAAATTAACGGTTAAAGATGATTCTCAATTATATTATTGTAGCCAAACTACACTGTCAGTGGATGATACCGCAGATGTAATCGATGCTTTGCGAGAAAAATTTTCTGCGATAGAAGGGCCTCGCAAAGATGATATTTGTTATGCCACACAAAATCGTCAAGATTCAGTACGAGAGTTATCCAGTGATTGTGACTTATTGTTAGTGGTTGGCGCGCAGAATAGCTCTAACTCCAACCGATTACGTGAATTGGCCGATAAATTAGGCTGCAAAGCTTATTTAATTGCCGATGCTAATTGTATTCAACAAGAGTGGTTAACTGACGCTAAAAACATAGGCGTGACGGCTGGGGCATCTGCACCAGAAGTTTTAGTGCAAGGTGTGGTTGATCGTTTGAAACAAATCGGTGCATCTGTCGCTATCGAAAGACCTGGTCGAGAAGAAAATATTGAATTTGCAGTGCCTAAAGAACTACGCATAAAAGAAGTTTTTTAGGCAAAGCGGTAGATAGAGAATAGTAGCTAGTTGAGAGAAAAAGATCAAAGCAGTGGCGAAAGCAGCAGATAGGTGATAGTAAATAGATGCTAGTAAAAGATAAAAACTACTCACTTCGTCACTCCGGTGTGCTTTTACGCCAAGAGTGATTTAACTTAGACACTCAGGATTTAACTTAGACACTCAGGATTTCATTAAGACAGCCATCATATATTTCCAGTAAACAAATAAATCAACGATTACAAAATCATACAAATATTTAAATTTATGAGTTTATGAGTGAAAATTTGTGATGAATTTACAGTGAGCAGTAACTTTTATCTCTAAACAGCTGATTTAAATAAATTACAGGCAACAAGTATTACCAATCGGTATTGGTCGTTTTTTATAAAGTCTGATGATTAAGTTGCTAGACTTGTTGTAATAAATTTTTGGCCTTTGCCATGCCCCGTATTCGTTGATGATGTGTATGCTGTTTAAATTGTTGCATCATATGCTCACCGCCCACCGCAGTATGAAAGTGTTTTTCGAACTCTGTGGTTAGGGTCAACCATTGGTCAGAATTAAGGCCTAGACGCTGAAGAATAGCGCTGTGATGGTGTTCGATATGCCCTGCTTTATCATCTCGAATACATCGACCTGTACAATCTACTAATTCACAGTAATCTATTATGTTGAAGGGAATGCCTTTAGGCATATCTTGTCTATGATTGCCCACAAAACCCATCAGTTTCTTTGGTTGTTCACCTTTGATGTAATACTGAATACGTTGCTGAATACTAGTGTGTTTTGAGGTTTCTGGCGTGGTTTCAATCTTGGCTCGAATTGGATTTAAATCCACATAGGCCATGCAGGCTAAAAGGGCTGACTCATCTAACAATGCTTGAGATTTGAACCGCCCTTCCCAGAATCGACCTGTACAGTCATCTTCTTTATTCGCCTCACGGGCTATGTATTCATTCAGGTTTCTCATAAACCAACTGATATCGTACAAACGTTGACGATAGATATTAACTGTCTCATGTAAGGTAAATAGCTCACTTTGACTGAGTGCCTCGTCACGCATAAATCGTTGGCTAAGCAAGGTACCCTTATGTAATTGATGCCAACGATAAAGTACTTCTTTCAATGACCAGTTATCTGCCTCTTCTTTATCAACACACAAAACAATATGCGTATGATTGCTCATCACCGCATAAGCACAAATATCAATGGCAAAGACTGAAGCTAAATAGAGTAATCGTTGCTCTACCCAGCCTCGCCTGTGTTCATAACTTTGGCCAGTAAATTTATCTTCACCACACAAATATGAATGACGAACACAACGGGAAACACAATGGTAATAAGGCGTATCTACAAGAGAAATTTGAGATTTACGTGACTGAGGCATAACTCACCATCCTTGGTTATTTGAATACCTTAAAGCTTAGAACAAAAACGACTTTTTGCGAATTTTTGTGATGGGTGTCCTAATAAAATTATGGGTGTCTTAATAAAGTTCCTAATAAAATTATGGGTGTCTTAATAAAGTTCTAGTAAAAGATAAAAACTACTCACTTCGTCATTCCGGTGTTTTCTGCTCACAACATGCTGGAATGACTTTGCGGTTTTTGGTCCGATTGCGGAATTATTATTCATTGTTGAGTTACTGATTTTTTCTCTGTGTAGCGAAGCTTTTTTTAACTCTGTGGTGAATAATTAGACCATTACACTTTGCTGTTAGCTTTTTCTTGTTGCTCGGATCTCGTGGCTCGAGTCTCATGATACTTGTCTCTTCTTTATTTAAAACAAGCTAGGGGTTGTTTTTGCATTGATTGATTAATACTCATGGATTTGCATGTTTTGTCATTAAGTTGGTTGCCCTTTGCTTTGGCTGTTAATGTATATGTGGTGGCTGATTCATCGCTGACTGCAAAGGTATAATAATCGTTTTTGGGTAAAATCAGTTTACTGGTTGAGGCATAACTAGGATTTTTTGTTCTGTAGACTTCTTGCTGCAGTTTTAATCTTAGCAGTTGAGTGACAGCATCACCCCTTCGAGAATGTAATATTTGATTTTGAAACGAAGGCAGCACAAGTACTGCTAATAAACTGACTATAACAATGACAAATAGTAGTTCTACTAATGTCATTCCCAATTTTTTGTTTAGTAATTTCACTTTAACTAATAAGTTAACTTGGCTGTTCATACACACTTCCTTTGTGCTTTTTACAAAAATTACACTATATTTTATTTAAGGGATTTAATTATAGGCGTGATTTGATAATACGCTAAGAAAGGACGCTAATTATGCTCAAGTTCCATGGTCTCACTCTTTTAGAATTGTTAATCAGCATTTCTATCATCATCTTGCTAATTACTTTAGGCTCTCCTGCGTTTGATTCTATTCAACGCAATATCCAATTAAAAAGCGTGGCCGAAAACGTTTATTTTGCCTTACAAAAAGCCCGCTCTGCTGCTATTGCACAGCAAGCAGACATTACATCAACCTTTCAAGATGGCAGCAATTGGTGCATTGGCAACAGTGATATTGGCAAATGTGATTGTAAAGTATTGGCTAATTGCACAGTGAACGGTGTCGAGCAAACACTGAGTTCCGTTGACTACTCTTTAATTTCTATCAATGAGATTAAGTTTGGAAAAGATAGCATTGCTGTATTTGATGGTGTGCGAGGTTTATCTATTGGGCATGCGGGGTCGGTTATTTTCTCTGACGGTAAACGTCGTCTTAAATTGATTTTGAGCAATATGGGACGAGTTCGAATTTGTGGACTTAGCGAAGATGTTGGGGGCTATAAAAAATGTTAAGTAATAGGTGGATTACCGGAGCCAGTTTAATTGAATTAATGATTTCAATGGCTTTAGGATTTGCTTCATTAACCGCCATGTCTTCGTTGGTAGGCCATGGTGTAGGATTAAATAATAGTTTAATGGCCAAGTCACGTTTAGAAGAAGAAGTGAATGCAGTAATGGCGGTGATCAGCCAAGACATTAAACGCCTTGGGTACTTAGGTTTAACTGAAGATTTAGTGGTTGATCCAACAATATTTATTAACCCATTCGCCAATAGTTTAGTTATTTCTGAGTTTCCTAAAGAGGACAAAAATAGTTGTATTACCTTTGCTTATGACAGAGATCAAAATGGTTTGTTAGATAATAAAGTGATCAACGAACAATTTGGATTTCGCTTAAAAGATAAGGCCATTGAGATACGAGTGGATGGTTATCAATGCACTGAGAGTTATTGGCAAGACTTGACTGATAGCAAGGTGGTAAAGATCACAAAATTAGAATTTACTAGCGAAAAACTGCAGCAAGAGGAAGTTGCACAATTACGTATTCAAGTGGTACTGCAGGCACAATTAGTTAAGTACCCTGAATATTCTAAACACCTTAGTAGTCAGTTTGTGATTAAAAATTATGACTAGTTATTCTGACCAAAATCATTCATTACGTTATTTAACACAGCGAGGTGCAGTAGTGTTAATGACAGCAACTTTACTATTGTTGATTGCCACTTTGACAACCTTGTACACAGGGCGTAGCCAATCTTTTGAACATCAAATAATAGTGAATAATCAAAATCATAAAGTGGCAGTGATTGCTGCCGAGGCAGGATTGCAAAAACAACTGGCAATATTGAATGTCAATACTGGGATCGCGCCCAACAACATCAATGAGACCCTACTCGATGATAGTCGTTATTCAATAAGCAGTACTAGTAAGATTGTCGATACAATTTATGGTAAAAGGCGACTTATCACTATCAACTCAACTGGCACATCGGCTGATGGTCTCGCTCAGGCAAACGTCACTGAAACTGTGATGGTTTATCCTATATTACAAAACCTACCTATTGCTCCTTTGATAGTCCAAGAGGGGTTGGGTTCATTAGGGCAGTTTGAATTAGTCACCAATAGCGATGGAAAAGGATCAAATTTGCCTTTATCTATATGGTCAGACTCAGCGGTATCATTACCAAGTGCTTCTAGCTCAAGCTGTAAATTAATAGATTATAACAATGGAGAATGCGCCACTAAGTTTATATCTAACTCAGTCACTAAAGGCGCTGATGTGATAGAAAACAGTAGCAGTTTTCCCGCTAATCTATTCGGTTATTTGTTCAATCTGCCAATAGACGCAATAGCAGAATTTAAAACACAGGCTAATACCGTCTATGCCAATTGTGATGAGTTAACCAGCCAAAGTCTAGGGTTGATCTGGGTAGTAGGTGATTGCCATGTAGGTTTAGGCGGGCAAATAGGTTCAGTATTAACCCCACTTATATTAATTGTCGAAGATGGAAATGTGGTATTTGACAAACATGTCAGCATGTTTGGCATCTTATTGTCTTTCAAATCCCCTAACGCTGCCGTTAATTATTCTATCAATATGGGTATTGACTCAGTAATAAGAGGTTCTGTGTTAGCTAATCATCAACTGGGAGATATAAATAGCATGGTGAGAGTGGTGTATGAAAAAAGCCTATTAGTTAAATTAACCGAACAAAGTGAATTACAAGGCCTGGCTAGGATGCCTGGCAGTTGGCGGGACTTTTAAGTCATGCAGGCAAATAACCAAGGCTTTTCTTTAGTTGAAGTGCTGGTGGCTTCATTAATTATTATGTTAGGAGTGACAGGTTATGTCACTTTGCAAACCGAATATGTGGTTGCCGATAGAAACCTTAACTTACGCAATATTGCTACTCAACTGGCCGATGATAAAATACAAGACCTTGTCTATTTTCAGCAATTACTCCCCGTTGCTGGCAAGCGGGTTTATAACAATATCAAAAGTAATTTAGGTGGCAATATTCCCGCTGGAGTCACTAGTGTTCAATTATCTCTAGAGAAAGCTGATGTACATTCTTTTGAATTATATTGGACTGTAGCAGACTTATATTATATCGATAGTGATTTTGATGGGGTGGCTGATATTTGGGTGAAAGTCGGTGATAGCTTAATGCCTTCTGTGTTGCCTCTGTATGCGGATATAAAAATGGTATCGGTCAATATACTTTGGACCGATATTGAAGGTCAGCCACAAAAACTTGCGTTATCTACTAATATTGCTCCTATACAACAAAGTAATAGTTTTCAGGTCATGCACAGAGAGAGTAGTGTAAATTCCCTTCCTTAAATTTGAATTTTTAATTATTCATAATTTATACCTATAGCCTAGGCTCGATAACTAATTTTTGACTTTTTTCGCTAGTATACAAATATGCGAAATTAGATCTGTTCTATTTTGTTCATCGCTACCAACTAAAAAACTAATGAGTGAGTTGTACACGTGAAAAGTCAGGCCTTTAATAAAATGATAAATAAACAAATGGGAGTTGGCATGATTGAAGTGCTAGTGACTTTGTTCATTTTATCGGTAGGGCTGTTAGGTGTAGCTTATTTACAGTTTGTTGGCTCATTTACTAACTCTGAAGCGTTAAGTCGTTCTCAATCAGTTTTAGTGGCTCAGCAATTGACCGAGAGGTTACGGGCTAACGCTGCCTTTACCCCTATAGGTGATGGTTTAGTGGTCCACAATGATTATTTTGATCCTAGTTTATACAATTTCAGCGGGATGACTTGTACTGGTGGGGGATTGCCGCATACCTGTTATTGTTTAAGTTTGCCGGCTACTATCCCCAATTGTAATGATAATGTGTGTACTGCGGCTGAAATAGCTGAGTTTGATGCCTACGAAACGTCTTGTTCGGCAGTGGCTGCTAATCCCGAAATTAAAATATCGTTAACTTGTAATGATAATGATTTGGCCGACGTACATGCTTGCAGTGTAGGTTCAAAACATGTGGTGACTTTAACTTGGCCAGTACAGAAATGGCAAAATATTGATAGAACTCTTAACCCAGTCTGTAATGTCGGGTTGGCAACGCCCCATGATTGTATCTCTGTCGACTTAACGCTATGAAAAAGTCACAAACAGGATTTACCCTGATTGAATTAATGATCTCCCTGACTCTAGGTTTGCTCATATCAGCGTCTGTTATTCAAATAATGATCAGCAATAATGCAACCGAGGGATTAAATAGAGCACTCGCTTCGGCGCAAGAAAATGGCCGCTTTATCATTTCACGCTTACGGTCTGAATTATTGATGGTAGGGCGTTACGACATGTTATCTCCAGATTTAAATGATGATGTCGATCTAGTGGTTGAAGCCGCTTTTGTCGACAATACCCCCGTTGCTTTGCCTGGAGATTTTAGCAATGATTTAGCCAAAGGTTCGCTTGAAGGGGCAACTGGCACTAGCGATACTTTAGTGGTGGCCTTTCAAGGTAGTGAAGATTGTAGAGGCAATACTTTTGGTTATGACGCTGATGAAGAGTTTGTCGTGGTCAATGAATACTTCATCGATGGCACGTCTCTAAAATGTAAAGGTTTTGATGGTCGGGTGTTACGAGGACAAAAAATCGCGGTAGGCAATGATGCTAATAAAGCCTACACCCTGCTTGATGATGTATACAGTTTTCAAGTGTTATATGGGATCACAGAACCCACTGCTACAACTGATAATACGGCTCGTCCTGTGCAATATGTTGCGGCAGATCAAATTAGTGCTGCAAAAACCGCCGGCTCCCAAGTGGTTGCCATTCGTATTGCTTTATTAATTAAAGCTGACTCAAATATGATGTTAGGGACTTCATCATCTTTTAAATTGCTAGATGCAGAAGCTATCACCCCGACAGATAAGCATTTATATAAACAATTTGAAACCACAATCACATTACGTAATAGCAAGAATACCGTACGAAGTAGAAATATATGATGAATAACAGTAAGCAAAAAAATTCAGGTATGGTCATGGTTTTCGCATTATTGATTTTGATGAGTTTAACCATTCTAGGAGTCTCTTCAGTGTCTAGTAGTTTGATGCAAAATAAAATGGCGGTCTCAATGGAGAAGCGTTCTTTGGCGTTTGATGCCGCAGAGTCAGCAATTGGTGCTGTGATGTTTGAGTCAGAGGATAAAACTTTATTAAGTAATGATAACTTGAACGATCCCTTGTCAGATGCCAGAGCCGGTAACCAAATTGATTTGACTGTGCAGGAGCTAAGTTGTTTTGAAGATGCCAACTGGACTAACAGAAGCCTGACTAAAAATGGCTTAACAAAAAATAGCCAACATTTGGCTGCAGGCAATTATATTGATAGCCCCAATGTGAAAAGTTGGTCACGTACAGCCTTTGTCCGAGAGCAAGCTTGTGTAGGTTCAAGTAACGTTATAGGTGGTAGTAATATCAGTTGTCACGTATTTATTGTCAAAGGTTGTGGCCAAGTTGAAGACAGTAAATATGTGGTTGCTAATAGTCAGAACGCATCTGTTTTTGCGCCAGCAAGTCAATAATCGGAGAATAATATGATACTCCTTAAGCATATAAAATTGAGTGTGTTACTGGCTATTTTCTTGTCTGTAAGCAGTTTGGTTAAAGCGGATGATCTAGAAATCTACTTTGGCACTGCCACAAGTGCGGTGACATATGACCCTAACGTATTATTTATTATGGATACCTCGGGAAGTATGACCGGCAAGGATGGCGGAAACCAATCCCGTATGCTCAGAGTACAAAATGCTCTTAAACAAACCTTAAATTCGGTGACAAATATTAATGCCGGATTAATGCGTTTTTCAGATTATGGGGGGCCTGTTTTATACCCTGTTCGCCCTATAGACGATTCGGTATCTCCAGAAATAATCAAGTCAACTTCGTTAGGCACCGATGATGCGTATGAAATTGCTTCAAGCGTGTATACCGATAATTCAGTTTTGAAAATATCAGAAGGAGTTAATCTAGTGACCACTGGATTACGCTTTCAAGATCTTAATATTCCTCAAGGGGCGACAATTACCAGAGCCTACATAAGATTTAATTCTACCAGTTACAATAGCAGCGCCACTAACATCACTTTTAGTGGTGAACTGGCCAGCAACTCAACCACTTTTACCTCTAGTGCCAATAATATTTCGGCTCGGACCAAAACAAGTAATTCAGTGTTATGGGATGCAGATAATGATTGGCCGGTTTCCCAAGAAACTATAGCCTCGCCAGATTTAAGCGCGGTCATTCAAGAGATTATTGATCTATCAGGTTGGTGTGGTGGTAATGCTTTAAATTTAATTATTGAAGGCCAAGGTTTAACCTCGAGTAGTGGTCGACAATCTTCTGCTTATGAACAAGGCAATGGTTTAAGTCCGCAGTTAGTTGTGGTGTATGACGAGACAACCGCAACTGGCTGTGTCAAAGGAAGTCTAAATTATCAGGTTAGTTCAGGAGATAATAATGCTGAGGAACGCTCAGACGGTTATGAATCTACAGGTAGTGAATTAACTTTTAAATCAAGTTCTAACGCATATGCTGCTGTACGATTTAGAAATGTTGCTTTGCCCCAAGGTGCAACTATTTCAAATGCCTATTTAGAATTTACCGCTTACCAAACCAGCAGTTCAGATTATGCCTCTTTTAATATATCTGGAGTCAATCAGGATGATCCAAGTAGTTTTAAGTCATATTCGCGATATTTGTTAAGAAACAAACCTAAAACCAGCTCAGTAGCTTGGTCGAGTATCCCAAGATGGATAAAAAATTACAATTATCAAAGTCCACCAGTCACCTCTATAGTCGAAGCGATTGTGGGCCGCTCGGGTTGGAATTCAGGTAATGAAATGGTATTTGTTTTTTCTGATTTTGTGGGAGTAAGAGGGGCATATTCTTATAATGGTAAACCGTCAGGAGCCGTTAAATTAGTGATTGAATTTGAAGGGCAAGCTACCCCAGGTCAAACTTCAACTGTTCGAGAGCATTTAGTCAGTCAAGTTGATTCGTTAGCGGCGAGTGGTATGACACCAATTGTTGACACCTTGTACGAAGCGGCTAGTTATTTTGCTGGTATGGACGTTTATTATGGTAAACAAAGAGGCCAATCTTCGGTGTCATCAACTGTCAGAAGAAATACTCGAGTCAGTCATCGTTTGTCTTATATTGGTAGTGATTCTGTTTTACCAAGTGGCTGTAGTACCGATAACTTAAGCGATTCAGACTGTGTGAATGAATATATTCCAACGGGTGCTAAATATATCAGTCCGGTGACTGACAAAGTCTGTCAAACTAATAACCACATTGTTTTGTTATCGGACGGGGTGGCAAATAATAATCATAGTGTTACAGAAATAGAATCTTTATTGGGTATATCTTGCTTAGGCTCAGGCGGTGAAAAATGTGGATTAAATTTAACCAGAAATATAGGTGACGTTGATGATTCTAAAATTGGTACCCGAGTGTTTACTCATACTATAGGTTTTGCCGCAGATTCTACTGCTAATGCATTTCTCAATGACCTAGCTATTAACGGAAATGGTGATTTTTATACAGCAGAAAATACTGATGATCTCGTTGGCGTTTTCCAGTCTATTTTGAAAACAGTAAAAGATGTTAACGCCACTTTTGTCTCTCCCGGTGTAGCTGTAAATCAACTTAACCGTTTGACCCACAATGACGAATTGTACTTTGCTTTGTTCAAACCGACCGAAGGCACAATTTGGCCTGGTAATGTGAAAAGATATCGATTAGATGGTTCAAATATTCTCGATAAAAATGGCTTAAATGCAGTTGATAGCGTAACAGGGTTCTTTAACGATAGTTCTCATAGTTATTGGTCTGTGTTAGCTGATGGTAACGATGTGCGAAATGGCGGAACCGCAGGGCAAATGGGCTTGCCGAGAGAAACCTATACATTTGATGGCAAGGGCATCATCATTCAATCGAGTAACCTGTTGCACGAATCGAATACTAATTTAACAGAAGATGATTTGGCTTTAAATGTAGTAGCTGACCCTGCCAGCACACGAGAAACTGTACTGAAGTGGGCCAGAGGCGTTGATGTACGTGATGATGATGGCGATGGCAGTGCCAGTGATGCACGGCAATCTATGGGCGATCCTATTCATTCTCAACCAGTAATTGTGAATTATTCAGCCACCGATAGCGCGGTTTTTGTGGCTACAAATCATGGTTATTTACACTCTTTTGATCCTGTAACAGGGGAAGAGAATTTTTCTATTATACCTAAAGAGTTATTGGCTAATTTATATAGCTTATACAAAGACTCTTCTACTTATTCACATATTTATGGACTCGACGGGGATATGGTTTTACGCACAGTCGGTAGCAATAAATATTTATATTTAGGTATGCGTCGAGGTGGTAGAAACTACTATGCCTTTGATATTACAAATAAATCTTCACCACAATTATTGTTTGAAATTAAAGGTGGGGTGGGAGACTTTACTAATCTAGGCCAAACTTGGTCTAAACCCACTGTCACCAAAATTAGAGTGGGCTCGACTAACAAAAATGTACTGATTTTTGGTGGGGGTTATGATGAAGATCAAGACAGTAAGTTATTACGCAGTGCCGATACAATAGGCAATTCAGTGTTTATTGTAGATGCTGATACGGGTGCATTAATTTGGTCAGCTAGCAAAACCGGTGCAGATCTGAACTTAGCCTCTATGCAGTATAGTATTCCAGCAAGAACCTCTGTGATTGACCGAGACAATGACGGTTATGCGGATCATATGTATGTGGTAGATACGGGAGGACAACTATTTAGGTTAGATATTCATAATGGTGAATCTGGTAGCGATTTGGTTACCGGTGGGTTAATGGCCAATTTTGGTGGCACCACTGAAGCAGATAATAGACGCTTTTATTATGGCCCTGATGTCTCTGAAGTGAGTTTAGGCGACGAACATTATTATGCTGTTGCATTAGGCACGGGCTTTCGTGCCCACCCGCTGAATACTGTTATTGACGATCATTTTTATATGATCAAAGACACAGGAGTATTTGAATTTGATGACGATGGCTTGTTTACCTTGCCAACTAGCACTTTAACTATAAGTGACTTGTATGACGCAACCGATCATTTATTGACCTCTAGCAATTCCAGCACCAAAGAATTAGCGGCACAACAATTCGCCAGTAAAAAAGGTTGGATGATCAAACTCAAAACGGGTGGCGAAAAAGTATTGGCTTCGCCTTTGATCCTTGACTATCAGATAGTGTTTACCACCTATCTACCGGCTTCTGCAAGTAGTAGTTCATGTGCTCCGCCTACAGGCAATAGCCGAGCTTATTTAGTGGAGTTAGTCAATGGCAACTCGGTCACTGACCTCAATCAAGATGGCATGCAAGAACATGAAGATCGTTATGCCCAGTTAAAACAAACAGGGATCGCACCAGATACTAAAATTTTGATTGAAGATATTATTAAACCAATCATTTGTTTAGGTACAGAATGTGCCTCTACTGTGATCCAGTTAGAAGACGATGGTAGTAAAAAAGCCTGTGGTTCTGATTTTGAATGTTTAGCTGAAAATATTCATAGTAACTTTGAACGAGTGCAAAAAAGCAGCTGGAAAACTGAAACGGAGAGGCCATGATGATTTGTTTTAAAATTGCCCACAAAGGTAAGCAAGGTTTTACTTTGGTTGAGCTCATGGTTGTAGTCGCTATTATTGGTATAGTGGCTATGGTGGGATATCCTAGTTATCAAGGATTTATTAAAAGTAGTCACCGTGCTGCCGCGCAAGCTGATTTAATGAGTCTAGGCGCGGCAATGGAACGACATAAAGCGGCCTCATACTCATATAAAGCTGCTGCTGTTTCAGCGGCTGATACAGGTAAACCGGCAATTTTTCATACTCATTCACCCTCGGCCGAGCCTTATGCTAGTCGTGCTTATGATCTGACAATCAAAACGGCTACTGGCAGCAGTTATCTGATAGAAGCTAAACCATTATCTACAGGGAGCCAAGCTGGAGACGGCAGTTTATTTTTTTATAGTGATGGGCGAAGGGCATGGGATGAAAATAATAACGGGAGTATCGCCAGTAGCGAATTTTGCTGGAAATGCTAAGTTACCAATATTAGGTAACTTAGCTAATAAAGTGCTTAATAACGGTTGCAGATCATTAGAATATACAGTGTTTGGCAAAATCAGTGCCTTCATTCGCTGTCCAATCACCTTTAGGCTTTTCTTTCATCTCGGCACACCATTCTGGGCTGCCAACTTCAGGACCACAAGCTGTTAATACAAAACTCACTAATAAAAACGCCATTATTTTTTTCATTTTTTCTCCAAAATTAAGTTTATTTAACGATAATCCTCACATTCTAAACAAAAGCTGTAAAGGTTTTGTTGCCGTAAAAGTAAAAAAGGCAGCGATGAACGCTGCCTTTGTTTGTGTACTTTATCCTTGAGGATTATTTAACAGAGCTATTTAACCGCTTTGCTAAATCTTCTTGGATACAATTCTTGGTTAATTTCACGTGATGCTTCGACCATCTCTTTGTATGGCACGTCGGCATTGGTGACAAATCCTACATTATAGTTTTCGCCATCGTAAGCGCGTCCGGTAACGGGGGAATCTGTGTACTGGAACCAATGGGCACCAACCATATAAGGGTTATCAATCACTTTACGCATATAGGCTTTGTAACCTCTAGCACGGTCGTTTTGATCTGACGAGTGAATTAACCCAGGATGATATAAACCTGTATCCACAGCACCAAAATGGTATTCGCCTATTATGCTTGGCATGTCGATTTCAGGCAAAAATCCCCAGTTTGCATCATGCATACCTTCACGGTAGTAGTTGTAACTCATTACATCTACATATTTTTTAGCGGCGCGCACACCTTCAGGGTTAATACTCCAAGCTGCCATACGAACACCCATATACATGTGATCAGGCATAACGGCTGATAAAGCCGAATCCACCACTTTAAAATATTGGCTAGTGTAAGCTTCAAGAATTGTCGACAAATCTTCGGTCATAGCATCATTGATATTTTCGATATTATAGCTTTTAGCAAATGAAGCCCATGAAGGGATATCTGTTTGCCATGCTGTATTTAACGTATTGATATCCACATATTTGTCACGCAATATTTTTGTAAATGCAGCTTTGGCTGGGCTTTCTGCGGCATCCATTTTGAAGTTTTGAATAGGAATATTGTAATGACTTTTTATGTTAGCTGGATTACCCCAACTTTTTTCATTATCAATAAATACACCAATACACCAAGGATTGTTTTTGACTTCTTCAGCAATAGCGTTTGTTGTCATTCTTGCTCTTCTAGCAAATTCAGGATCATAAGGATCAGGCATAGGAGACCAGCCGTGACCAATATCTGTTACTGTTTTGAAGTCACCAATAATCCAGCCATTGGCAAAATAGGGAAATTGATTTTTTTGATAAAATTCTGGATCAACCCAGTTACCAAATGACGTCATGCCCCAACTACGCATACGTTTTATTGTTACATCTTCCCAATCATCAATAAAAGACTCTGGATATCTTTCACCATAACGGCGTTCTAGATTCGATTGATAAAAACTAAAAGTTTCGCCATGTTTTAATGGGCCTTTATGGGTACTTCTTCTGTATGAATAATGATTGGCTAACTCATCATCATATTCAGGTAACCAATTAAACATCTTGTTGCGTAACTCAGAAGAAACATAACGTGTTTTTTGTGCTTCTGCAGATACGGGTCTTATGCCTAGAGAGTCTTCTGGGGTCACATCTTCCGGATCAATATAACGTACCGAATCATCTTTAAAATCAACACCGGTAAGGGTGGTGGTGTTAGCAATACGAATATTGGCTATGCCTGATGAAAAGAATAAATAACCTTCTGGGTCAACTAGAGACCAAACGCCGTTAACTTTTTCAGTTCTAAAGAAGCCGGTAGCTTTTAGTTTAGGGCCGTTTTTCCAGCCGCCAAACTTTGAACGATCAGCTAATACTGGATTCGCTGCTAAATCAGCTAATTCTGTTTTGGCTAGTTGTTTTAAATGGGCGTCAGACTTTACTTTATCTGCATAATTAGATTTGGCTGGCTGACCAAATTTATCTACTAACCCTACAAGGTAGCTAGGATCGGTCGCTGGATTAGTTCTGGCTCTAACATTATCTAAAATGATGTTTTTGTCTTCTAAGTTAGAAGAGGTATAGAAGCTAAGTTGTTTAATATGCTTGATGTCTAATAACTTCACACCATTCATGTAAGGCATTCTAAATTCATCAGATGGCCAAGCTGGTGGATCGGCCCGTAAACCGCTATCTAAGGATATTTGTGGGCCACTTAAATCGGCATAATAGGTGGCACTGCTATTCGCGGGAATGGAAATACTTCTTAACTGACTTTGATATTTGTCATTAACTCGGAAATACAGCTGTACAGACACATCACTGGTATTAGTGGCATCAAATGCGATATTCATATCGCCTAAATCTGAAAAATCCCAAGGCTGTTCGGGTTGCACAAACAGAGTTGAGTATTCAAAACTAGAATCAAAAGCGAGTTTTATTGCCTGCTCGCCATGAGTGGTTCCAGTTCCCTGCACTAAAGTAGCAGTTAGATTCTCTTGTTTAAGCGCGGCAGATAATTTAGTTTCTTCAAAATCTGCTAAAACTTGCTGTTTTATCTCAGATTGAGAAGTACTACTAACAGTACTGGTTTGTTTGGTGCTTGTTTCGGGGCTATCAGCACTTGAACAAGCGGCTAAACCAAGCGCGGGTATTATAAATAACAGTGGATGAGTCTTTTTTAGCATTGTCATAACATCTTTTGATTATTGTTAACAATAATCATAGTAATGTATTTGTATATGAAGATCACCATTTAAATAGAAAATGTTATGAACAAGGTTAAAAAAAGCAAATACATTTTAACATTACAATATTAAATTAGCTGGTAGTACGCGAATTAGAAGGGTCGCTACTCTTGTAATAAGCCAAGCTGTTCAAAACTCTTGGTATATTCTGTTAAGTTTTTTTGCTGAGTATCTGTTAACTTTTCTGTTTCTAACATTGTTAAACAAGCAATGGCTTGTTCGTTTTCTTCATATTCTAAGGGATTGTTTTCGGCTAATTTAACTAATACTTTTAATAAGCTAAGTGAAATATTGCGACTGTAGGGAGATAACTGTGAAGCTTGATATAATAAGTTATAGGCTGGCTTGAAGCGTTTGTTTTTGTAGTGAATCGAAGCCATTTCTCCTAATTCTTTTGGTGTATAGTGAATATGACGACGTTCTTTGGATTCTTGTTCTAAATATTCAGCGAGTACTTTTCCGGTGAATGAATCATGGGTAAAATCGGTCTTCAGGGTATCCAATAAGTCCATGGATTTTTCCCATAAGCCCACTTCATGGAAGGCCTTTATTTTATCTAGGGTATCTTCAAAAGCTGGCTCAATTTTTACTTTTACATGTTTCTGCATAATCGCTTCAGCTGCTTTTTTCTGGTTTTTCAGATTAAGGATACGGGCTTGGATAACGTGTAATTGTTCAGTGAGTTCACTCGCCGTACTGTATTCAGCATGCAGTTTATCGATAGTTTTAGCGGCTAATTCCAGTAATTTGGTGGCTTCAGCTTCTGATTTTGATGTCGCTAAATCGATAGAAGCACGAATAATATTAATGGTTAAAGAAGGTGAGTCATGAATTGAGTTCTTCGCATATTTAGCCATATTTTTAGTGGCTATATATTGTCCTGTTCTATCGTGATTTAACCTTGCTAGATTCCACGACTTTTTATTTCTTTCTATACTTCTGGGCGCAAGTTCAGTGGCTTGTTTAATAATATCGTAGCCAATCTGAAACTCTTCTTTACCTATATGGTAATCGGCCAGTAAGTCATAAGTAGCAAATCGAGTGTCTTCTCTTGCTAATAATACATCAGCCAATTTATTCGCTTCTTTAATTCTGTCTAACTTTAATAAACTTGCAGCCAGTCCTATTTGCACCCAAGCATAGGTATACTCAGCAGATAACTGTAGATAAAAATCATAAGCGTCTTGGTATTCTGCTAAGTTGAATAACGATCTACCTATTAGTCTATTAATGTGTGGATGGTAATGAGATAAACTAGCATCTTTAAGTTGTCGTTCAGCATAATAGATAACGGTTGGATATTCTTTTTGGTCAAAACAATACTTTAAAGCGTACAGTTTTTTTTCAATTAATAGGATTTGTTGCAACCGTTTACGTACTTTAGATTGATCCAGAGGTTTAACCCAAAAATCTGTTGGCTCAAGTTCTACTACACAATTAACTAAACCTTTTGAGGTATCGGCACTCAAAAATACAACACTGGTCGTTTTGGTGATGTAGTCTTTAAATTTAAGTTCTTCTAATAGATTAAATCCATCTTTGTCGCTTTTTACGTCAAAGGCAATTAATACCATATCGAACTGGGTTTCTTCACATAGGTTAAGCGCATGGTATGCATCATAGGCACTTTGCACATGTTTAATTCCCATGTCTAAAAGTGCACTTCTAATCACCGTATGTACTAATGCTTGTCCATCAATTATCAATACTTTAAATAAAGCATAGGGTTTTTGTGCGGGGATTTCTATCAAACTTGCTTCCTTGTACTACAAATCAAAGATTTATATACCAGTAGCTAATTTATTATTGTCTAATTAAATTGTCTATCAATTATTAGGATAAAAATGTTGCCTCCTACATAAAAGCAATTCTAACGTTAATCATATATGCGCTAGGCCTGTTAATGGAAAAGGGTTTTAGTGTATACTTCGCGCCTTAAATTTTTCCTTACTTTACGCTTTTTAGAGGTCTTTTCTCATGCGCACAGATTATTGTGGCAATATCAATTCTTCATATATCGGACAAACTGTAACTTTGTGTGGCTGGGTAAACCGTAGTCGTGATTTAGGTGGTGTGATTTTTCTTGATTTAAGAGATCGTGAAGGTGTAGTTCAAGTTGTTTTTGATCCCGATTTAGTGGATGTATTTGATGTTGCAAATATTTTGCGCAATGAGTTTTGTGTACAACTAACAGGGTTAGTGAGAGCTAGACCAGAAGGCCAAATTAATAAAGACATGTCTACTGGCGAAATTGAAATGTTAGGCAAGTCCTTAACTATTTTAAATAAAGCAGCCCCTTTACCTTTAGATTGGAATCAAGAAAACTCTGAAGAGCAACGCTTAAAATATCGTTATTTAGACCTACGTCGTCCATTAATGAGTGACCGATTAAAATTCAGAGCAAAAGTGACCAGTTCAGTTCGTAGTTATTTAGAGAACGATGGTTTCCTTGATATTGAAACGCCAATTTTGACTAAAGCGACACCCGAAGGCGCCCGTGATTATTTAGTACCAAGCCGTACCCATAAAGGTCAATTCTTTGCTTTGCCACAATCGCCACAACTATTTAAACAATTGTTGATGATGTCAGGTATGGACAGATATTACCAAATCGTAAAATGTTTCCGTGATGAAGATTTACGTGCCGATCGCCAACCTGAATTTACCCAAATCGATATTGAAACCACCTTCTTAGATGCAGATGGTGTGATGTCTATTGCAGAAGGTTTAGTGCGTGATTTATTCCAAAAAATGTTAAATGTCGACTTAGGTGATTTCCCAAGTATGACTTATGCCGATGCTATGCGTCGTTTTGGTAGTGACAAACCTGATTTACGTAACCCTTTAGAATTAACTGACGTCGCTGATTTATTGAAAGACGTAGAGTTTAAAGTGTTTTCTGGGCCTGCTAATGACGAAAAAGGCCGCGTTGCTGTTATTCGTGTGCCTGGCGGTGCTAAGTTATCTCGTAAACAAATTGACGACTACGGCAAATTTGTTGGTATCTATGGTGCCAAAGGTTTAGCTTGGATGAAGATCAACGATCTTGATGCAGGTATCGAAGGTCTACAGTCACCTATCTTAAAATTCTTAACTGAAGATGTAGCGAAAGCCATAATCGAACGTAGTGGTGCGCAAACCGGCGACATCTTATTGTTCGGCGCTGATAGTAATACTGTGGTAACTGAAGCTTTAGGAGCATTACGCTTAAAACTAGGTGAAGACTTAGATTTATTAGAAGGTGAGTGGAAACCATTATGGGTAGTAGACTTCCCGATGTTTGAAGAGTTTGATGGTCAGTTCCATGCATTACATCACCCATTTACAGCACCTCGTGATATGACTCCAGATGAATTAGCTGCTAACCCTGCTGGCGCTTTATCCAATGCCTACGATATGGTGTTAAATGGTTGCGAATTAGGTGGTGGTTCGGTGCGTATACACAATCAAGATATGCAAGCTAAGGTATTTTCATTGTTAGGCATTAGTGATGAAGAAGCCGAAATGAAATTTGGTTTCTTGTTAGAAGCTCTTAAATTTGGTGCGCCACCGCATGCAGGTTTAGCCTTTGGTTTAGACAGACTCGTCATGTTGATGACAGGTGCTACCTCTATTCGTGACGTGATGGCTTTCCCTAAAACCACAACTGCAGCTTGTCCATTAACTAATGCGCCGGGTGAAGCCAATCCAGAACAACTGAAAGAGTTGTCTGTGCAAACAGTAATTGCTAAGAAAGCCGACTAAGTGAGCATCGAATATCGTATCCCTCAATCTGCCCTGATCGTTATTTATAACCAATCAGGGCAGGTGTTGGTGATGCAACGTAACGATGATCCAGAGTTTTGGCAATCTGTTACCGGCACTCTTGAAGTAGGTGAAGCCCCTGCTGAAACAGCCATTAGAGAAGTAAAAGAAGAAACCGGCATTGATATTGTTAAACATCAATATCAATTGTTGGATTGTGACAAAATCAACACTTACCCGATTCGCGAAATGTGGCAACACAGATACCCACCTAATACTCCTTTTAACACTGAACATGTATTTGCCTTACAAGTTGCAGATGAACATATTGTGCAACTTACCGAGCATTCAGCTTCTTTATGGTTAGACAAACAAGCCGCGATAGAAAAAGTTTGGTCAGACACTAACCGTCAAGCTATCCAGCTATTTGTTCCCAATGTTGAATAAGCCACTGATAAACATTCTGCAAGAGCGATGTAAATTGCAAAAGAGACACAAATGGCAATTATTTTAGGTATCGACCCAGGCTCACGTATCACTGGATACGGCGTGATTAAAAAAGTCGGTAGCAATTCAGAATACCTAGGCAGTGGTTGTATTCGAATGCAAGGCACTGAATTAGCCCCCAGGTTGAAACAAATCTTTGATGGCGTTCGAGAAATCATCTTGCAATTTCAACCTAATGAATTTGCGATCGAACAAGTGTTTATGGCAAAAAATCCTGACTCTGCCCTTAAGTTAGGTCAAGCCAGAGGTGCTGCGATTGTCGCCGCCACTACATTTGATTTACCTGTGGCTGAATATTCAGCCAGACAAATTAAACAATCGGTAGTAGGCAAGGGCAGCGCTGATAAATCCCAAGTACAACATATGGTGACTTACTTATTAAAGTTGGGCTCAACGCCGCAAGCAGATGCTGCTGATGCATTAGCTGTGGCCTTATGCCATACCCATACCCAGCACAGCCTAATTAAAATGTCTGGTCAAGCAACCAAAACGGTTCGTGGTAGACTCAGGTAAGTCGTGTTACAGCTAAAAATAACAAGTTGAAGGAAGCGCAATGATAGGTAATATTCGTGGCATTTTATTAGAAAAACAACCACCTGAAGTGTTAATTGAAGCGGGCGGAGTCGGTTACGAAGTACAAGTACCTATGACCAGTTTTTATGAATTACCTGAAGTGGGCCAAGAAGCAAATTTATGTATTCATTTTGTGGTGCGAGAAGACGCTCAACTGTTATTTGGTTTTGCCAATAAAAAAGAACGGGCTGTATTTCGCGAGCTAATTAAAGCCAGTGGAGTTGGGCCAAAGTTAGCACTAACTATTCTTTCAGGAATGAACGCCCAACAGTTTATGCAGTGTGTCAGCATGGAAGATGTGACAGGTTTAACTAAATTGCCTGGGGTCGGTAAAAAAACTGCAGAACGTTTAGTCATTGAAATGCGTGATCGATTGAGTAAGTTAGCCAAAGAGCAGGGTTATGCCGACACTGTGCATCTTAGTGCTGATTTACCCATAGAAAACACCTTTGTTCAACGTACAGATGCCAAAGAAGAAGCGCTCAGTGCGCTGTTAGCTTTAGGTTATAAACCACCACAAGCCAGTAAAGTAATAAACTCTGTGTATACAGAAGGTGTCAGTAGTGAAGCGTTAATACGTGAAGCGCTTAGGGCGATGGCATAATTCAGGCGATCCAGAATTAAAAATCTGTTACTGTATAAAAAAACACTACTCCACTCCTTAATTGAACAGAAAAGATGATAGAAGCAGACCGACTGATACAACCCACAGCGAGTAAAGAAGACGAAGTCATTGATCGTGCCATTCGGCCGAAAATGTTAGCCGACTATACCGGGCAAGACCATGTTTGTTCACAAATGGAAATCTTTATTGAAGCGGCCCGAAAACGTAGTGATGCTTTAGATCACCTGCTTATTTTTGGACCTCCCGGTTTAGGTAAAACCACCTTAGCCAATATTGTCGCTAATGAAATGGGTGTTAACATCAAAACCACTTCTGGGCCTGTGCTAGAAAAAGCCGGAGATCTCGCTGCATTATTGACAAACCTAGAAGAAAACGACGTATTATTTATTGATGAAATCCATCGCCTCAGTCCAGTGGTAGAAGAAATTTTGTATCCGGCTATGGAAGATTATCAGCTAGATATTATGATAGGTGAGGGGCCAGCTGCTCGATCGATTAAATTAGAATTACCGCCTTTTACTTTGATTGGTGCCACGACCCGAGCGGGATCATTAACGTCACCGCTGCGTGATCGTTTTGGCATAGTGCAACGTCTCGAATTTTACAATATCAAAGACCTCACCCAAATTGTTAAACGTTCAGCTAGTTATTTAGACTTACCTATGGACGAAGCCGGCGCCATTGAAATCGCTCGTCGATCTCGAGGGACACCCAGGATCAGTAATCGATTATTACGTCGGGTTCGCGATTTTGCTGAAGTCAAAGCTAATGGTCATATCGATGTGAGTGTAGCGAGTCAGGCACTGGATATGCTAGATGTAGACAAAGAAGGTTTTGACTATATGGACCGTAAACTTTTATTAACTATTATTGAAAAATTTATGGGTGGCCCAGTGGGTTTAGATAACTTAGCTGCTGCTATAGGTGAAGAACGCGACACAATAGAAGATGTAATTGAACCGTTTTTGATCCAACAAGGATTTTTACAACGTACTCCAAGAGGGCGTATTGCTTCGCAACGAGCTTTCTTGCACTTCAGCAAAGATTATTCGCCGGATTAAATTTCAGGCAAAAAAAAGCCCATATATAAAATATGGGCCAAATCAACTTACGTTGAAGGGAATAAATCTTTGAGAACAAAACATGAAACAAACTAATACAATTTTTTCCATCTCTCGATGTGAAATTCTACAGTAGTTCAAAAACAACTATATAATAGCTCAATCAGTGTTAAGCACAATTGAATTAAATTAAGACTTATCATTAGAAAAACTAATCCATTTTTAAAGTCTTGTTAGTTTTTTACCTGAAAAACCGTAATTTTTATTTTATCTCTTTGTTTTAAATGGTTTTTTTAAATTGTACAAATGTCGCACTATTATTATTTTTTAGTTAAATAATTGTAAATGTTTTTTATGCGGAGCTTGAACTGTTAAATTTTTAAACTTCAATAAATTAATATTTATTGCCTTGTGTGTATTTTTGTCCCCTTTTACTTTTATATACTTACCCTTTACATAAAATTTACTTAAAAATTAAGATGATAATTAAAGGGGGTTTGGTAGCATAAGCCTTTAAATAAAAAGGCTTAACCCTTTTTGTGTGTTTTTTAAACAGTAGGTCTGCTTGTTTGACAAAGTAAACAAGCATTCATAGAAATATCGCCTAAACACACTGTTGATTACTGTAATTAATACTGACGACAATAAGAATTAAATGGCCATGATGCAACATACCCACAATATACGTGTTTATTATGAAGACACAGATGCAGGCGGCATTGTTTATTATGCTAATTATCTGAAGTTTTTTGAACGAGCAAGAACTGAGTGGTTAAGAAGTATGGGCACCCAACAGGATATTTTATTGGAACATTCTGTGGGTTTTGTCGTCAAACGTGTGGAAATGGATAATCATGCGCCTGCACGCTTTAATCAACTATTGAGTATTCAATCCGAAATAGTAGAATTAAAGCGCGCCAGCTTGGTGTTCAAACAAATAATAATAAGCCCAGACGAACAATGTTTGGTTAGTGCGTTAATTAGAGTCGCTTGTGTCAATCTTTCAACTATGAAACCGCAAGCTATTCCTGAAAATATTTTAGGGGAATTTACACGTGTCATCTGAGTTATCTTTCGTAGATTTGATATTAGAAGCCAGTTTTTTGGTGCAACTTGTTATGTTGATCCTATTGGCGGCCTCTGTTACATCTTGGGCATTTATTTTTGAACGCACTAAGGTGCTGAGATCAGCCAATGCTGAAATGAAAAAGTTTGAAGATAAGTTTTGGTCTGGTGTCGATCTCAATAAGTTCTTCCAAGAATTAGCGGCTAGGCAATCAGTGCAAGGTATGGCAAGTGTGTTCTGTGCGGGTTTTAAAGAGTTTGTACGTTTACGCAAGAGTACATCAACGCCAGTTGAAGCCATAGTTGACGGCACATCAAGAGCCATGCGTGTCTCTTTGTCTCGTGAAATCGACAAATTAGAGAATCGTCTACCCTTTTTAGCCACAACGGGCTCAATCAGCCCTTACATTGGTTTGTTTGGTACGGTATGGGGCATTATGAATTCTTTTGTGGCTTTGGGTGGTCAGCAACAAGCCACTCTAGCTATGGTTGCGCCTGGTATCGCTGAAGCATTAATTGCCACAGCAATGGGCTTATTTGCGGCTATCCCAGCGGTTATCGCTTACAACCGTTTCAGCCATCAAGTTGAAAAATTAGAAAACAGTTATGGTAATTTTATGGAGGAATTTTCTAGCATCCTACATAGACAAGCTTTAGCTGCCAGTGCCGAGAAAAATTCAGCTCAGAAAGCTGGGTAGATTATGAATACGTACCAAAGAAAACGCCGTCGTCCGGTTTCTGAAATTAATGTGGTGCCATACATCGATGTGATGTTGGTGTTGTTGATCATCTTTATGGTAACTGCGCCCCTCGTCACCCAAGGGGTAAAAGTAGACCTACCTAAAGCAGAAGCTCAAGCCTTAGATGAAGAAGCCAAACCGCCCTTAGTGGCCACAGTGGATGCACAAGGTCAGTATTATTTAAACGTAGGTGATACTCAAGATGAAGCTATGTCAGCTGTCGACTTAGCAACCTTGGTGGCGACCCATTTACAACGTGAACCCGAAACACCAGTTGTTGTTAAGGGCGATGGTGCAGTGGCTTACAGTCAAGTGGTAGATCTTATGGTGCTGTTGCAACGAGCGGGTGCGCCGTCTGTTGGTTTAATGACCTCGCCGCCAGAGAATTAGAACGCAATGTCTAAGTTGTCAATTGCCTTAACTACTTCATTTGTTTTGCACCTACTAGTGATAATAGGTTTACTTGTGAGTGGTAATTTGTCTGTGCCTAAAGCAACGCCTGATTTTTCTAATCCCCAGCCTATCATTGAGGCTGTGGTGATAGATGGTAATCAGTTAAAAAAATTAGCCGACGAAAAAAAGCAAAAACGTTTAGCTGAAGAACAAAGAGTTAAAGATTTAGAGCGTAAAGCGATCGAAGCCGAAAATAAGCGCAAAAAACAACAAGCTGAAGCGCTTGCCCTGAAAAAGAAAACAGAACAACAAATTCGAGATAAGAAAAAGGCCGAACAGGCCGCGGCGGTAGCCAGAGAAAAATTAAAGAAAGAAAAAGCCAAAGCTAAAAAGCTTGAAGCAGAACGTAAACAAAAAGAACTCGCTAAGAAAAAAGCCGATGACTTGGCTAAAAAAGCTAAAGAAAAACGTGAGCGAGAAGAAAAGGCCCGCCAAGAAGCCGAGCGCAAAAAACGTGAAGCAGCTGAAAAAGCCGAGCAAGATGCGGCCTTGCAAGAACAATTACAACAAGAACAAGCTGCACGTCAGCAAAGAAGAAATAAACAAGTATTAACCGAAGTACAAAAATACCAGTCATTAATTAAACAAACGATTCAACGAAATCTAATCGTAGATAATGCAATGAAAGGTAAATCTTGTCGTTTAAATCTTCGATTGGCTTCAAATGGATTAGTGATCCAAGTGAAGGAAATGGGCGGCGACCCAATTTTATGTCGTGCTGCCAAAGCGGCTGTGTTTAAAGCTGATACTTTACCCGTTTCTAAAGAAGCGGATGTGTTTGAAAAATTACGTGATATTAATCTAACTGTTGAGCCTGAATTATAATGTATAAAATTTGTTTTCTCCTTTTGACCCTATTAACAATGAGTTTTAAAAGCCATGCCGCTTTAGAAATTGTGATCACTGAAGGTGTAGATACTTCTCGGCCAATTGGGGTTATTCCCTTTAAGTGGAAAGGTAGCGGTATCATGCCTGAAAACTTAACCAATGTAGTGGCTAACGATTTACGCCGTAGTGGTAAATTTAATCCGATTGATGCCTCGACTATGCCGCAATTTCCAAGTGCTTCTCAAGACGTGGATTACAGCGCTTGGTCTTCAAAAGGTGTAGAAGCTTTATTGATGGGCACAATTGAATCAGTCGGTGTTGATCAATACCGTATCTCTTACGAACTAGTCGATGTATTAAGAGGGCAAATAACCGGCGGACACCAAACATTAAGTAACGGTAAGCTGGTTGAAAGTAATGACCATATATTAGCTGTTAGCCGAGTGACCATCTCTGCTGATGCCTTTAGACAACACGCCCACCGGATCAGCGACGTGGTATACGAAAAACTAACCGGTGAAAGAGGAGCTTTCTTAACTCGCTTAGCTTACGTGGTCGTCAGAGATAGAAATAAGTTTGATTTTCCGTTTCAAATGGTCGTATCAGACTACGATGGAGCTAACGAAACAATACTTTTACGTTCAAAAGAACCTTTAATGTCACCTAATTGGTCACCCGACGGTTCTAAGTTAGCTTATGTCAGTTTTGAAAATAAACGCCCACAAATCTTTGTTCAAGACATTTATACGATGAGCCGCACACAAATGACCAACTTTCCTGGTATTAACGGTTCACCGAAGTTTTCTCCAGATGGAAAAAAATTGGCCATGGTTTTGTCTAAAGACGGTAATCCAGAACTTTATGTGATGGATATTGCGAGTAAACAATTACGCCGTATCACTAAAAATCGCGCGATTGATACAGAGCCAAGTTGGATGCCTGACGGTGAAAGCTTAATATTTAGTTCAGAACGGGGTGGTAAACCACAAATATATCGCGTAAATTTAGCTACAACTAAAGTTCGACGCTTGACTTTTGATGGCGAAATGAATCTAGGGGGAACAATCACCCCTGATGGCAAACAAATGGTTGTAGTGAACCGAACTCGAGGCAAGTATCATATAGCTCGACAAGATTTAACTACAGGTCGTCTGTACGTTTTAACTAAAACTGAACTAGATGAATCGCCTAGTATTGCACCAAATGGCAGTATGATTATTTATAGTACGCTACATCAAGGCAAGCAAGTGTTGTCTTTGGTGTCGTTAGATGGTCGGTTTAAAGCATTATTACCGGCAGTAGATGGCCAAGTAAAAGCGCCCAATTGGTCGCCGTTTTTACTTTAATGTTAACTTTTTAATTCGAACTCGAAAAAAAACAGGAATAGAAGAATGCAATTTAACAAAATTTTCAAAGGGTTGGTTATCGCACTTCCAGTTGTGACTATGGTGGCATGTTCATCAGGTCCTTCAGAAGTGGAACTAGAAGCTGAACGTAACAAAATTGCCCAAGAGCAAGCTGAAGCTGACCGTAAAGCACAAGAAGCTAGAGATGCACAAGTTCAATCTGGTGCAGTTGGCCGTGTTTTAACGCCTGTTGAAGAAATGAAAAAAGAACTTCAAGCTCTTGAGAACAACCAAGTGGTTTACTTCGATTTCGATCGTGCTTCTATCAGCTCTAAGTTTTATAACGTGTTAGATCTACATGCTGCATTCTTAGTGAAACATTCTAACAAGTCTGTTGTTATTGAAGGACATTGTGATAGCCGCGGTACGCCAGAGTATAATATCGCTCTTGGTGAATCTCGTGCTAAATCAGTACAAACATACTTATTGAATGCTGGCGTAAGTGCGTCACAAATTTCAGTGGTATCTTACGGTGAAGAAAAACCAATCAATACTTACAATACCGAAGCGGCGTTTGCAGAAAACCGTCGTGGCGTATTGGTTTATCAGTAACAGATAATCACTATGACTAAACGCACCTTAGCGCTAAGTTTGCTAGGGCTATATGGAACCGCAGTTTTTGCGGTTCCTGCGCCTGTGACAGACGTAACTAGCGGCAGTAATGGACAACGTCTTGACGAAATTGAAAGACTGTTAAAAACTCGCACTGAAGCGCAACATAGGCAGCAGGAGCAGTTAGATGTAGTACAAAATGAAGTGAACGAACTTCGTGGTGCTATTGAAGTCCAAAATTATCAGCTTGAAAAAATCCTAGAGCGACAAAGAGAACTTTATCTAGAAATAGATAAACGTATCGAAAGTGTCATGGCGAACCCGCCAGCTCAAACACAATACACTGCACCAACCAGCGTAACGCCGGTTAATGAGCCAATGGTCGAAATGTCAGGTAACGAAAGTGAAGCTTACGACAGAGCCGTCAATTTGATCCTAAAAGACAAATTGTATGATCAGGCTATTCCAGAATTCCAAACGTTTTTACAGCGTTTCCCAAATTCTAGTTATGTACCCAACGCCAAATATTGGTTAGGTCAGTTATTGTTCAATAAACAAGACTGGGCAGGAGCTGGAGATCAATTCCAAGCTTTAGTGTCTAATTACCCTGATTCAAGTAAAAGAGCAGATGCGCTACTTAAGTTAGGAATTACCGAAATGGAACGCTCAAATATTGCGCGGGCTAAGCAGTTATGGGAACAAGTTATAACTGAATTTCCAAATTCTTCATCGGCTAAACTAGCCGCGAAAAGAATTGCCAATCTTTAAGCATATTTTACTGTTGTTTTTTTGTACTGTGTTTGCTGGATTAATTATCGATTTGTTTGCTTTTTCAGCAAACAGTTTAAATTATTAAAATAATCTGTTTTTAAGCTTGCACTGAAGATTCATTTAAGTATTATATGCGGCCTTCGCAGTGAGGCGAAGAGGAAAAAGGGTCGTTAGCTCAGCTGGTAGAGCAGTTGACTTTTAATCAATTGGTCGCTGGTTCGAATCCAGCACGACCCACCAATTTCCTAACAACACAGGATGTGTAAATAGTAAAATCCAAAAAGACGGGTCGTTAGCTCAGCTGGTAGAGCAGTTGACTTTTAATCAATTGGTCGCTGGTTCGAATCCAGCACGACCCACCATCTTTTCAAGTATTCACGTCAAGTGCCAAAATCTACCAAAAATCAAAGATATCAAATAAAGTCGTGCCGGACGAGACTAATTTTTCGGGAAAAAATTAGAACAACCGAAGGTTGGCCTAGGAACTAGGCGAGTATCAGGGATGGTACGAGTAGCCAGCGTGGTTCGACTATTTTGTCTGGAACAAAATAGAACATGCGTAGCATGATCCGAAGGATGTAAGGCAGGATGCCTGAAGTACAAATTGTCTGGAACAATTTGCACAGCCGTAGGCTGCCCGTAGGGCGAATATCAGGGACGATATGAGTGAATCCAGCACCACCATCTTTTCAAGTATTCACGTCAAGTGCCAAAATCTACCAAATTCCCAAGATACAAAGAATTATTTAAGTTAATCCAATACGGTTAATATCTATATATAAATCATTCAATGTAGTCACTCGCACATCCCTGATGATATGCACCCAATCTCGACATCCCTGTCGAGCTGTTCAAGCTGGCGGAGCTTCGCTCCTAAAGAATCAGTTTTCACCCCACCATCTTTTTCTTCTCCAAGTTCCAAAATCGTAAGCGTCCGGTGATCCCACCTAGTTGTTATTGGTATTCCATGGTAATAGGTTTTCGATGTCGTAATCCGGTTGGCTGATATGCTCTAACAGGTGATTTAGGTAATCAAAGGGACTGAGGCCGTTGGCTTTGGCAGTTTCGATAATTGAGTCGAGAACTACGCTACACAGAAAAAGACAACAGCAGATCCTAGTAAATAGTGTTTGCACTGCCCCCAATAAAATTGAGTTTAAAACTGTAAAATCATCACCCAACCTCAAAGCCCGTCTTTCCTGCATGTAGTTAGCAGGAATCCATTCTTTTGTTCGAAGTTTTTTCTACTCAATTGTTTTGCTGAAAAACAATGTAAGTCTTATTATAAAAGAGTCTTTGCTAGAAAAGGGAAGGATTCGAATGAAGCAACCCACTGTCTATATACTTGCCAATAAGAAAAATGGCACTTTGTACATTGGGGTGACAAGTAACTTAATTCAACGAATTTGGCAGCACAAGAATAACTTAGTTGATGGGTTTAGTAACACCTATGAGGTACATTCCTTAGTCTATTATGAACAATACCCAGACATGCTTGGTGCGATTAACAGAGAAAAACAGTTAAAAAAATGGAAGCGAAGTTGGAAAGTAACTCTAATAGAAAAAAGCAATTTCAATTGGGATGATTTATATCCAACCATTTTGTAACACAGCACCCTGGATTCCGGCTTAAAAGACTACCGGAATGACGAAGTGTGGGGCTGTCGGGATATCCTAAAAAGGTAATAATTCAACATTGAATGGAAAATTCGCAATCACATCACAAACCTCAAAGCCCGTCATTCCTGCATGTAGTTAGCAGGAATCCATTCTTTTGCTCTTGCTCTTAACTTTAACCATCTACTAGCCATTATTTGCAATCTACTGTTCTTACTGCACTCAAAAGCCCTGGATTCCGGCTTAAAAGACTACCGGAATGACGATATGTGGGGCACACCGGAATGACGATATGTGGGGCACACCGGAATGACGATAGTGGAAGCTGCCAGAGTGACTACTATCAGAATGAGGGGCTTGTCTTAACACCCATTCACTCTGTGTTCTCTGTGCCCTCCGTGGTTCAAATTCTTTGGCTTTTGCTCACATCTCGAATCTAGTATCTCGCCACTGCTCTTGTCTTTTAACTGCTTCACTCTGCTCAGTCTGTTCTTAAAAGCCCTGAAAATACCATTTAGTATGCTTATGGACTTGCTCGTCTGCGAGTAGTTCTTCGATATCAAACCATTGGTAACTACCGTGTTGGATATCTATGGGCAGGGAGGATAAATCGGTGACTGATAATTCATATGCTATGGCAACATAATGAGTTGAAAACTCATCGCCAAATACATTATCTGTATAAAAGTGATCAAAAGGGCCAACTAATTGTCCTTGGTTAATTGAGAACTCTTGGCCAAGTTCTTCTAAGGTTAGACGCTTAAAAGCACTGGCCATTGATTCATCTTTTAAAATTCGACCACCAGGCACAAACCAATAACCCTGCGCCGGCTTATTTAAACGTCGTCCCAACAAGGCCTGACCAAGTTGGTTTTTTACAACCAAGTCAATAGACACTAGAGGTGTACTAGCAATAACAGTTTCAAAGGTTTCTTTTTTCAAAAACATAAATATCCTAAAAATATGGTGCAATAGATGTAAGCCTAATACTACGGACTAAGCAGAAAAAACAATAGCAAGGGGATAGGAGGTAGGAAATAGTAGATAAGAAAAAGTTGCTAGCCACGGGGTTCGAGCCACGAGCTAGCTACTATTTCCTATTTACTGCTCAAAAGCCCTGGATTCCGGCTTAAAAGCACACCGGAATGACGATAGTGGAAGCTGCCAGAGTGACGACTACCAGAATGACGGAATGTGGGTAGTCGCATATCTAAAATATCAGGAATTTAATGATGTTGCTTAAATTCAAGGTTATCGATTGCCTTCAAAGTCAGTCATTCCTGCATGTAGTTAGCAGGAATCCATTCTTTGGCTCTTGCTCTTAACTTTAACCATCTACTAGCCATTATTTGCAATCTACTGTTCTTACTGCACTCAAAAGCCCTGGATTCCGGCTAAAAAGCACACCGGAATGACGATATGTGGGGCACACCGGAATGACGATAGTGGAAGCTGCCAGAGTGACTACTATCAGAATGAGGGGCTTGTCTTAACACCCATTCACTCTGTGTTCTCTGTGCCCTCTGTGGTTCAAATTCTTTTCTTCTTTTGTAGGTCGTCCATTTATGGCGTCTATTTTTTATCTTGACGGGCTAAAGCCACGACCTACACTGTTTTTATCTTTTGCTATCTGCTAGCGACTATTTCCTAGCTACTGCTTTTAAGCAGATTTTAGTGCATCCAGCATATTTGATAATTGTTTACGCCAGTGAATGGTTTTTACACCTGCCTCAGCTTCTGCTGAGAATTTATCAATCACAGAAAAGCTTGGCCGTGTGGCTGGGGTAGGGTAACTACTGGCAGGTATCGGCGAAATAGGGATTGCTTGTTGTAACATACCTTTCTCAATAGCTAACTCTTGGATCGCCACAGCGAAGTCGTACCAAGACGCTACGCCTGCATCAGTCCAGTGGAAGGTGCCAGACACTTCAGGCTTGGCCACTACCGCCCACAACCATTTTGCTAAGCCTGCAGCCCATGTAGGCGTGCCTACTTGGTCATATACTATGCCTAACTGCGGTTTTTCGGCCATTAAGCGCAGCATGGTTTTCACAAAGTTATTACCGTTTGTAGAATACACCCAGGCTGTGCGCACAATCACTGCTTCTGGCAGAGTCTCATGTACAGCTATATCACCAGCTAACTTAGATGCGCCGTACACATTAATTGGATTGGTTGCATCATCAGTTTGGTATGGTGTGGTTTTTGTACCATCAAAGACAAAGTCGGTAGACACATGTAACAAGCGAATATTCTGTGCTTTACACACATTGGCCAAATTACGAGCACCTGTTTCGTTGACGGCATAAGCCATGTCAGCATCGGTTTCTGCTTTATCTACCGCAGTGTAAGCCGCGGCATTAATGATCACATCAGGTTGATGTTGGCTGATAACTTGCTGAACTAATTCGGCATTGGTGATATCAAGTTCTGTGCGACCTAAACTAATTAATTCGAATTCTGTAGGAGCTTTGTCAGCTAATTCCCAAGCCAGTTGTCCACCTTTACCTGTCACCAATACTTTCATGTTTTACTCTTCCTTTGGATAAAGCCGTTAATCAAATTTGGGCGCGTCGGCAAATAATAAACCATCAACATCTTTTGCTGATAGGTTAGGTTGCTCACCATTCACTAAAGGCCACTCAATATTTAAACTAGGATCATTCCAGCGGATTGATACTTCTGATTGAGGGTGATAATAATCGGTACATTTATACACGAACTCTGCCGACTCACTGGTCACATAAAAGCCATGAGCAAAACCTGCAGGCACCCATAATTGCCGACTATTTTCTGCTGACAGTTCAACCCCCACCCATTGACCAAAAGTTGATGATGATTGACGCAAATCCACCGCTACGTCAAAAACACTACCTTGGGTGACACGTACTAATTTTCCTTGAGTATGCTCAAGTTGGTAATGTAAACCACGTAAAATGCCTTGGGCAGATTTACTGTGATTGTCTTGCACCAATTCAGCCACACCGGTTTGTTGACTAAAAAAGTCTTTGCGAAAGGTTTCCATAAAGAAACCACGCTCATCGCCAAATACCTTAGGTTCAAAAATCAATACATCGTTTAGTTTTGTCTTAATTACATTCATTTTTAATTTCCAATTATAAGGGCATAGAAAAGCTTAAAAGCTATTCACCACAGGGTAACAGAGCGCAATGTTCACAGAAAAAGACAACAGCAGATCCTAGTAGATAGTTTTTGCACTGCCCCCAATAAAATTGAGTTTAAAGCTGTAAAATCACAACTCAACCTCAAAGCCCGTCTTTCCTGCATGTAGTTAGCAGGAATCCATTCTTTTGCTCTTGCCCTTAACTATCTGCTAGCTAATGCTCTAAAGCCCTGGATTCCGGCTTAAAAGCACACCGGAATGACGACAGGTGAGGCTTGTCTTAACACTTATTACCTCTGTGTTCTCTGTGCCCTCTGTGGTTTAAATTCTTTTCTTCTTTTGTAGGTCGTCCATTTATGGCGTCTATTTTTTATCTTGACGGGCTAAAGCCACGACCTACATCGCTGCCCTTATCATTCTTCTGCTAATTTCAACATATACTGGCCGTAGCCGGTTTTGTGTAAACTTTCGCCTTGTTTGATCAGTTTTTCTTTACTGATCCAGCCCTGGTTGTATGCAATCTCTTCTAAACAAGCCACTTTTAAACCTTGGCGATGTTCAATGGTTTGCACAAACTGTCCTGCTTCTAACAACGAATCATGAGTACCAGTATCAAGCCAAGCAAAACCGCGGCCTAATAAAGACACGTTTAAATTACCCTGCTGCATGTACGCAATATTAATATCTGTAATCTCTAATTCACCACGAGGTGATGGTTTAATGTTTTTGGCTATTTCAACCACAGTATTATCGTAGAAATACAAACCCGTCACAGCGTATTTAGACTTAGGTAAAGCAGGTTTTTCTTCAATGCTAATGGCTTTGCCATTGTCATCAAAATCCACAACACCAAAACGTTCAGGATCGGTAACTCGATAACCAAAAACCGTGGCGCCAGTTTCCACTTTAGTGGCGGCTTTTAGGTTGTCAGAAAAATGCTGACCGTAGAAAATATTGTCACCTAATACTAAGGCTACATTGTCATCACCAATAAACTCTTCACCCAAAATAAAAGCCTGGGCTAGGCCATCTGGCGAAGGTTGCACTGTGTAACTAATGTTGATGCCATAATCAGTACCATCACCTAATAACTTGATAAAGTTAGCTTGGTCTTCAGGGGTAGTAATGATTAAAATATCTTTGATACCGGCTAACATAAGCACAGACAACGGATAATAAATCATAGGTTTGTCATAAATGGGCAATAACTGCTTAGACGTGCCCTGAGTGATAGGATGCAAACGAGACCCCGAACCACCCGCTAAAATAATACCTTTATACTTAGCCATACTAATTCCTTAAATTATAAATACAGGGGGTAGTAGTTAGTAAATAGGAGATAGTAACGACTACTCTTATCTTTTTACTATCTACTCACCACTATTCACTATTTTTATCTTGACGGGCTAAAGCCCCGACCTACAGTTAAGGCAAATATTAACCATCTTTACCTCTGTGGTTCAATTTCTTTTCTTCTTTTGTAGGTCGTCCATTTATGGCGTCTATTTTTTACATTGACGGGCTAAAGCCACGACCTACACTGTTTCTAGCTTTTCACTATTCACTGCTTTTAAGCTGCTCTACGCCCCTAATCGGTCTAGTTTATATGCGCCTGACAAGACTCGTTGCCACCAGTCTTTATTGTTTAAATACCATAGTACTGTTTTACGAATGCCCGACTCGAATGATTCTTCTGGAGTCCAGCCTAATTCGCGTTGAATTTTATCGGCGTCGATTGCATACCTAGCATCGTGCCCTGGTCGATCGGTGACAAAAGTGATTAAATCGCTGTAATGACTTATGCCATCGGGTTTTTCTGGAACCAACTCATCCAGCAAATCACAAATGGTTTGTACCACTTCTAAGTTACGTTTTTCGTTGTGGCCACCAATATTATAGGTTTCGCCAACTTTGCCAGACTTAGCCACTATATAAAGTGCACGAGCATGGTCTTCAACATACAACCAATCACGAATTTGGCTACCATCACCATAAACCGGTAATGCTTTACCCGCTAATGCGTTTAATATGACATGAGGCACTAGTTTTTCTGGGAAATGATAAGGGCCATAATTATTAGAACAATTAGTCACTACAGTCGGTAAACCATAAGTACGTTGCCATGCGCGAACTAAGTGATCAGAACTAGCTTTACTTGCCGAGTAGGGCGAACTAGGAGCGTAAGGGGTGTCTTCTGTGAAAAGAGGTAGTTCAGCGCCAGCAGGTAACTCATTAGGATGAGGTAAATCGCCATACACTTCATCGGTCGAAATATGATGAAAAATAAACGCCTGCTTTTTGTCGTCGGTCAAACCAGACCAATAAGCTCTTGTAGCTTCTAGTAGGGTGTAAGTACCTACTACGTTAGTTTGAATAAATTCACCTGGGCCATCAATCGAGCGATCAACATGAGACTCAGCAGCTAAATGCATCACTGCATCGGGTTGATGTTCAGCAAATACCCGTTTTAGTTCTGCGGCATCACATATATCCACTTGTTCAAAAATATAACGAGTAGAATGTAACCCAGCAGGTATTGATTCTACGTTGCCAGCATAAGTCAATTTATCTAAATTGATTACTGTATCGTCTGACGATTGCAATATATGCCTAACCACTGCACTGCCAATAAACCCTGCGCCACCTGTCACTAATAGCTTCATCAATTAATCCTTTTCACAAAATTTTGCGCACATTATGCCATGTTTAATCGCACAATATGAACCGCGAATAATACTATTTAGAAAATTAAAACAAGGGTTGAAAGGTTTACTTTAAATAATTTGCCCTTAGAGCCTTAAAATAACAGTTATATCGGTAAATAATGACATTATTATTAACCTTAAATGAGTCGGTGTGTACAATTTGACCAATTAAAACGGAGGGTAAATAATTGTTTGTTAATTAACGCTTTATTAACATTTTGAGTGGCTTTAGGGCAAAAAAAATGAGCTAAATATTTAATTGAAAAGTCGGTTTTTAGTGGATTCAAGGCAAATATATAAAAAATGTCACATTTTTAACCTATCGTGATGTTAGATTGATTTAAATTGGGTTAGTATTTGTACTTAATTAGTATTGGTTAATTTTAGATTAAATGGCTTTGTTCTATTTCAATAGATAAAACAAAGCCATTTAAACTGATAAATTAGGTAAATAAACTAGGTAAAAAATGGCGACGGAACCCACAGATATAAAACAAGAGCCAGCAATCGAAAAGTTACTAAGTCGAATGCCGGCTTATGTGGCCGAGAGTTTTTCAAATGAACAATTAATTCATTTAAAAACCGCAATTGGTTCTCGAGAGTGGGGCAAACATAAAGTCGACTTTAGGGGGACTTTCCCGGTGCCTTTTATGAAAAGCCGTATTTATTATGTATTTTTGATGGGCCGTAACTTTAGAAATTTGAGCAGGCGAGAGCAAATGATTTCTGCTTTCACTATCGCTGCTTTCACCTTTTTGTTTATTACAGTTTCAGTATTGTTTGGCATATTAGTGCTGTACTTAATTAAGTCAGCATTAGGAATCGATATTTTTAAAGGTTTTTCGTTTGGAATTTGGGATTGGTTTAAAGCATTATGGAAATAAATAAAATGAAAAAAACATTATTAGCCACAGCGGTTTTAAGCTGTATTTTAGCTAACACGGCTAATGGACAAGAAGCAGGTTTTTCAGCTGAAGTCGACTCGCGTTTAACCTATGACGACAACATATTACGCACCTCTGACAGCAATGCAGAAAGCGACACTAGTTTAGTGATAGCACCAGAATTAAGCCTAGGGGCTATTTTGGGTAAACAACGTTTTGAAGTGACTTACAATGGCGAATACGCTAACTATTTTGATAACAGCGACGTGAGCTACACCGACCATGAAATTAAGGTTGGGGCAAAATTTGATCATTCATACCGTTTGACTTCTGGTTTTGATGTGCAATACAAAGATAAGCACGAAGACTTTGGTGACTTAAATACTATTTTTGATGGCTTAATCGAGTTTAATCGTTACACCGAAAAGCAAATTAATGGACAACTTGGCTATGGCAGGCAAGAAAGTTTTGGTCAACTGATATTAAAGTTAGGCCATACGAATCGTGATTACGATAATAATGATCAAGAATATCGAAGTAATGATCGTGATTTAGCCTCTTTAGCGTTTTATTATCGCATAGCGCCGCGCACTCGTTTGTTGGCCGAAGTAGTCTATCGAGATTACACTTATAACTCTGACTTTGGAGCTATTAATCGTGATAGTGAAAGTCTTCGATATCAAGTTGGAGTGGAGTGGGATTTAACTAATAAACTTGAAGGAACGATTAAAGTTGGGTACCAAGAGCGTGATTATGAGTTAAACACTTTACGAGATATTGAAGGTTTGTCTTACGAGGCTGACCTAGAGTGGAAGCCTAATACTTATACTGAAATTGGTTTAGTGGCTAAACGGGAAAGTATTGATTCGTCACTTGAAGGTGCTGGTGGTTTTTTACGGACTAACTACGGAGTAGATTTCAAACATGGTTTAACCGAACTCACCAAATTAACCGGTGGGATTAGTTATTCTAAAGATGAGTTAGTATTTGGGGGGAACCGTGAAGATACTAGGCACTTGGCTGAGCTAGGTGTGACTCACAGCTTGTTCTATTGGGTCGAACTCGGAGCTAATCTGAGTTATGAAGACAGAAAGTCAACAGTTGAGTTGGCAGAATATAAAGTGAACAGTATTAATTTAACGGCCAAAGTATCATTCGATTAAGGAGTGGTTATGTACACTAAGTCAAATAGTGTTAGTTATTTTACAAGCTACTTATTGGTGGTGCTAGGTTTACTTACGTTTTTTGCCAGTAGTAACCTGTATGCGCAAGATAGCGCTTTATCATCAGAGAATAGTCAATATCGTTTAGGGGCCGACGACGAAATATCGGTGAATGTGTTTAACGAACCTGATTTAAGTTTACCTAAAACACGGGTGTCGGCTAATGGCAGTATTTCAATGCCGTTAATTGGTCAAGTACAAGTCAAAGGCTTAACCATTAATGAGGTTGAATTAAAAATTACTAAATTGTATCTGGGCGATTACTTAAAAAAACCCGATATTTCGGTGTCTATCGTCGAATACCGCCAGTTTTATGTGAATGGTGAAGTGGATAAACCAGGCGGTTATAGCTACCGCGAAGGTATGACAGTTCAACGGGCGATCTCATTAGCGGGTGGTTTCACCGAAAGAGCCGCGCGCAATAAAATACAATTAATGCGCGAAAACGATCCAAACAATATAAGCCGAGTTGATCTTAATTCACCTGTAAAACCAGGCGACGTAATCACAGTAGAAGAAAGCTTCTTTTAGAACATCGAATAGTAAATAGAAGCTAGTATCTAGCTTCTGCTTTTAAGGAAAGGAATTAATACGTGGTTAATCATTCTAATACCAGTCAAATGCAGCAAATGGCTGATGTAAGTCAAGCTGACGAAGATACTATCGATTTAACACAATATTGGCGTATTATTAAACGTCGCAAGTGGAGCATCGTCTTAGTGACTGTTTTGTTTGCTTTTTTAGGTTTATTTATTGCCATTAAGTCTACACCTATTTACCAAGCCAGTGCCAAAATACAGGCTGATCCTATTCAGCCGAATGCTACAGGCAGCGATGCCTATATAATGAATTCTATGGTGTTTTTATTTTACGAAACACAATACGAAATTATCAAATCACGTAAAATTGCCGAAACTGTAGTAGATAAACTGGATTTAGTTGCACGATACAAACAAGAACAAGCTGCAGCTAAGTTGCTAGGTGATGATAGTAGTTTTGTTAGCGACGTTAAAAAACAAGTGAAATCTTGGTTTGCCAGTGATGAAGAATTAGCCGAACAGCCTGTGCCCCTGACTGATGAACAATTGCGGGTTATGCTGGCCTATGGCATACAAGGAATGTTGTCGGTTGAAGGTGGCACACAAAGCCAAATTATCAATATTAGTTACGAGTCTGATGAGCCGGCAAAGGCTGCCGAAGTGATTAATGCCGTGGCCGATGCCTATATTGAATTTGGTTTAGAGGCACGTTTAAGTACCCTTAAAGACACCGCCAAATGGTTAGGCGAGCAGTTAGACGATCTTAAAATTACCTTACAAACTTCTGAAGACAAGTTAGCGGCTGTGCGCACCAGCAGTGGCTTAATGGACTCTGAGCAACAAGCACGCATTGCTAACAGCCAATTGTCTAATTTAAATACTGAGTTGGTACGGGCCCAAACTAAACTGTCTGAAGCCCAAGAAATGTACAGCCAAGTACAAAAGTTAGACCGCAGTAAAGGTGATTATTTGTCGTTAGGGCCAGTGTTACAAAACCCCACCATTAGGGATTTAGTGCGCGAAGAGTCAAATCAAAACCGCCAAGTAGAAGAGTTAGCTGAACGTTATGGCGAAAAACATCCAAAAATGATTGCCGCTCGCTCAGATTTAATCGGCGCACAAAATAACCTCAACCGCGAAGTCGACAAAATAGTTGAAAACATAGCCAAAGAATACCGATTAGCTACTGTGCAGCTCGAAAACGTCAAAGAGCTCACCGCAAAAACCAAAGCCGAATTGCAATCGTACCAAGGCAGTAGTTTTGAAATTACCCGC
Source organism: Paraglaciecola sp. L3A3 (assembly GCF_009796765.1). NCBI lineage: Bacteria > Pseudomonadati > Pseudomonadota > Gammaproteobacteria > Alteromonadales > Alteromonadaceae > Paraglaciecola > Paraglaciecola sp. L3A3. Next base: position 1,193,084 of record NZ_CP047023.1, read on the forward strand.
CTTGAGCGTGAAGTCGAAAACAACCGTCGCGTTTACGAATCATTCTTAGGTCGCTTAATGGAGGCTGATGTGTCAGGGGATTACGATGCCTCTAATGTGCGTATTATTGACCGAGCCACGGTACCAAGCTCTCCAATTAAACCTAGAGTAATACTAATTATTGCCGGTACTTTGGTGTTTGGTTTGTTTACCGGGATAGTGTTAGCCTTTTTACGAGAAGCCTTGGGTAATGTATTCAGAACGCCAGATCAGATTGAAGAGCAGTTACATTTGCCGTCTCTTGGGGTTACCCCTTTAGTGAAAAAAGGTAAAAAAGCGGTCAGCCCAGAAAAACAATATATTGACGACCAGCGTTCAACTTTTGCTGAGGCCATAAACACCATACGTACCGGCTTATTGTTTAGTAATATCGACAACCCACCTCAAACGGTATTAATTACTTCTACTGTCGGCTCTGAAGGTAAAACTACCTTAGCCATTAACTTAGCGGTGGCCTTTAGTCAGTTAGATAAAACCTTATTAATTGAACTGGATTTACGTAAACCGGCCATTGCTAAAGATTTAGGTTTAACCAATACCTCAGGCCTAAGTGATGCCTTAGCGGGTGGGGTGAACGTTAAAATTAAAGGTGACGAATTAACTCAAGTTGAAGGCGCGCCTAATTTGCGTGTGTTAACTTGTGGCAGCATACCGCCCAACCCAATGGAGTTATTGTCGTCTAAACGTTTTGCCGATTTACTTGAATCGCTTAAAGGGCAATTCGCCCATATAGTCATCGATAGCCCACCTACCTTGCCGGTAAGTGATGCCTGTGTGTTGTCAAAACTAGCTGACACTACTGTAGTTGCAGTTAAAGCAGAAAATACAAAAATTAACATGGCCAAAGAAACCGTCACTCGCCTACGTAAAGTTAATGCTAACTTAGCGGGTGTAGTACTAACTCAAGCCTCACCACAAAAAATGAGCTACTACGGCGAACACTACTACCAAGAAGGGTATTACGGAGTAGAAAAGAGCTAACAGCTAACTATACAACTAAGTTAAAAAGAACGGGGGATGTCTTAGACATACCCCGTTTTTCTTTTTAAAAGCCTAAAGCATGTCACAGAGTTACACAGAGAAAAGCAATGGAATGTTAAGATTAGCTAAACTCCTAATGCTCAAAGCCAAACGTGACTTGTAGCTCAGAAGAATTACTATTTTCCCTCCGTGTTCTCTGTGATTTCTGTACACTCTGTGGTTTAATGCCTTTAGGTGTTGTTTTTTTAACCGGATGTATCGCTTATTCGATATGGACGTCAAATTAGGAGTTAAACATGAAAATTGATAAGGCAATAGCTCTCGCAGCAGTGTTTGCGGCTTCTCAACCTGCAGTTGCAGGATTAATCAGTGATTATTCATTAGATACAAACACCAATATAGTAATCGACAGTGCAAGTGGTATTGAATGGTTGCAATGGTCTGTTACCGATGGACTATCGATAGAACAGGCATTAGCAGCACACGGTGCTAATGGTTGGAGTTTGGCTACCAATGTCGAGATAGCGTATTTGTTTAATTCATTCGACTTATCCTATGGTACGTTTGAGTGGGGCAGCGATGAAGATAGTGGATATAATTTCTATTCTCCCTCGGACGGTTTTCTAGAGAATCCTTACGATAGAGAGTTAGTTTTCGTCAATTTTTTTGGTGACACATACAACGAGTTTGACGCGCTCTTCTGCCCACCTGATGTTGATTGCATCCAGTACTCTGGCGCATTATTTGGGGCTGACGAGAATCGCAATGGATGGTATAACCCCGTTAGTGTGTCTGATGATTACTATCATGGCGTTAATTGGGCGGAACAGAGCTATGAGGGGATAAGCTACATAGAATCAGAACAATATTTAGTTGACCAGTCAGCTCATTACTTAGGGGTTGCATTAACACGGAAAGCTAACTTTACTATTATTGACGTTTCTGAGCCGAGCACTATTTCGCTTTTTGCCTTGATATTAATCGGATCGAGTGTTCGCCGTTATCGTAAGAGTCATAACACCTGAACTCAGAGTCTGAGATGCCAACGAAATTAAAAGCAAATATTTTTAGTACAATTGGAAATTTCTCAAGATTTGTGTGTATTAATGTGCTTTTTTTCTTTAATTGAAACAGGGGTAGCAGTAATGAGCGAGGGCACATAGTGCCCCAACCTAAAATAAGGCTATTAAGGAAAGTTGAATAAAATGAATATGTTTAGATTTAGGGGGGCTTGGCTACTACTTCGATTATGCTAGTTGATCTTTTAATCTTTTCGGCGAAGCCGCGTTTCAAAACTCAGTGTACCCCTGTGATCAGCTTTTGCTCTTGTTCTTTAATTCTTAACAAATGTATTGTTTTTCCTTAGTTGTCTATGTGGTAAATTACTCTCGTTATTTTTAATAAGGAAAACACTCTGTGGTAAATGCTCTTCATCTTTTAGGTTTAGGAGAAAAAGCGTGATTGATATTCATAGTCATATTTTACCTGGGGTAGATGATGGTGCTCGGACTTTAGACGAGGCACTTGATATGCTGCGTATGTCTGTTGACACCGGTGTTACCGTGCAGGTGCTTACACCCCATATACACTTTGGCCGTTTTGAAAACCAAAGAGCTGACTTACAACAGCGATTTACTATTTTTCAAGAACAGGTTGATGAAGCCAATATAAAAATTGGCTTACAGCTGGGTAGCGAAGTACGCATTAGCAGCGAAATAATGCAGCTAGTGGCCCAAGACGCCATACCCACTTTAGGTGTGTATAATGGGAAAAAAACTTTCTTGTTAGAATTCCCGCGTATTGAAGTACCAGTAGGGTACGAAAATTTAGTGAAATGGTTAATTAATAAAAATTACCTACCTATTATTGTACACCCAGAGCGTAATCAAACTTTTGTACGTAAGCCACAAAAGCTAGAGGTACTTACCAATATGGGCTGCCCGCTACAAATCACCGCCAGCAGCTTAACCGGTCAGTTTGGTGAAGAAGCCCAGCAGAACGCCGAACAGCTGTTACAACAAGGTGCCGTTAGCGCTATAGCCTCTGATTGTCATAATTTAAAAGGCCGTAAGCCTAATCTGAATGAAGGGGTAGCGGCAGCTCAAGCCCTTATTGGTGCAAGTTTAGTGAGTCGTTTAACCATGGATATTCCTGAGCAATTAGTAACATATGCATAATACTGTTAGGCAGCGTTTAGATGTATTTATTTATGCTTCTTCAACTGATTTAGTTGAAACCAAGTGGCCTAATGGCAAGCTTGTACAGTTTTTTAATTCATTGCCCCAAATGCCTAGTGCTGAAAGACTTGCTGCGCTGATTTATAAGCATGCAAATCAACGCGGTCATTTACAGCTTTGCTCAGCTAAAACACTCATTTGGTTAAAGCAATATACCTTTGCTGTGATTGTAGATGTAGAAGAAAAAAAGGCTGTATTACGCGAACTAGCTAATACGTTAACCGACGAATACCCCGTTATGATGTTATTGAAGGGCATGGCTTTTAACGATAGGTGGTATACAAGTGAAGCACCTAGGGGAACTTCTGATATTGATTTTTTAATTGCCCCTAATGATAAAAATCAGTTTGAAAAGTTATTTAGCCGTCAATCAAGTAAGATTATATCTAAGTCTGATAAGGCATTTGATGGCCTGTTTGAACAAACTTGGCAGTCAAATTATAAGACTAGAGTATATTTTGATATTCACTGGCATTTATCTTATCCAGGGCTATTTCATTTCGATCAAGAGGGTATAGCCAAACGCAGTATTCAACATCCTTTGTACAAACATCCAAAGTTAAGAGTTATGTCAAACGAAGATCAACTCGTTAATTTGGCAATTCACTTAATGAGAGATTGTGACTTTTATGATTATGGTTTGCTAGATTGCCATGAGCTAATTTGCAATCAAAATATGGATTTGGAACGGGTAATTAAGATAGCAAAGCAATGGCGAGCTAAAACTTGTTTATTTTATTTATTGTGGCTCTGTGAGCTTCACTTAAACACGCCAATAACAAAAGAAAGTTTATCTCAAATCAAACCTAATTCGGTAAAGCATATACTGTGTAAATCGATCATTAAACAATGGCTTGTTAAGCCAACTAAAATCAAAACTAATGGACATAGGTTAAAACAATTTTTTGTTGTGTTTTTGTTTTCCGACTCTGTGTTTGCTGCTATTAGGCTATATTATCTATACGCTTTAAAATATATATCTAGTAAAGTTAAATAATTTAAAGAGTAATGCTTACACTACTGCCTGTATAGACTCCTTGAGGTAAAGAAATACTTATATTACTTTTCTGTTTTTTTTCATCCCATACAGATTTATAGTTTTCTTGCTCAGCTAGTATTCTAGTGCTTAAGCTAAAGTGAAGTTCTTGAAGGTAATGACTAGGGTCAGATGCCGTAATTTTTGTTACATTCCCACCTTTTATTTCTAGAAGAAAAATACCTGGACTACTTGCTGATAGAATTATGTTTTCTTCGAGTTCAATAACTCCTGCCTTGTAAAAAACGGCTTGGTATAACCCTAGATTTTTATTGGCTACGGCTTGAATATAAGGCGTATTTGATAAAATTTTTACATTTTTTTCTGAATATTTTTGTATGTTTTCTATATTTGTGCCGGGCACAACAATATATTCGTATGTGTCATCACTTGGTGCATATCCATGATCAATCCATAGCTTAAATACATCTTGTTTTACCTCTCCTTTTGGTGTGCTGTTTTGCTGATTTATTTTGAACCAAGATCCAGTAGCCTTATTATTCTTTAACATAATCTTTTGCGGAGTAGGGAAAAGGTAACCTACGCCATTATGATAAATCCAATCGACTTTGTTATATTGTTTTTCACCTTTCTGTAAAGTAGAGATTTGGCTCTCACTAGAAAGAGTAACATTCCCCCTAAGTAAGCTCTGATTGAGAGTTGTCGCAACTGGGTAATCTAGTATTGTTGAAATACCTGCGCCTAAACACACATATTCATCATCGAAAAAAAACCAAGCTTTACGTGCAATCAAAGGATCGTGTGGGCTTTTGAAATCAAATCCAACAGTTGCATACATCCCATCAGTAGCTGCCCCTACAAAATTAGAGAGTCCGAGTTTCTGAATCTCATCAGTAGAAGGTAACTCTGGTTTTTGTAATATGGTTGTACCTGGTATTTTTTGGTAATCAAAAACAGGTGCAATGTCAAAGTATTCATCGCCCGTTACTGATATATGGTTTGCGCCGTCGCCTCTATAATGATTTAGTAATCCTTCGCTATTATAAGCCGATTCCATATTGTGTACACGGGAGGAATACATTCGTACCGAGGTAAAAAAGTTGGGGCGCTGATATGTTAAATGATCAGATAGCCAGAAGTAGGTTGCATGTGAAATCGTAGGTTTAATATCATTATTTCGGATATCAGCAATTTCTTGTAACTCAACTTTCCGGTAATCGGACGCACTAAGCAGTTGTTCTGCCATCACAGCACTATAAGCACTTAAAGATCCTCTACGGCTTATGCTTCTGTTTTTTGAGCCAATGTCGGGGTACTTTCCAAATGCCGCCATTTTACAAATTCCATCTAAAAAATAGTCAATAAGGTGTTCTAGTTTAGCTGGGGAAAGTGCGAAACGGGTGCCAGTTGTATAATCTGCCCACATCACAAAAGCTCTAGCATAACTTAAGCCATAAGAAAGGGTGTTATTAACCGCATCGGTACGATGGTGGAAGCTATTGTCGTACTGTAACCCACGTCCTTCAGCTGCAGAAGTGCCTAAACCTGTTTCCATTTCTGTATAGCCATAACCATAACTGAGGTTAATAGGCGCCGTAGGTTTAATTTCACCTTCAATGACCTTTATTACTTCAGAAAGTTTAATTACGTCTCTGTAGTGCAATAGATTTTTTGCTTGAATATTGGCAATTTTTATCCGGTCGCCCCCTGGTCTAGCTCCTGTGGAATCTGTAGTGGCTCTGCCGATAATAGGCTGGGTTTTTTCTATTAATGATTCAGAAAGTTCACCATCCATTAATAGAATCAAGGTAACTAAATCGTTTGGGATTCCAATTTGGTTGTCCCACCAGTTATCGCTAATGAAGTCATGTTTTAACCAATAAGTTAAGGCTTTTTCGATTGATTTTTTTACCTTGGAATTTTTGAAATATTTTGAGCCTTCAAGGTTATAGGATCTTGACAATAACAACATATTATCTAAGTGAACATTATGTTGGAAGCCAGTTAATGAAACGTCTTTATAATTTATATTTGCCCAAGTTCCATTCGATCTTATGGTAGACAATACCTTTTTTACTTGCTTGTCATTAATTGCGGTACCTAATAAATCCTGTTTTACACGTTCATGAATGATTTCAATATCTTCTTTTGCATATGTAAATGGAGAATGAAGCACTAAGCTTGCTATAATTGTTATCCATAGCCACAGTTTTGTTGCGGTTCTTTTTAACTTCCCGATAAACATGATGTTCTTTGAGTGTGAAGCTTTACATAAATGGATATTTCGATAGGATAACTTCATTATTTAAGACTTTAATTTCTTCGCATAATAATTAGAGAAATATTCTAGAATTTCGGAATCGTTGATACGGGGTTTTTTATTATACCAGGCGCCAAAATAACCTTTAAAATACCCAGTGAAGTTACCAACACTACCTTGTAATAAATATTTAAACGCTTTTAAAAAAGCATAAGCAGGAGGAATACCTCTATAATATGCTGAGTATCCATAATAAGAATAATTTACATTTTCGCCTACATCCCTACACTTATAAGACAATGTCTGCATGGGGATCGACTTCCAACCTTTCAGCTCCGCTTTACAAACAGACAGAGCATCGGCCGAAGGGCCAACAAAATAACCTGCTTCTAAAAAGCACTGTTGTTTCCACAATCGACAATTTCCTCTTACCCAGTCCCTACTTTTCCCATCATATTTGCCATCTAAACTGTACGCTAGGCCGCTTGAGATGCCAATTTCTGTAGAATTATTCATAAATGTCGTTAATTCTTGATAATAATTCTCATCAGGAAAACAATCTGCGTCTAATATGCCGACAAAATCAATCGCTTCTAAGTAATTGTTTTTTGATAAATACTCAAATCCTTGATTAACTACTGTGGCGTACTTAATACCTAACTCATATTTTTCGACAGGTAGAGTAAAATTTAACACGGTTAAATGTTTAACATTTGGTAGTGAGGTAATTTTTTCTAAAAACTCTTTTGAGCCATCATCACTGCCATTTTCAACGATCACCCAATGTTCAACCTCAATGTTTTGGTTTGTTACTTTTTCAATTAAAAGCGGTAAATTTTTAATTTCGTTTTTTAACGGAGTCACTATAGCAATTTTCATAACGCTAATTCACCTTACGTTTTGGGGGAGTGTTTAGATTTGATAGCATTGATACATACAGAATAAATGCAAAATAATAAGGGAAACTAACAATAATATTTCCCGATATCATTGGAATAAATAGGCCTAATGAGAGTAATAACTTAGCTTTTGTCGTAAATATCATTTTTGCCAATATGAATATATATATTGCAGCGCCAATGGCACCTCTTTCAATAAATAATCTGAGGTAATCATTGTGAGGGTCACGAGTCATAAAGTAGTATAAATAGTTGCCGGCACTCATGGTTTTTACCCCTTCACCAAACATTAAAGTAAAAGTGTCTACTGTGTTCATAAACTGATTGTATAAGGTTAGCCAGTATGTCATCCGCCAGACCAAACTACTTTCGTCACCAAAAGAAAGTCTTGACGATTTTTGCGTTATTTCATCAAAATTAACAGAAGCAATTTTGAAGTAAAAAGCATCATAAATGCCAGAAAAGTAAAATAAAGGGAGTGCACAAGCAACAAATATAAATAGATATTTAATTGAAAAGTTTTGTATAAGCAGAAATATCATGAGTACTAGTAAAAATGAAAATACGCCACCTGAACTTACAGTGATAAGACAAATGAAAAACAAGGCCCCGATATATAGCCACCTTCGGGGAAAGTGTTCGATAGTCAAATAGTAGATGAGTGGAAGAATAGTGAAATAAGCTAAATGATTAGAATGAACAAAATAGGCACGAAATCGAATCGGTAGTATAAAGATTAATGGCAAAGAAATTAAAATAGAAATAATAAACACTTTATAAAAAAGTCGAAATTCTGACTCTTTTAGCCTGGCGCCAATAATAGCTAAAGCGATCCAACCTACATGTTTTACAATTTCCTCTAGATATAAAATCGGGTTATCTAAACTAGGTTTAACACAAAAGATAATGGTATAGGCGCACAACAGTACAGCAAGCAAAAATACTCGATTAAAAGAAACTTTGGCTAAATAATATTTACCAAATAGAAAAGGAAAACCAATTAATAAGATCGCACCGATCCCTGGCTTTACATTGCCGATAATAAAAATGGTAAAGAGAAGAAAAACCTTTATTTGGCTAGCTGTAAAATTAATAGTATTCCCCTCCATATTTAATTAAGTCAAAGTTAAATAAACTTTTGAATAGTTATCCGTGGCTTCCAGTAATCCAGCATACAGAGGATTATAATAATATTTTTTATTTGAATTTGTGTCATTCAAATGGTCAATTTGTGAATTTTAAACATTAGTTTATTGATTAATAAACTAATGTTAAGTGGTAGCTTGGTTACCATAAATAACACTAAATAACACATTAAATTGGGTTTTTGATTGCAAGCAGCAACTGCAAATACTTTTGCTGCTGCGATTTCATTTTGGTTTAGCCACTTTATGGCCATTTTACTCAAGTCTATGGATAACCGTCTAGACGGTTTTAAAAAGAATGGGGCTTGCAAACCATATTTTTGCACTATATCTTTGTTGCCTGTTTCAGTTTCGCCACACTGAACGGCTAATTCTGATAACAAGCGTTGAATCAGTCTTTTTTCTGGGTTAATGCTAACAGCACCTTCGATGAAATACCTTTCGTATAGCACTTCTGGGATAGTGTGAAATTGACAGATTTTACTCATTCTGATCCATAAATCTCTATCTTGAGCAAAAGTAAATATTTCGCGATATCCTCCGCATTTATCATATACCGATTTCCTAAACATGACTTCACCATGTGAAAATAGATTTTTTTTCAATATTAGTTTTGAGGCATCACCACTAAAAGCTTCGCCTTCAACCCAGCTATTATTTTTAAATGCGTATAATTTATCAAGCGAGCTTTTGTTGACTACATTACGTAGACTACCAACTAAACCAATTTTGGGGTTGGCTGCTAATATATCTGCTTGTTTGGCAATACGCTCAGGAAATGAAATATCACCAGAACCCTGAATAGCAATGTATTCACCTTGGCACATCGCTATTGCTTCTATCATCCCTAAAACAAAACCTTTATTTTGAGCGAATCTGATTAATTTTATGCGTTTATCTTTTTCGGCATAGGCATGTAATTTTTCATAGGTATCGTCAGTTGAAGCATCATCAAAAATAATAATTTCAATATTTGAATAGGTTTGATTAATAAGACTTTCAATAGTGTTATCAACCCAATCTTGTCGATTGTAATATGCTGAGACAATTGAAACTAATACTGGTTGTTGCATTACAATCCCTTTTTATGTTGCTTCTGTAGTGATAAATGGTAGCTGGCACATTTAGTCTTAGGCATATATTACCGCTTAAGTATTTTTTGTTTTACAAGGATAAAATCTTCAGTGCTGTAACGAAATATCTCTTTGATTGAAATGCCTACACTTCTTGAATACACAATGAGAAATAATATGGCACTGACTGTATAACTAATCATTGATGCAGCTGCGGCTCCATTGGCCCCATATTTTTCGTCCCATAACCAATTCAGCGCTATATTCACTACTAAGGATGGCAACATGGCATATAAGGCTAACCAAGGTTTACCTCGCCCAGCCAAGTCCATGTTCAAGACTTTAAGAATTGTCATAAAAAAGATACCAGGTAGTAAAATTCTTTGGACTTGCGAGCTTGCCAAAAACTCATCTCCGTACATGGTGGTCATGATTAACTCTGAGAATACGAAAAAAACAATACAAGCTATAAATATAACAACGAAACAGATACGTAATAGTTGCGCGACTTTATATGAGAATAATTTACTATTTTTGGCAGTTGCACTTCTGGCAAAAATAATAGCTCCTAACAAAGAGGGAATTTCCCATAGTTTTTCTACAATCACTGCCCCTTTAGTATAAATACCCACTTCATGTAGTGTTGAGAATTTTTCTAATAAGATAACGTCAATTTTATAATTGAAGTTAATAATGATTAGACTAATAGCATAGATCCCCCCCAATGCTAATAGCTCTTTAATGACTTTTAAATCAAAACTAAATTTTATCGGAACTATGGCGGTCAATTTTCGCCAAATGAAATAAATCACAATTATGTAGCCCAAGGCGCGGCCTATTAAAGCGCCTTCTATTCCTAAGGGAATTAGCATAATTAATAACACGTAACTTGCTAGCTGTACTACGTTGGGTATCCAATTGACTGAATTAAAATCTTTTATTTTGTTCTTGCCGAGAAACACGCCAGAGCTATATGTACTGAGCAAAGCAAAAGGAATAGGTAATAATGCCAGTAGGATTAACGTAGTAGAAAATGTTGAGTTAGTAACATAGCGTAAAAATACCCAACTCATTAACATACATAAAAGGCTTGTTATAAGCCACATCCCTAAAACATTCGAGAATATTTTTTCATCCGAGTATTTTTCTTTACCGATAAAAAAGGCAGCTGATTGCCTAATACCCAACGAGCCAACGATCATGAGTAGGTCGGGTATCACAATTAAGGTAGCTAATTCACCACTGCCGGCAGCCCCTAAATACCTAGCAGTTATAATACTAGTGAACACCCCACATAATAAAACTGTGACTTTGCTTTTTAATACGGAAAGTAAATCTTGAGTAAAGGATGCCAATTTAATTTCTCGCGAATTGAATAATGTAACCTTGTAAAATAAGGTTGAGTTTTATTAGGTTAAAAATGTTATTGAGTGTCATTACAATTCAATATTTTTTATATTTAGGTTTTTATCCACAAATCGCACCTCGGGTATTAAAGTATGACCTGTTTCGGTCAGTACAGTATCAATACACAATTTCATCAAATCTAAAATATCTTGGCTTTTTGCTGCACCTTCATTTGTAATAAAGTTAGCATGCAAGGGGTTGATTTGTGCTCCTCCAATTTGATTTCCCTTTAACCCACATTTTTCTATCACTAAACCTGGCGGTCCAATCTCTGCGTACATGGTAGGCGAACTCTTAAACACTGAGCCGCAGTTTGGTTTTTTTAAAGGGAATTTAAGTCTTCTAGAACGTAAAGTATTCAGACACGTTTTCCTTAATTCTTTTTTGTCTGCAGAGGTTAATTCAAAGCTACATTCGGTAATTATCTCTCGCTTATATTTAAATATGCTTTCTCGATAACCAAATTCGCATTGTTCGTTATTGCGTATAATCGTATTACCATCAAAATCAATGCTTTTAACTGTGGTGATATGTTCAGAAACTGACTTTCGACAACTGCCACCATTCATCGTAACTATGCCCCCTAAACTGGCCGGTACGCCGACAATATGTTCAATTCCTGCTAGACCTTGTGCAACACATGAACGGACAAAAGAAGGTGAATAAGTAGCAGCCCCAACTGTTACGATATTCTGATTGTAGGTAAAGAATGTAAACCCTTTACCCAGCTTGATAACTACGCCATCCATGTATTCGTCGGTGAACAGTATATTCGACATACGGCCAACAATAGCCCAGTTCAGATTATTTTTTCGTACATAAGCTAAAGTTGAAGCAAGTTCCTCTGCGGTGTTCACTTCTTTAAAGTAACGTACCTTACCACCTGTTTTCCACTTGCTGATTTTGTTCATAGCGAAATCAGCTTCAAATTTGTCGTTCGGTAACATGTTGCTGACCTTTTGTTCTATTTAGCTATAAATTTTTTCGATGTTTACACCACAAGCATTCAGTTTTTCGATTATACCGTTGTAACCTCTTTCAATCTGCCAAGCATTCAATATGGTGGTTTCTCCGTCTGCTACTAGCCCTGCAAGTAACAGTGCAATGCCAGCTCTTAGATCTAGTGCATTAACGGTTTCACCTGTGAGTGGATTACCGCCTTTTATTTCTAACATATCGCCGACAACTTTGCTTTGAACTCCCATTTTTGCTAGCTCTTCGGCATAGCCATATCTACCAGGAAAACGTAAGTCTACAATCTTGCTTGTGCCTTTAGACATTGCACCGAAAACTGCGAAAAGTGGTTGCATATCTGAGTTGATTCCTGGGTATGGCCCAGTGCTAATTTCTATAGGGTATGCATTGCCTTTACCAACATGGGCAGAATCATCAAAACGATATAATCGTACGCCGCTTTCTTTTAAAAATGCTAAAGGTACTTCTAAGTCGATAAATGGAAAATTATCTATTTCTAAACTACCACCGGTTATTGTTGCAGCAATGACCCAAGTTAGGGCTTCCATGTTGTCAATAATAACACTGTGTTTATTGGCGGATAGTGAACTGACTCCTTCGATTTCTATTCGCTCTTGACCAAATACTTCGATTTTTGCCCCACAGCCTTTTAAGAAATTAATCAAGTCAATAATTTCTGGGCGTATATGCGGGTTCCAAACTGTTGTTTTGCCTTGAGCTAGAGAGGCGCAGATAATTGAGTTTTCAGTTGCGCCTGTAGATCTCATTGGTAACTCGATATCGTTTCCAACTAATCCATTTTCAGCACGAGCGACCAAGTAGTCACCATCTTCTGATACTGTTGCTCCAAGGTTTTCGAGTAGCATGACATGTAAGTCGTATTTACGTTCGCCTAATTTACAACCACCTGGTAGAGGCACTTTACCGTAGCCATTTTTCGCAACTAATGCACCAAGGATTAATAAAGTATTTCGAATAGACCGTCCTTCCCAAATTAACTCACCACTGCATGGGGACTGTTGGATGATTTTAACTTTATCGTCGTCTATATTGACTATTTTTTTACCTAGAACTTCTAACATTTTTTGATGGACTTGAACATCAAGTAAGCTAGCTGGGTAATTAGTTAACTCAATGTCTCCTTCAGTTAGAATTGACGCTGCTAATAATCTAAGTACACTGTTTTTAGCTCCGCTAAGACGGACTCGTCCTTGAACAACAGATGGCTTTACTTTGTAAGTGAAATTGTCACTCATGAATTTATTCCTTCGAATTATTTATAAAAATTTTTATACCAACTGACGAACTCATTTACGCCATCTTGCAATTTAGTAGCGGGTTTATAGCCTATAGACTTTTCTAAATCACTAATATCAGCAAATGTACGTACAACATCCCCATCTTGCATTGGCATATACTTTTTAATTGCTTTTTCGCCGAGTGCGTTTTCAATACAATTTATAAAAGTCTCTAGCCCTACAGGTTCGTTATTACCAATATTAAAGATTTTATATAAAGGTGAGCCTGAACTCGTTCCGGTTACACTACTTTTAGTTGTTGGGATAACAGCTTGAATGCGAATTATTCCTTCAACAATATCATCGATGTAGGTGAAGTCTCTTTGCATTTTTCCATTGTTAAATACTTTTATAGGCTCTTTATTATTAATGGCCTTTGTGAATAAAAATGGTGCCATATCTGGTCGGCCCCAAGGGCCGTAAACAGTAAAAAAACGTAACCCAGTAGTTGGTAAATTATATAGGTGACTATAAGTATGAGCCATTAGCTCATTCGATTTCTTTGTTGCCGCATATAAAGAAACAGGATGATCAACTACGTCATCAGTTGAAAATGGGATTTTGACATTTGCGCCATACACTGAGCTGGATGAAGCATATACTAAATGTTTTACATCATTATGACGACATCCTTCAAGTATAGTTGTAAAACCTACTAGGTTTGAGTCAACATATGCTAAAGGGTTTTCAATGGAGTATCTCACTCCGGCTTGTGCTGCTAAGTGAATGACTCGTTCAAATTTTTCTACTGAAAACAGATTGGCAATGCCTTCTCTGTCAGCTAAATCCATTTTTATAAAGGTGAAATTTGTATAATGTTCAATTCTCTTTAAACGAGCAAGTTTTAGAGCTGGGTCATAATAATTATTTAAATTATCTAAGCCCACTACTTCATGGCCTTCTTCACATAAACGTTCAGCAACAAAGTTGCCAATAAAACCAGCTGCACCGGTGACTAAATATTTCAATTTTTATTACCCATGTTAAAAAACGTTGTTAGATTGCTCTTTTCAGATATTCAATGAGTTCATGGCGATTATTTGGCACTTTATCATTGCAAGGTTCTAAATTTTCTATGTTATTCAGTAAAGTAAATAAGCTCCTTTCATCATCAGCTACATAAACACCTTTAGTATTTTTAAATTTTGCAACCGTGGCCATTTGGTGATCATTTCTATGTTCCTCAAAAGCCAAACGACGAGGCATTATAATAACAGGCAAGCTATTTTCATGGGCTGTTATAATCGTTCCCATTCCTGCATGGCCAATAATAACCTTTGTATTAGTAATCACCTCTTTATATTTTTGTGGTGACAAAAACTCATAGGCTTCAATGTGTTTAAAATTTATTTGGGATGCACATGTTTGCGCGATAATTTTTGTGCTTACATTATGTGAAGCCCACTCTTCAACTAATTCTAATAATCGGTCGAAAGGAAACTGAGTGCCTGTAGTGACAAATAATGATTTCACTTTAAAATACCGACCCTTTGTATTGGACTGGGGCTTCATTGGCTAGGTGCTCCCATTGAGTTAATACTGCATGAGATATCTTTCGGGAGATTTTTCCACCTAAAGATAGTTCCTCAGAATTCGCAATGCTGTCCACCCAAATTGTTTTTGCTCCGACAAACCTGCCTGCAAAAATGGCTAATACACCAGGGGCTGCACCAGTTGTGATGACAACATTCGGTCTAAATTTTATTACCGTGATAAACATTTGCAGTAAAGAGTATAACAATGCGAGTTTTTCGTTTTGATTGGAGTCTTTTACAAGTATATAGTTTGAAATACCAGACTCTTCTGCTAAACCTTCGATTGTTGTCACAAATCTTACATTATGCCCAGTAAATGCAGGTTCAAGTAGCATTAGTTGTTTCCAATGTCCGCCCCCAGATGCTACAGCTAGTATTTTTTTACTTTTCATAAAAACTCTCGGTTCTTTATTATGTTTCTAGCCATGGATAGACAAGCCTCTGCCGATTGCATAATAAGCAAACCCTTTCTTTTTCATGCGAATAGGATCAAACATATTTCGACCATCAAAAATTGCCTTTGATGATATCTTTTCGCTGATTAAGTCAAAGTCAGGTGCCCGGAAGTTTTGCCATTCGGTACAAATAACCAATGCGTCAGCACCTTGTAAGGCCGCTTCTTTGGTGCCCATTAAAGCTAAGTCGTCTCGGTTACCACATATGCGTTGGGTTTCGTCCATTGATTCTGGATCAAATGCTTGAACTTTTGCACCAGCTGCCCATAAGTAGTTGAGTAAAACTAAACTAGAAGCTTCACGCATATCGTCGGTATTTGGTTTAAAAGATAAACCCCAAACCGCAAAGGTTTTGCCTTTTAATGCGTTGCTGTTGGTCGCTAGGTCAAAGTGTTTAGATATGTATTCGCTTAATTTATTCTTTTGACGATAGTTAACTGATTCAACTGATTTGAGTAATTCAGCTGTATAACCAATTGAGTCGGTTGTTCGGATTAGCGCTTGTACATCTTTCGGGAAACAAGACCCACCGTAACCACAACCAGGATATATAAACTGATAACCAATACGAGGGTCAGAGCCTATACCGTGGCGCACATTTTCAATATCTGCACCCACTTGTTCAGCTATATTAGCCATTTCATTCATAAAGCTAATTTTGGTGGCTAACATGCAGTTTGCCGCATATTTTGTTAGCTCAGCACTTTTAATATCCATTACAATAATTTTGTCATGGTTACGGTTAAAGGGTTCGTATAATTCACGCATTACGTCGGCTGATTCTTCAGAATCGGTACCAATAATGATTCTATCTGGCTTTTGACAGTCGTTAACCGCTGCGCCTTCTTTTAAAAACTCTGGATTTGATACAACTGAATATTTAAGGTCGCTTTTATTTGCTGTCTGTAATGTTTTTAAAACTGTTGCAGAAACTTTTTCTGCGGTGCCTACTGGTACTGTTGACTTATTAATTATTATTTTTTCAGACGTCATGTGGGTGGCAATAGTTTCGGCCACTTTTAATACGTATTTTAAGTCGGCTGAGCCATCTTCATCGGGAGGGGTGCCAACGGCAATAAAATGCAATTTAGCAAATTCTACACCGAATTTAGCATCTGTAGTGAAAGTCAGGCGTCCTTCAGAATACGTTTTGTTAACTAGTGCGGTTAAGCCGGGTTCATAAATTGGAATGATTCCTGCTTTTAAATTATCGATTTTGTTCTGATCAATATCAACACAGCATACATCATGACCTGCGTCAGCAAGGACGGTTGCCTGCACTAGGCCTACATAACCAATTCCATAAAAAGTGACTTTCACTTGTGCTCCTTAACTAAATTTGTAATAGCTATTTTAATAAACATTCTTCCCCACAAACCCTCTGAGAACGGTAAAAATAACAATTTTAAAATCGAACCACAGAGACCAGTTACGAATGTAATGTAGGTCGTACTTAATACGCATTTCCATTTTTTCGACTGTGTCGGTTTCGCCGCGCCAGCCACTGACTTGGGCCCAGCCGGTAATGCCAGGTTTCATTTTGTGGCGTAACATATAGTAGGTAATTTGTTTACGGTATAACTCGTTGTGTGACACGGCATGGGGCCTTGGTCCGACAACCGACATGTCACCCTGTAATACGTTAAAAAACTGAGGTAATTCGTCTAATGAGGTTCTGCGTAAAAATGCGCCTAATGGGGTAATGCGGGCGTCACCTTTGGTGGCTTGTTTTACCACTTCGCCGTTGTCTTGGGTGGTCATAGACCTAAACTTCCAAATTTTTATTTTTTTGCCATCCATGCCATAGCGGTTTTGTTTAAATATTACCGGGCCTTTAGAAGTAAGTTTAATGGCGGCTGCAATGATTAACATGGGGATGGCAATAATACACATGATGATACTGGCTAATACAATGTCTTCAGCACGTTTAAGTGCCGACGAGCCACCTTTCATTGGGCTGTCGTAAACACTGATGGTTTGCATTTCACCTACGTGACCCATACGGGCGTGTAAAAGGTTAAAGGTGAATAAGTCTGGGATAAGATGCACGTCGACTGTGCTGTCGCCGAGTACTTTTAAAATTTTGTCGATACGTATATTGGCAGACATAGGTAAGGCAATAAACAATATCTCGATTTCGCCAGCTTGTGCCATGGCCACTGCGTCGTCCATTGCACCTTTATAATACTGGATATAATTTTGATCAATCCGGTCTTTGGTGCGTTCGTCGAATATGGCTTTTAGTTGGTAACCTGTTTCTGGATGGTTTTCAATTTCTTTAGCTAGCGCTAAGCCCCGTTCGGTTAGGCCTATTATGCCAATGGAACGTGTGTTGTAGCCTTTTTTGCGCAAAGAAAACAACAGGCTTCTAAATATTGTGCGCCATACACAGAGCACAATAAAAGTAGACACTAACCAAGAGCCAAGCACCACACGAGAAAAACTTTCTGATTCTTTGGTAAAAAACAAAAACAAAAATACGGGGAATACTGTGAGGGTCCAGCTGGAGAGTACATAAAATAACATTTCTTTTAGCGAGCTAGCACGCCACGAGCGGTATAATGCAAATAATTCAGCAAAAAACGAGTAACTAATATTCGAAATTAAGGCCAACATGAAATATTTGGAATTGTAATCTTGCAGGTACACTAAACAGGCAATTAATAAGCATAATTGGATCAGTGCTATATCGAGAAACCGATATACAAAAGCAAATTGATTAATATTGTTACGGACGAATCCGCCTTCTTCACTCATTCACAACTTCCTGTTTTGGGAATTACTTCGTGCGATATGTTAATTGCAGAGTATATAAAAATTATGACAAGCCAGTAATATGTTTTTTTAATTGTTTTCCCACTTCAGGCAAATAATTTAAACCACTTTTATAATTTATGTTAAATACCGGAATGTTGGTTAACAATTTAGCCAAACTTTGTAACCTTTGGCTCTCTACACCCATACTTGTGTAGGCATTAGCTAATATACTGTTTTGTAGTAACATCATTAAACTGTGACTGGCCGTAAGCTGTTTTATGTGGCAAAAGGTGTCTAGGTTGTCACTACGGTCTAAATAATAAATAGCTTTTAATTTAGTTGGTTTGCTATTCCAAAAATTATTATCACTACTATTCAGGTTAATTTCAAACTTTGCAAACTTTTGGTGCACTTTCTTGCACTCTATCGATGAAAACTTAACCGACTCTTGGTTGTTAACGCTATTTTCAGCTGCTTTCATTGGCTTTGTATTATCTATATCAATTTCTGCGCCAACTAGGTTATTGGCACTATCGGGCCATAATCGTACTTTGGGCCAACTGGGGTAAATCATATATTCGTTTGCTGACAACGAATGAATGGCTGCCATGTCGTCGGTCATGAGTTGAAACCCGTCACCTAATAAATGGGTAGTTAGGGTAGATTTACCTGTTCGGCTAGGGGCAATAAATAAATAGGCTTGATCTTGGTAACTGATGGTATTGGCATGAATACAGGGGACGGCATTGAGTTCTAACCAACAGGCAATGCCAAGACTTTGTAAATAATGTTTGAAGTCGGTGCCTTGTGGTTGCCAGTTTACTTTGATGGCAGTTTTACTAATAGCAAAACTGCCAGTGCCTTCGCATTCAA
The DNA here is from genome assembly GCF_009796765.1 of Paraglaciecola sp. L3A3. Lineage (NCBI taxonomy): Bacteria > Pseudomonadati > Pseudomonadota > Gammaproteobacteria > Alteromonadales > Alteromonadaceae > Paraglaciecola > Paraglaciecola sp. L3A3. The sequence goes on from NZ_CP047023.1 coordinate 1,212,015, forward strand.
TATTTAGGGTGTAGTCTTGTTCGGTTTTAAATAACTGAATCACAGACAAGTATCGTTCGCCCTGATCGACTAATTGCCATATGGGCTGAGTGTGAGGTTTTTGGTAACTTGAATATTGCACATCTATGGGTAGGGTAAAAGCCGTATTACTTACTTGCTTAAGCGAAGTAGGCAATTTATTGGCTGTGTCTAATAATTGCACGCCGTGTAATGGGGTGTTTAAAAGTGACTGTTGGTTATCTTCCATAGGTAACTTGATTATCGCTTTTGTAAATTAACTGCTATTTGATGCATCGATTGTAGCTGATTGTTTAGCTAAATAATTGATTTTGTTTAGATTGAAACTGACTGTCAAAAAATTTTACACATAAAAAAGCCCGCACTAGCGGGCTTTAGAATTTTGCGCTTAACTTAACCTTGGAAAGGGTTACGTTTAGTGTGACCGCCGCTTTCGTCAGGAACGCTACCTGAGAAACCTTGAGTCAATTCAGCTAAACTACCTACTTTAGTTAGTTCAGGCTTTTGATATTCACGTTTTTCATTAGTTTGATTATTAAAATCAGTCATAGTATATCTCCTTAAGCCTTTTTGCGACGTGACGCTACTAAACCACCTAGGCCTAGTAACATTAATGATAATGCTGCTGGTGCAGATACATCTTGTGCAATTTTTAAATCAGTATCAGCAAAAAATTGTATATCTGGTGCGCCGTTATCTAAATTTGCATTAATAGTTAACATGCCAAACAACTCGTCTTGAATTTCCTTACCATAAACGCCTGTAGCTGAGGGGCTACTAGGTAAAGTAATAAATGGTTGACCACGGTCACTGCCATCACCGTTGTCATCAAAAACGGTATCAAATACAACGTTGGTATTCATCACATCAATAACGACTGACGTTAACAACATATTTGACAAGTTAGATAGTGTCCATATGCCATAGTAAGTGTCGTCTGAAAAGTCACTAGGTGTTCCATTGTCACCAGTACCGCCTTGTGTAAGGCCAGCTTGAGTTAGTGAAAACCAGTTAGCAACTTCACCACCACCAATTTCAGCTTCTAGACCTACTGGTGTGCCGTCGTTACCTATTCCAGCGTCAACAACACCCCATGTGAAAGACTGGCTAGTACCACCGTCAAAGTTTGCAGTAACTTCGATGCCGGCCATGTCTATACCGGTAATTGTTGTCATAAAGCTAGCTTGTGCTTGGCTAGCTGTAAACATAGTAAGAAATCCTAATGCGATTAGCTTTTTCATTTCCATTCTCCAAAAGTTAAATATAAAGGTTGTTGTGCCTGCTAGATACTTCAAAAACAGCAGGGTTTAAATCTATTATAACCTAAGCAATATTGGTGCCTATATTATTTTTTCTTTTAAATACAATATATTAAAGTTAGTGTTTTGTTTGCTGTGTTATTTAAGCTATCAAATCAGCTGCTATTTACTTGAAACTGTAAAAGAATCTGACAATCTAATTTAAAGCACTTTAAATAATACTATCCACAGAAACATTGTTGTAATTAGTTAAAACTTATATGATTGATATCGCAGGCATTTTATATCAAAAATATGAGAAAAGTCATGTTTATATACCTATCGCGTAAGAATTCACAAAAAATTAACAAAAGTGTCGATTTAGATTCATCTTTAGCGATTGCCAAATACGCGCCATCAACTTATCAAAATTTATCGCATTTTACCGTTAATGATCAAGAACAAGTATTAAGCTTTGCAGTTAATCCTTTGACTAGCATCACTGACGAAGCAAACATTACGCCAGCGATTGTTGATAGCCATGTTTCAGCAGAAAAATCATGTAAAAACATAGTGATAGGTAACTTGGCCGGTGATGTAGGTTTTACACAATTACTGCCGGTGGCTGAAAATTGCACTGACTTGGTTGATAAAGTAACCAATTTGGCGCATTTATTCGATAATTCTGCAGGCCAATGTTTTGCCCAGCTGGATTCTCAATTTGTTTTGTTTGCTTGGCATCAACAAAACAATCAGCTGCATATTGCTAAAGACCCGTTTAATCCTAAATCTATTTTTTGGGCTGAGTTAGCTGATGGTGTTTTGGTTTCTACCGATATTCAGTTTATTAGTAAAATGTTGCATAAACCTTTGCTTTTATCAGAAGCTGGGTTAGCCAGTTGGCTGAGCGGTTACCCAAATCCAGCGATTTCTTTGTTCCAAGATATTCATGTTTTACCTATTGGTCATAGGTTGCAAGTTGATAGTGAGTTAAATGTACAGTCTATTGCGTTTTGGGATATTGATCCTGAGCATAAAATTCACTACAACACGCAACAAGAATATGCCGATCATTTCTTACAAGGCTTGTCGGCCAGTGTTGCACAAGCTAGTGCAACAGACGCAGATGTATTAGTGTCGCAAATGAGTGGTGGCATGGATTCTACTAGTATTACCGCCATCGCCAATAAACAAGCTAAGCACAACAATAAACAAGTTTTACCTTTGTCGCACATGTATAAAAATTCAGAAAAATGTGACGAAGAGCAACTTGTACAAGATATGTTGTCGAGCCTGAATATTCAGCACAGCATTCAAATGGCAGTAGACGAAGGCGCAGACCGCAACTTTTTAGCCCTTTATCCCAGTCACTTAGAAAGCCCAGGTACGGTTTTGTCGCCTCGCTATATTCGTGAACTTGCTCTAGTCAAACAAGCTGGAGCTAATGTGATGTTGAGTGGTAATGGCGGCGACGAAATGTGTTGGGGCCATAGTCTTGCCTATACACAAAGATTGCGTGAAGGTGATTTTGCTGTCGTGCCCGAGGTTTTAAAAGCTTGTCCGGCTTTAGGCATGCCTAGATTAAAAACCTTATCTAACTTGTTTGTAAAACCTTTTTTACCTGAAATGATATTAAAAGCGTTAGGGGCACAAGCTAAACCTGAACATACTTTTAATACACCAGTGTGGTTGACCGATAAAGCTCAAGAGTTAGCTTATAACGAAACTAAGGTGGCGAATCCTTTCGATCTTAAAAAAGATCCTGTGGGTTATAACCGTTATTTAAGTATCAAAACCACCTCTACTTATAATGCTATGCGGTCTTATGACAAATTAGCCGACGACTTTGGCATTAGTGTTCGTCATCCATTTTTTAATACCACAGTGGCTGAGTTTTCGTTTGCTGTACCTATGAAGCAGTTAATTCAAGGGCCTTATCCTAAATGGCTGTTACGCTACAGCATGCAAAATGATTTACCCAAAAGTGTTTGCTGGAATCTACAAAAAACCACCTTTGATCAACACTTTGGTAATTTGGTTAGAGAAAATGCCAGTCAAATTAGAGAAATCTTAGAAGACGAACGACTGGCTGACATGGGCTTGGTGAATCAATCATTATTATTAGCAGAATTCGATAGGGTAGTCGCTAACCCGTCCATTCCACTACAAGTAGACTTACTCTACGCCATTCTAACTTTCAGTTGGTTAAGAGCGGTAAGAGCAGACTAAGCAGAGTGGGGCAGGTAAAAGCTAAAGCTAAAGCCAAAGAAATTGAACCACAGAGGGCACTGAGAACACAGAGGTAAAGATGGTTAATATTTGCCTTAACTGTAGGTCGTGGCTTTAGCCCGTCAATGTAAAAAATAGACGCCATAAATGGACGACCTACAAAAGACGAAAAGAAATTTAACCACAGAGAACACAGAGGGAATGGGTGTTAAAACAAGCCCACACTATCGTCATTCCGGTCAATGTAAAAAATAGACGCCATAAATGGACGACCTACAAAAGATAAAAGAAATTTAACCACAGAGAACACAGAGAACACAGAGGGAATGGGTGTTAAAACAAGCCCCACATCTCGTCATTCCTGCAGCCCCACATTTCGTCATCCCGGTAGTTCCCACATCACGTCATTCCGGTAGTCTTTTGAGCCGGAATCCAGGGCTTTAATAGTGGCTAGTAGATGGTTAAGAGCCAAAGCCAAATAATGGATTCCTGCTAACTACATGCAGGAATGACGGGCTTTGGGGGTTGTGATGTGCTTGAGGATTTACTATCCAATGTTATGGTGTAACAGTTTCTGAATTACTGCCTTTTTAGGATATCCCGACAGTCTCACACTTCATCATTCCGGTAGTCCCACCATCGTCATTCCGGTAGTCCCACCATCGTCATTCCGGTAGTCCCACCATCGTCATTCCGGTAGTCCCACCATCGTCATTCCGGTAGCCTTTTAAGCCGGAATCCAGGGCTTTAGAGCAGTAGCTAGAAAATAGTGGCTAGTAGATGGTTAAGAGCCAAAGCCAAAGAATGGATTCCTGCTAACTACATGCAGGAATGACGGTCTTTGGGGGTTGTGATGTGCTTGAGGATTTACTATCCATTGTTATGGTGTAACAGTTTCTGAATTACTGCCTTTTTAGGATATCCCGACAGTCTCACACTTCATCATTCCTACCGTCCCACCATCGTCATTCCGGTGTGCTTTTGAGCCGGAATCCATAAAGCAGACTAAGCAGAGTGGAGCAGGTAAAGATGGTTAATATTTGCCTTAACTGTAGGTCGTGGCTTTAGCCCGTCAATGTTAAAAATAGACGCCATAAATGCACGACCTACAAAAGAATAGGAGAATTTGAACCGCAGAGATAAAGATGGTTAATATTTGCCTTAACTGTAGGTCGCGGCTTTAGCCCGTCAATGTAAAAAATAGACGCCATAAATGGACGACCTACAAAAGAATAGAAGCAGAGTGAGTAGAGTGGGGCATTTAAAAGACAAGAGCCAAAGCCAAAGAATGGATTCCTGCTAACTACATGCAGGAATGACTGGCTTTGAGGTTTACAGTGTGATTGTGGATTTACCATTCATTGTTATGGTGTAACAGTTTCTGAATTACTGCCTTTTTAGGATATCCCGACAGTCTCACACTTCATCATTCCTACAGCCCCACATCACTTCATTCCGGTTATCGCTACTATCGTAATTCCTACAGTCCCGCATATCGTCATTCCGGTAGTTCCCACATATCGTCATTCCGGTGTGCTTTTGAGCCGGAATCCATAAAGCAGACTAAGCAGAGTGGGGCAGGTAAAGATAAGAGCGATGTAGGTCGTGGCTTTAGCCCGTCAATGTTGAAAAATAGACGCCATAAATGGACGACCTACAAAAGAAGAAAAGAAATTTGAACCACAGAGAACACAGAGGGAATGGTGTTGAGACAAGTCCACACCATCATCATTCCTACCGTCCCACCATCGTCATTCCGGTAGTCTTTTAAGCCGGAATCCAGGGCTTTAGAGCAGTAGCTAGAAAATAGTGGCTAGTAGATGGTTAAGAGCCAAAAACAAAGAATGGATTCCTGCTAACTACATGCAGGAATGACGGGCTTTGGGGGTTGTGATGTGATTGCGGATTTACCATTCATTGTTATGGTGTAACAGTTTCTGAATTACTGCCTTTTTAGGATATCCCGACAGTCTCACACTTCATCATTCCGGTTGCTTCCACCATCGTCATTCCTACAGCCCCACATCACTTCATTCTGGTTATCGCTACTATCGTAATTCCTACCGTCCCACATCTCGTCATTCCGGTAGTCTTTTAAGCCGGAATCCAGGGCTTTAGAGCAGTAGCTAGAAAATAGTGGCTAGTAGATGGTTAAGAGCCAAAGCAAAAGCAAAAGAATGGATTCCTGCTAACTACATGCAGGAATGACGGGCTTTGGGGGTTGTGATGTGATTGCGGATTTACCATTCATTGTTATGGTGTAACAGTTTCTGAATTACTGCCTTTTTAGGATATCCCGACAGTCTCACACTTCATCATTCCTACCGTCCCACCATCGTCATTCCGGTAGTTTTTTGAGCCGGAATCCAGGGCTTTTAAGTGCAGTGTGGGATCTGCTGTTGCTTTTCTCTGTGTCGCGCAGCCTCTGTGATCGGCTTTTGATTTTAACATTCTATTGCTTTTTTCGGTGCACCTCTGTGACACGCTTTAGCTTTTAGCTGTTGTCTTTTTCTCGTAGCTCGATTCTAGAATCTCGCGGCTGCTTTATTCTGCAGCATGCTGCTTAGTCAGGCTTCATGCTGCAGGGATCTGCGTTATTCTGCTTTTACTGTCTCTGACCAATTACTATCTTGAGAATTGAATTGGCGTTTAATCTTAAAGTAGACTTGTTTTTCAGCGGCTAAATCTATGCTCAACATGCCTCTGACGTTAGACACAAAGGTTTTATCTAATTGGTCTTTGCTGTTGCCATATTGAACTTGATAATTACCGTCTGCAAAGTCACTTGAGTAGGCGATTACTAGTTTGTTGTCGACAATAAAACTGTCCCAAATAATCGGTGGTAAAGGTTTAGTGTCGGTACTGGCTGTGATTGCTTTAGATGCTTGGCTTGGTCCTTTGTCGTTAATAGCAAACAGGCTGAATTGATAGCTTTGATTAGCTTGTAAGCCGTTAATATCAATTCTATCGCTTATGGTTTTGTCAGATGTGTGGGTAACCCCTTTTTCATCTGTATAACGAACAAAGTATTCAGTTGCATTAGGCACTTTATCAAATAATATCCTGACTGCATTTTTGCCTGAGAGCAGGGTGTTAATTTGTGGCGTAATCGCTGGTTGAAAAGAAACCGTTTTGCTCAAGCGAGTATGCTTGGTTGGGGTCACTAGGCTTAAGCTCAGATCGAGTACGTCATTTGGTAGTGAGGTCCAGTTAATGGTGCCTTGCCAATCTTTATCTAGTGGCGTAATACTTGGCAAATTTTTCACATTGCTATAAACCACTTGGCCTTGGCTATTTCTAAATTGATAACGTAGCTGATAGTTGTGCATACTATGGCTAGGATAGTCGCCGGGATCTCTCACTGGCATACGTACCTGAGCTTGGTTGTTGCTAAAATCTATATTGGTTACTTCGATATCTTTAACCGGAGCATATTCTCTTTGAATACGTTGATATAAACGGCGTTTTTCGCGCCATGATGTGATCACACCCCATACACGATTTTCTTCGGCCGTTGTGCCTGCATAACCACTGCGGTAGTCGTTGAAGGTCCACATGGAGGTGCCAATCACAAACTCATTTTTATGTCTAAAATGATTAGTCCATTCAGAAAATATTTCTTTATCCGCATCTAACGCCGTTGACGGGAAGGGGTCAAAACCAAACTCAGAAATAAACACCGGCTTATCAGGCCACTTAGCCCTTAAAGTATTTAAAATGTCTTGTGGCTCACCCTGCCAGCGATACATGTTGTGCATGATGATGTCAGAAAAAGTATTGGGGTCGGTTTCTGGGGTATATTGTGGTTTTTGTCCCGAGTTACTTACCACAGTTAACAAGCGGTATGGGTCTAACTCTGTTTTGACGTAATCAATTGCAGCTTTACCGTATTCATAATGATTGTTTAGCTCATTACCTACGCTCCAACCAATAATACTAGGGTGGTTGATGTCTCGTTCGATCATGCCTTTTAACCAATATTTGGCTAAAAAATAGTTCTTTTCGGTGACTGTGATGCCGTGTTCTGGACGCAATTTTACGTAAGCTTCATCTAAAGTTAGAATTTCTTCATCGGCCAAGTTTAGTTGAATGCCTTTTTCTTGCTCTAGTTTGGCAACTGGGTAGTAGTTCGCTCTAAATTCATCGTTATCTAGATCCCGAACATTGATTTCTTCAAATAATAACAGGCCTTTTTTATCGGCTAATTCGAACAAGGTTTTGTTTTGTGTGCCATGCATAATTCGCATAAAGTTGGCACCGGCTTCTTTCATTAAATCAATGTCTTGTGCCAATATTTCTGCAGGTTCAGACGAGCCCCAATATCTGTGTTCACTAACACGGTTAAAGCCGGCTAGTCGTACAGGTTCGCCGTTGAGTAACATTTTAGAATCTGTTAGTTCGACTTTTCTAATACCGAAATTTTCTAGTTTTGTATGCAAAACCTGGTTGTTTTCGCTGATCGAAGTTTCTATCTGATACAGTTCGGGATTATCAAAATGCCATAACTTGACTTGTGCTGCACTCAGCTGAGTGTCTAAATGTATTTCTTTGCTGCTATTGGCTGGCACATCAATATTCCCACTTAATGTGGCGATTTGTTTGCCGTCTAAGATATTCGAATTAAGCTGAATTTGGCGACTGACGTTGGCGTTGTTTTCAACTTTTACCCGCAACTTGATGTTGGCACTGCCTGTTTCTAAGTCGGGATCGGCATGCACATATTGGTAATCAATCCGTACATCGTTATTTTTAGTTAGGGTGACATCACGAATAATACCGCCCCAGTTCCACGTAGCTCCGACTACGGCGCTATTATCAGCTTGCACCGCAATGACGTTATCGCCAGCAAAATTAAGGGCATCTGTCACATCAAATTCAAATGGAGTAAAACCACCACGGTTTTTACCTATCAGTGTGCCGTTTAGGTAAACACTGGCTAAATGATAAACGCCTTCAAACTTTAAGTAGTACCTTTGGTCTGAGGCTTTTTGCCAAGATTTAGGTAAATTAATATGTTTACGGTACCAAGCCTTGCCGGTGTAATTAGAAAAATCATTGTTCATGCCCCAGTGCCCAGGAACTTTTAAATCAGCCCAATTAGTATCATCGAAATTACTCAGGTAAACGCGGCTTGGCTGTAGTTTGGCTTGTTGGTATTTTTCTTCAGAAATTTCTCTAAACATCACCGCATCGGCAGCGACTGTGCCGCTTACGATAGCGGTAAGTTCAACATAATTTTGTTGTTGGCTGTCAAACTTAAAAATGCCTAAGCTGTTCCATTCATTACAAAACACTCGTTGGCTTATGTATTTAGTTGCCTCACCATCAGCATGTTTAACCTTGTATTGGGCGGTTAAATGTGAAGAAAATGGGTAGCGAGTAAAGGCCTCGTAATAGCCTGATTTTTGAAATTTAGGGTAAAAACGAAAATACGAATCGTCATCTTTGTTGGCGTTTTGTAAGTTGGTTAAAGTGAAATTATGCTGAACATAATCATCGCCATATATTTGCGTGTTGCGTTGACCAACAGTAGAAGATTTCCACTTACCTTTCATTTCGACGTTTGCATCTTTGTTGTCAATGACAAGGTCGCTGCTTTGCTCCTGAATGTTCATATAATTGGAGCCTTCACCGTAAATGGCATAAAACTTCCAATCTCCATTTAATGAAATTTTTTCTTCATCAACAGTGTTGTTTGGCTCTTGTTGCATGCTACAACTAGCAATAAATGTAATGATTAACATCAATGCTAAACAGGATCGCAGTTTACTTTTTATCATTTTTTAACCTTCAGTCAGAAATCCGGGTAAGCTTGTTAGTGTGGTCACTAACCGCATAATTTTATATTTGAATACATTACTTCATTGGCGCTATATTAGCAACGTTCTGATGGTTAAATGTAAAGTTAATGTGAAAAAGAAAAAGAGCAGTAAATAGCAGATAGTTAAGAGCAAAAGATAAAAGAGTTTGAACCACAGAGAACACAGAGTTAAAGATGGTTAATATTTGCCTTAACTGTAGGTCGCGGCTTTAGCCCGTCAATGTAAAAAATAGACGCCATAAATGGACGACCTACAAAAGACGAAAAGAAATTTGAACCACAGAGGGCACAGAGAACACAGAGGTAAAGAAGGTTAAGATTTGCCTCAATTGTAGGTCGTGGCTTTAGCCCGTCAATGTAAAAAATAGACGCCATAAATGGATGACCTACAAAAGAAGAGAAGAATTTGAACCGCAGAGGGCACGGAAAACACAGAGGGAATGGGTGTTAAAACAAGCCCACACTATCGTCATTCCTACCGTCCCACTATCGTCATTCCTACCGTCCCACCATCGTCATTCCGGTAGTTCCCACATTTCGTCATTCCGGTAGTCTTTTGAGCCGGAATCCAGGGCTTTTAAGTGCAGTGTGGGATCTGCTGTTGCTTTTCTCTGTGTCGCGCAGCCTCTGTGATCGGCTTTTGATTTTAACATTCTATTGCTTTTTTCGGTGCACCTCTGTGACACGCTTTAGCTTTTAGCTCTTTGCTGTTGTCTTTTTCTCGTAGCTCGATTCTAGAATCTCGCGGCTGCTTAGCTTGTTTTTTCAAAAAAATCTTTGACATATGAAATTTCATATATATGATTATCCGTATGTGTTGTTCTGAGTTAAGCTTATGTCGCCAGTTACTTTTTATAAATGTTTATCTGAAGATACCCGTTTACAGTGTTTGTTGCTGATCACGCTCAAACAAGAATTGTGTGTTTGTGATTTAACTGCCGCCTTGCAGTTGAGCCAACCTAAGGTGTCTAGGCATTTAGCTGAATTGCGTAAATGTGGCCTGTTGGCAGATGAAAGACGGGGTAAGTGGGTGTATTACCGACTTGCATCTAATTTGCCTAGTTGGGCAACAGAGGTATTAACGACTACCACAAATAACAATGCCGAATATTTGGCTAATAGTTTAGCCAATCTCAATCAAACACTATCCACTGAAAAATGTTGCTAGTTTTTTAGATATCTTAGGAAAAAATCAAAATGAAAATTCTATATATTTGCACTCATAACCGTTGTCGCAGTATTTTGTCTGAAGCAATTACTAATCATTATGCCAACGGTAAAATTGAAGCCAGAAGCGCAGGAAGTCAGCCGGCTGGAGAGGTACACCCATTATCTCTTAAATACTTGGCTGAGGCGGGTATATCGACAGAGGGATTAACTAGCCAATCGTGGGATGATTTTGAATATTTTGAGGCTGATATAGTAGTGACAGTTTGTGATTCTGCTGCTGGTGAGTCTTGTCCTGTATGGTTTGGTAAAAGCCTAAAAGTGCATTGGGGCTTAGCTGATCCTTCTAAATTAGAAGGCTCAGAAGAAGAGCTTGCTCAAGCTTTCCGTGAAACTATCGAGCTGATCAAACAAAGAGTAGAAGCATTGTTAAAGCTGGATATACAAGATAAAGAACAGCTTAAAATCGCCCTTGCAAATTTAGGAGCCAGTGCATGAGTGTGAGTGATATGCCCAATTTACAAAGCGACGAATTTAACGTGCCTAGCGTTGAGTCTTTTACAAAAACGGCTGCAACGCATAAACCAAAAATATTGTTGTTGTATGGCTCGTTACGAGAGCGCTCTTTTAGTCGCTTAGTGATTGAAGAATCAGCTCGTTTGTTACAAGCCATGGGCGCAGAAACTAAAATATTTGATCCAACAGGTTTGCCTTTACCCGATGGAGACGATGCCACTAACCCTAAAGTGGTTGAGTTGCGTGAATTAATGATGTGGTCAGAAGGCCAAGTTTGGTGTTCACCAGAACGCCATGGTTCGATGACCGGTATTATGAAAAGCCAAATTGATTGGGTGCCTTTAAGTATTGGTGCGGTGCGCCCAACTCAAGGTAAAACCTTGGCTGTGATGCAAGTAAGTGGTGGCTCACAATCCTTTAATGCAGTGAATCAAATGCGTGTGTTAGGCCGTTGGATGCGTATGTTAACCATACCTAATCAGTCTTCGGTGGCTAAAGCCTTTTTAGAATTTGATGATAATAACCGCATGAAACCGTCTTCTTACTACAACCGAATTGTAGATGTATTAGAAGAGTTGATGAAGTTTACTCTGTTAACGCGAGATAATGCTGAATATCTGGTTGACCGATATTCAGAGCGAGTAGAAAGCGCAGAGCAATTAAGCAAGCGTGTTAATCAAAGATCAATATAGCTTGTTATAAACGGCCAATTTGTAGGAGAAAATAATGGGATTATTTGAACGATATTTATCAGTTTGGGTGGGCATAAGTATCATTGCTGGGGTGATTCTAGGTAGTTATTTTCCTGCGGTGTTTGAGCAAGTCGCGGCGCTAGAATACGCTCACGTTAATATAGTGGTAGCTGTGTTGATTTGGTTTATGGTGTATCCGATGATGGTGCAAATTGACTTTTCATCCATCAAAGATGTGGGAAAAAAACCTAAAGGTTTAATGCTGACTTTAGTGGTTAACTGGCTAATTAAACCTTTTACTATGGCCGTTTTAGGTTGGTTATTTTTTAAAGGTTTTTTTGCCGATTGGGTCGACCCGCAATCAGCCAACGAATACATAGCCGGTATGATCTTACTGGGCGTGGCTCCTTGTACTGCCATGGTTTTTGTATGGAGCCAAATGACCAAAGGCGACGCTAACTATACTTTGGTACAAGTGTCGATTAACGACATTATTATGATATTCGCCTTTGCTCCTTTAACTGCACTTTTATTAGGTGTTAGTGATATACAAGTGCCTTGGGATACCTTGTTATTGTCTGTGGTTTTATATGTGGTTTTGCCCTTAGTTGCGGGCGCATTGACCCGTAAAGTGTTGGATAAAAATCAAGGAGCAAAAAGTGATTCAAAAGACGAAGTTGGCCACAAAGCGGTAGATAGGTTTGTAGCGACACTTAAACCTTGGTCAATCATAGGTTTGTTAGCCACAGTGGTTTTATTATTTGGTTTTCAAGCGCAAAGTATTTTAGACCAACCTCAAACCATAGTGTTGATTGCGATCCCTTTGATTATTCAAACCTACGGTATTTTTGCGATAGCTTACTTTTTTGCCAAGCGTTTAAAGTTACCCCATAACGTGGCAGCTCCGGCTTGTATGATTGGAACCTCTAACTTTTTTGAGTTGGCCGTAGCCGTGGCTATTTCGTTATTTGGTTTACATTCTGGTGCGGCATTAGCCACGGTAGTAGGTGTGTTGGTAGAAGTGCCTGTGATGCTGTCTTTAGTCTATTTTGCCAACCGCACGCGCCATTGGTTTGGCTAAGCAGTAAGAGAGATGTAGGTCGTGGCTTTAGCCCGTCAATGTAAAAATAGACGCCATAAATGGACGACCTACAAAAGAAGAAAAGAAATTTGAACCACAGAGAACACAGAGGGAATGGGTGTTAATACAAACCCCACATCTCGTCATTCCGGTAGTCTTTTAAGCCGGAATCCATAAAGCAGACTAAGCAGAGTGAAGCAGGTAAAGATAAGAGCGATGTAGGTCGTGGCTTTAGCCCGTCAATGTTGAAAAATAGACGCCATAAATGGACGACCTACAAAAGACGAGAAGCAGACTGAGCAGAGTGAGCAGAGTTAAGCAGTTAAAAGACAAGAGCCAAAAACAAAGAATGGATTCCTGCTAACTACATGCAGGAATGACGGGCTTTGGGGGTTGTGATGTGCTTGCGGATTTACTATCTAATGTTGAATTATTACCTTTTTAGGATATCCGACAGTCCCACACTATCATCATTCCTACCGTCCCACATCTCGTCATTCCGGTAGTCTTTTAAGCCGGAATCCAGGGCTTTAATAGTGGCTAGGAGATGGTTAAGAGCCAAAGCCAAAGAATGGATTCCTGCTAACTACATGCAGGAATGACGGGCTTTGGGGGTTGTGATGTGCTTGAGGATTTACTCTTCAATGTTGAATTATTACCTTTTTAGGATATCCCGACAGTCCCATATATGACTGGCTTTAGGGATTATGATGTTCTTTTAGCAGATCTCATCCTCAAACTATTTCCTACCTCCTATTTACTAGGGCTGCTCTAGTCTGCCTCATTCAGGACTATTCAGCAGTGCCAGTGCCTTCCATTGAACGGTTGTTATTTATTTGTCATTCAATGTTTTACTGGTTAAATTTGACCTGTTAAGCTCCTACTCAATAAAATAATAGGAAATATAATGAAAAATATTATTGTAGTTTTAGCGCTGTTGATTGCAGGTTGCGGATCATCAGGCCCAGTAAGTGAACCTTTATCTATCGTGCCTGCTGATAAAAGTTCGGTTAACTGGTGGATGCCTCGCCATGAGGAAAAATTACTATCAAAAGATCAAATGGGTAAGGTTGATTTGGTTTTTTTAGGCGATTCAATAACTCACTTTTGGGAGAGGAAAGCTAAAAAAGTTTGGCAGCAATATTATGGTCACCGTAGTGCACTAAACATAGGTTTTAGCGCTGATAGAACCGAAAACGTTTTATGGCGTTTAGAAAATGGTGAAGTTGATGGTATTGATCCTAAATTAGTGGTGTTGATGATAGGCACCAATAATACTGGCCACAGGCAAGACGCTCCTAAAGATACAGCACTTGGTATTAAAACAATTCTTCATACTTTAGAAACTAAGTTGCCAAACTCTAAAATTTTGTTACTGGCGATATTTCCCCGTGGCGCCAGTGTTGATGATCCCCTGCGTAAAATAAATGATGATATTAATCTTATTATTAAAGATTTTGATGATGGTGAGCTGGTTCATTATTTAGATATTAATCATGTGTTTTTGGATGACAAAGGCAACTTAAGTCAAACTGTGATGGAAGATCTATTACACCCTAACCCCAATCAATATAAGGTTTGGGCAGAGGCAATGGAGCCCAAAATTAGAGTTTTAATGGCTGAGAATGATTAGTCGCTATTACTTTTTTAAATGGAAAATCTTATTTAATAGGGGCTGTGGGTAATACTTAAGCCGCTATTAAATAAGACTCTTGTCTTATATTTTTAGCCTTTCGCTGATACGAACCTTTACCTTTTTTAGCTTTGACTACCTGTACTTTATATAGTTTTGAAGTAACCAATGCGGCTAAAAAATTATCTTTGATAATTCCTCTACCTAAATCTGTTGCACCAATATTAGCTTTCGCTAATGGCTTTTTATTTTTACTCATTATTGTTCCTTTATATTATTTATCCATGAATGATTTTCAATGGATTGTCATTAGGTTTAATGCGTTTAATACACTAAACATTTGCGCAAGATATAGTATTCAATAGGCAATGCAAGTGATATTTTGGCTGGTGGAAATCTACCGACAAACTGCTAACAATACAGCGTAGAATTATTCGGTTAAAATAGCCGTATACAAACTTTTTGACGTTTAATTAGGTTTAAAAAACAAGTGATATCAAAAAAAATACGTGAGCTTTTTGTTTCTATGATGGAAGCTGACAAAGACAATACTGCTGTTACCTATGATGCAGAAACAGATCAATATACGGGTTACTTTAATCAAACTGTAGTGAATAAGTTTATTGATGCAGGTTTACTCGAATTAGTCGACAACCAAGATGGGCTAATCTCAGTGTTGATCAATAACCGCGACGATTTTTTGAGTGGTTTTGCTTCTGGAGTAAACGAAGCACGTTTAGGGCGAGATCAATATTACGCAGATTATAATGCCAATCCTTTTGCTTTTTCTGTGGGATACGAGCACTTTTTAGATATGAACAAAAAGCCTCGACGGTTAGTGGGCTATGTGTGCCATGGCTTTATTAATGACGATACAGGTGAGTTACATGCGCAATAAACCGCCCATTCTACCTAGTTGAGGTTGTGCTAATTGATGATTGAAGACCCTAAACAATTAAGCCGTGATTATGATAGCCAAGGCTATTTTGTTATCCGGCAGTATTTTACTGAAGATGAAATATCATCCCTCAGACAGACGATCTTAAAATTTCATCAAGCTTGGAAAAAAGACCACCAAGTTTTCTATGAAGAAGAGGCATTTAATTCTTCGTTAATCACTGGCAGTGAGTATTTAGCCCCAGAAGACAGAGTAAAGTTATTTAACTTTATTAGCTCAACAAAAATGATGGCAGTGGTTGAATCGCTTATTCCGAACAGCCCTGCCTTTATGAATACTCAATTGTTTTTTAACCCAGTCAATCCGCAGCAAAAAGATTTTTGGCACCGAGATTGTCAATATGATCACAATCTAGAGGGCCAACAAAAAGCCATTGCTGAAACCCAGGTTGTGCATTTACGTGTGCCTTTATTTGATGAATTGGGTATGGAGTTGGTACCGGGTACTCATAAACGCTGGGATAATGCTGAAGAATTTAATGTGCGCCAAGAAGTCAAAGGCAAAGTCAGCAGTGATGATTTATCTACTGGTGAAAAAATCCCATTAGCGGCCGGTGACTTGTTGGTGTTTTCGGCCGATATGATCCATCGCGGTTTATACGGCTTAGACAGGTTAGCCTTAGATATCTTGGTATTTGATCCCCAAGGTGATTTTGTCGACTACGTGGATGACGACTGTCTACCAGATATGGCAATGCTGGATAAAATTCACGACCCAAGATTGTTTGTTCATACTATGCAGCTAAAAACATTCAGCAAAGATCAGCACTGTCTAGATAACCCTAAATAACAATTGTCGTTATCAAATAGTTTTCAGTCACCTTGTTTGGGGTGATTAAATTACCCCTTAGCGTTTATTTGACTTAGAGTCGCTTTTTGGTCGCATACTTTAGTCTAAGATTTGACCACTAAAGCTTGTTTTTTTATTTGTTTCCAATAAAGTGGATTTTACAAGGGGATATCGATTCTTAACATTTAGTGAGTTATTGATATTTCTCTCCACAAAAACTTAATTAGGATTCTCCTCAAGCGTTTGTTTTTTTGTTCATTCGCCCATAGGTAGTAGTAAATTCATGATTGAATATCGGGCTCAAATGCCACGTACGGACCACGAACTACGTCAAGCAATCGACAGACTTAAACAACATGCTATTTTGCATTTTGATGCGCAACAATTGTTTATGGAAATGTTACGTGAAGTTGGGGAGTTGACTGACTCAAGTTTTGCAATAGTCTTGAAGCAAGTTGATATGGATAATAATCAACCTCGTCATACTTGTATTGCAGCGCAACATCGAAGCAATAAAGGGGATTGGGGAAATCTTGATGTTAACGGTTTATTACATTTAGACCAAAGTGCCAAGCCTTTCTTTGATGTGTTATTGCAATGTAAAGCTATGGTGTTAGATCGCCTCGGATTACGCATTCTCAACAACTTTAACTCCAATTGGCCTTCAGTAGAACGAGCCATGCTTATTCCTATGGGAGTTGATAAATATAATAATTATCTAATTTGTATTGGCAATTCTAAAAAGCACTACCATACAGAAGAAGTGCAAAGATTATGGCCATTACTGATCCATGTGTCGACTCAACTACAATTGTTAGTAAGTCATTCTGCGAGCAAGTACTCGCAAAAAGAACAATTATTAAACAAATATAGTCCACAAGATAATGAAGTATGGCGTAACATATTTTATCGATTAGAGAAAACTAGTCCACTGGCGATGATCACTCTTAATTCTGACAAGCTCATTTGTCGGGTCAATGAGTCTGCTGAAAATTTACTCTCTATCGCTGGCTCTGAGTTATTACAAAAACCAATCGAAGAGTTTTTAGTTAATCATTCCATTATTCTGCAGGCTTTAAAAAATACTAGCGCAGTTAATATGGCAAGTCGCATGCGCAGTGGGCTGGGTAGTGTGCTAGATGTGAAATTAAATCTTGTACCTTATGAAGAGAATAATACTAAATACGATTTAGTATTAATTGAGAAAGTTGAATCACTGACAATTAATCAAAATGCAGTGGCAGTAGCGTTAGAGCGCTTTCAAGTCTTAGCCTCAATGTTACCAATGGGAATTTTGCAAACCGATGCAGAATGGCAAACTGAATATTTTAATCAGCGTTGGTTAGAAATTACTGACTGTAAAGTGGGTGATGTATATGGTTTAGGCTGGATGCAATTATTTCATCCTGATGAAGCTGAAGAACTGTTAACCCAGTTACATATTAGTATTAGTGGTGGCCATGAATTTATTCGTGAATGCCAGATGGTATACCAGCAGAGCTATAAATGGGTGATGCTACATGTCACTCCCATTATTGATCCCAAAGGCGAAGTAAAAGGTTTAATCGCTACAGTTGGCGATTTTTCTAAACAACATGAAGCTGAAGAGCGTTTGCGTGAAATGGCTGAAAAAGATCCATTAACGGGCTTGTCTAATAGAGCTTGTTTCTTTGATCGACTGGATCACGCCCTTGATCGTGTTGAACGCCATGGTTCTTTAGCATTACTGGCATTAGATTTAGATGGTTTTAAACATATTAATGACACCCTAGGTCATGATGTGGGCGACTTCATATTAATTGAAGTGGCGAAAAGATTACGTAATTGTGTGCGTATTGAGGATACCGTGTGTCGAGTAGGTGGTGATGAGTTTTTACTGATTATCGAAGGGTTAGACGATGCAACAATAGTCGCCTCATTGGCCGAAAAAGTTTTACATGAACTTGAAGAGCCCTATCAATTAGGTTCAAAAGAGATTTTTATTTCAACCAGTATCGGCATTAGTTTTTCTGTCACAGGCCGTAAATGCACAAGTAAAACTTTATTAAAACAAGCTGACCTCGCTTTATATAGAGCGAAAGATGCGGGTCGAAATAACTATCAATATTACTCTCCTGAATTAGAACAGGCCTCTAGAAAAAAGCTGGAACTGACTAATGATCTGCATAGAGCCCTTGGTAAACAGGAATTTGAAGTGTTTTACCAAGCACAAATAGATATTGATAGTAATAAAATTAAAGGTTTTGAAGCCTTGTTACGTTGGCAACATCCTCAAAAAGGTATGTTGTCGCCAACTGATTTTATTCCATTGTTAGAAGAATCTGGGCTTATTTCAAATGTCAGTGATTGGATGTGTCAGCATAGTTTCCATCAATTACGCCAGTGGATAGATGACGGATTATTGGATCACGATGCGGTAATGGCAGTCAATATTAGTCCAAGGCAATTTTACGATGAGCATTTAGTTGAGCAAATATATAATGCTATCGTGAATGCAAATTTAAGCTGCGCCAATGTAGTCGTTGAAGTGACAGAAACCTTGTTACTTAAAGAGCACAGCCTGATTATAAAACATCTTCAAAACCTACATGCACTGGGTATTAAAATAGCCCTTGATGATTTTGGCACAGGTTTTTCTTCATTAAGTTATCTGAAAAAATTTCCTATCGATATCATTAAAATAGACAGAAGTTTTATTAAAGATATTGCCACCGATGAAAGCGATTCATTAATTACCCGAGCAGTGATTAAATTGGGCGAATCACTAGGCTTAACTGTGCTGGCCGAGGGGGTAGATTCTGCGCCCATATTAGCGTTATTAAAACAGTGGCATTGTGAAAAGTATCAGGGCTATCTGGTGAATCAACCTGTCCCTGCCAACCAAATTAAAGCCCTTTGTGCTGAACATAAAGAAGCATTTAATAATCTAAAAAGTTAAATTATTCAAACACATATAAAAAACAATGTTTTAGCGTTTTAATACATATGTATTACGAGTGTAGATTTTATCTCATTGGAAATATTGAAGGATATTATGTCAAATATTAGCGTCACAGATACTTCACCAACCAGCAGCGAACCAAAATCGTTATTTTATGTAGCTGTGGGTGCATCTGCAGGTGGTTTAGAAGCATTAAATGAGTTTGTTTCAGCATTGCCAAAACATGCTTCTATGGCTTATATGATAGTGCAACATTTGTCGCCTGACTTTGACAGTTTAATGGATCAGCTCTTGCAACGTCGCACCGATCTTAAAATTTGCACTGTTACCGATGGGATGGAAATTGAGGCAGACACTATTTATTTAATGCCACCACGTACTAATATGTTAATGGCAGAAGGAAAATTAATTTTAGTCGATCAAGTTCCTCATCAAGGCAGTAATTTTCCAATTGATGTGTTTTTTAGGTCAGTAGCCGCTGATGCTCAACATCGCAGTGTCGCTGTTATTTTGTCTGGTACTGGGAGTGATGGTAGTCGTGGTATCAAAGACATTAAAGAGGCGGGTGGGCTAACAATTGTTCAAGATCCTGAAGAAGCGCAGTTTGATGGTATGCCATTATGTGCCATTCAAACTGATTTAGTGGATGCTGTGATGTTGGCTAGTGACATGCCTGAATACTTAGTTAAAGTATTTGGTTCAAAGAAAGCACCTGAAATCGTCGGTGATTCAATCATAAGTCACTTTGATGATAAAGTTTTAGATAGGATCTATGCCCATCTATTAGAAGGCTATGATATCGATTTTAGTTTATATAAGCCAAATACGGTTAAACGTCGAATTGAACGACGAATGAAGATTCATGATATTGAAGATTTATCAGAGTATTCAAAATTAATAATTGAATATCCACAAGAAGCCAAAACACTCACTAAAGAGATGCTCATTGGGGTGACGCATTTTTTTAGAGATGTAGAGGCATTTGATTGTTTACAGCATCAGGTTATTCCTAGTATTTTTGATAATACACCAGCTAATGAAACGATCAGAGTGTGGACCGCAGGTTGCTCTAGCGGCGAAGAAGCTTATTCAATTGCCATGTTGTTTGATGAAGAACGACAGCGCAGGAAAAGCGGTCATGAAATTAAAATATTTGCCTCTGACGTTGATGCTAATGCCATTAAAGAAGCAAGTGCGGGTGTGTTTTCAAATAATATTGCAGCAGATGTAAATGCAGAACGTTTAGAGTGTTATTTTCTACAAATTGAAGGCGGTTATACCGTATCTCCAAAATTAAGGCATTTAGTGGTATTTGCTAATCATAACTTACTTAAAGATCCACCATTTTCAAATTGTCAGTTGGTGGTCTGTCGTAACCTAATGATTTATTTTCAAACTAAAGCACAACAAAATGTGCTGTCCATGATGCAGTTTTCGTTACGTAAAGATGGCTATTTATTTTTGGGTAGTTCTGAAACCTTGGGCGACTTTAAGAAAAACTTTAAGTCGATTAATGATAAGTATCGTATCTATCAAAAAGATCAAAACATTCCAAGAGTGAATAATTTATTTACTTTGCCAGTCAATAATAAAGATCGTAAGAGCCCACCTAGTATTGAAAGAATTTTAAATCATTACCAGCAGCCGAAAGAAATTAACCATATGCCAGCCTTAGAAGCATTAATTAATGACTTTATTCCTGCTTGCGTGATTATGAGCGAACAGTTGGAAGTGATTCATTTATATGGTGATTTGCAGCCCTACACTAAGCCGTTACAACAAGGACGCTTTAGTGCCAAAATTGGCGATTATTTATTAGAAGGCTTGGCCATGGCGGTAACAACCGCTATTCACAAAGTGGTGAAGCTAAAAGAAGCGGTTCGTTTTAAAGATATCCAGTATGAGTCTTTAAAGGGTGAAATCGCCACTGTGGATGTTGTCGCGCTCTATGTGCCTAGCACTAAAAGTAGTAATACTTATGTTGCTGTGGGTTTTAGTCCCTCTACAATTACGAGTCCTTTAAAACAAGTTAGTGTGGCTTATGATGACCAAATTGAACCGCAGAAACGAATAGATGATTTAGAAGAAGCTTTGCGTCATAACCAATATCATTTGAGTGCCACAATTGAAGAATTGGAAACCACCAATGAAGAGTTGCAAAGTACCAATGAAGAATTGATGGCTTCGAACGAAGAGCTACAAAGTACCAATGAAGAATTGCAATCAGTTAATGAAGAGTTATATAGCGTTAATAGTGAATATCAGGAGCAAATTGAAGAAACCACTAAGTTAAATCTAGATATCGAAAATATTATTAAGTCAGCGGATATTGGTTTTATATTTTTGGATGATGCTATGGTTATTCGCCGGTTTTCTCCCATTGCTAAGCAACATATTAATTTAATCGAGTCTGATATAGGTCGGCCGTTCCATCATATTTCCCATAGTTTAAAATATGAGGGGCTATTAAAAGAAATATCTGCGGTTATCAATGATGAAAAAACGATTGAGAAAGAAGTCAGCACAGTCGCTAATACGCAAATGCTGATTAAACTGGCGCCTTATTTGGATAAAACCAATACTGCCCAAGGCTGTGTTATTTCACTGACAGACATTAGCCAAATGCAAATATTGAAAAAGAACCTTGCTAATAGTTATGCAGAGCTTAAAGATATTATGGCCATTAACTTTACCTCAAGTGAAGAGTTTGTGGATATCTTGGTTGTGGATGACAATGATGTGGATTTGTTAGCAATAGAGTCGACCTTACAAAGCATTAACAGTAAAAATGGAACATATAAAATTCATTGTGTTACTAGTTTTAATGAAGCTAAAGCGTTTATTCAGCAGCAGAAAATTGATTTATGTTTACTTGATTACAAACTGGGTGGCTACGATGGTTTAGAATTGGTAAGAGAATTAAATGAAGTTGAAGATAGACCCGCTTTCATTTTATTTTCTGGTGCAGTGAATGACGAGTTAACCAAAAGTGCTATTCAACTAGGTATTTATGATGTCATTGATAAAGCTGATATTTCTCCATCATTATTGGAACTTAGTATTAAATATTCATTACGACATAAAAAAACCGAAGCTTATCTGAATACTTTGGTGTAAGTCAAAATATAGAGTGTTATAGATGATTTAAGGGAACTGCAAAGTGATGCATGTTCCTTTATTTTTTTCACTTTCAATTAAAACTTTTCCATTATGGTTTTTCATAATTCGCTTTACAGTACTTAAGCCTAAGCCGGTTCCTCGATACTCTGATTCGCTATGCAACCGGCGAAAAGGTTCAAATATCTCGTTAATAAAACGTGTTTCAATACCTATACCATTATCACAAATTTTTATTTGATGGAGTAAATACTCATTGAGCTTTGTTTTCACATGAATGACTTCATAGGTGATAGTGATTACCGGCTCTTGTTCGCAATACTTAATCGCATTTTCGAGGATGTTTTGTACTAGCATGAAAATTTGGGCACGGTTGCCATGTATGATAGGCAAATTATCACAATGAATTGAAACTTGAGTTTTCGCGTCGTTAAACAGAATAGGTTTTAATTCAATGATAATTTGATTGAGGTCGACTAACTCGTTACCAGCCGAGATATGATCCGTTAGAATATAATCGTACAAACCTTCTACTAAACGGTTCATTGTGTGTAATCGATTTTCGATTTTTTCAAATAAATTGTGATCCTCACTATCTAGCACTTGGCGATCGGTTAATCTATCTTTGAGCAGTGAAGTGAGTTGTCCAACATTTCGAATCGGTGCTTTAAAGTCATGAGATAAACTTCGACAGAAGGTCTGTTGATCGAGGGTTCTATTTTCTAGTTGTACCTGATGGTGTTTGCGTTCAATTGCATATAAGGCCATACGTTGCAGAAGTGTATCGTGCAGGCTGCCTTTAGGTAAAAAGTCTTGAGCGCCATCTTTTATTAATTGTCGACCAACCTCCCCATCTTGTAAGGAAGTCAGGACAATTATCGGAACTGTTGTTTGTAGTTGTTTTAACGTTTGAGTGGTGGCTTCTATATTAGAGTCTGGCAAACTTAAATCAATTAGGGCGATGTCGAAGATGCTAGATCCTAGTGCTGCTAAACCGGCGCTTAACGTGTCGAAGGTTTCGACTTGGCAACTGTCAGTAAAGGCGCCATAACAACATTCTATGATCAGCTCTAGATGATCGGGATTGTCTTCAATCAATAATACTTTCATGCTTTTGGCAACTCACTAATATCCGCCCAGAAGCGATTTACTTCACAGATTTTTCGGGCAAAATCTGTGTAATCAAACGGTTTAACTATGTAGCTATTGGCTCCGCATCTATAGCTCTGTTCAATATCCAGACTATTTTCTGAGGTGCTAACCATCATGATTGGAATATGTTTGATAGCCGGATCCGCTTTTATTAATTTAAGTGCTTCTAAACCATCTAATAAAGGCATTTTTATATCTAAAAGAATTAAGTTAGGTAGAAGATGTTTGGCCAGATTTTGTCTTTTTAGATCCTGTAAATGTGAAATTAATAGGTCTCCATTACTGAAACGAACAACCTTATTGTCAGGATTGTAATCTTGTAGTGCTTCGACAATCATTTCAGCATGATCATCATTGTCTTCAGCAACTATGATATTTAATGGTTTCATTTAAAACTATTTGTCCATTTTTTGGGGAATACACAAGGTAAAAGTACTACCTTTGCCTATAGTTGATTCTAGTTCTACCCAGCCTTGATGTTTTTCCATGATAGTTTTGACTATTGCTAAACCGACACCACTACCATTGCCGACATCGAGTCGTTCGAAAATTTTGAATACTTTCTGATGATGTTTAACGTCAATACCAATACCATTATCAGATACTGCAATACAATTCAAATTATCTCTTTGATAACCATGTATTTTGATCTTTGGCACAGTACCTGGTACGGCATAATTAATTCCATTGGAAAATAAGTTCTGTAAACATTGGGTGACTAATTGTGCATTAACCTCTAACTCTTGTTCGCCATTTTCTAGCTGGAATTCTGCGCCGGAATCTAAAATGGATTGGTTTAAGGATTGTTGGGCTTTTGCAACACAGGTTTTTAATTGGCAAGAGCTATATTCTAATTTTTGTCTGACAATGCGGGCTAAATCGAGTAAATCGGCTAGTAGCTGTGACATGTGATCTACATTGACTCGAATACGTGTGAGTCTATGACGATTCTTTTCATCTAGTTGATTACCGGCTGAATCTAAAATTCGTTCAGCAAAACCGCCTATTGTGACTAAAGGTGATTTAAGATCATGGGAAACGGTATAAACAAAAGCCTGCATTTCTTGATTTCGCGATTCGAGCTTTTGATTGCTATCTTGCAGTGACTTTCTAAGTAAACTGGAATCGGTGACATCCCGAAATATAGCAGACACAGATGATACCGCCGAATTGCCAATATTGACTGGCGAAAAGGCTACCGACATAACTTTCTCTTGGAGTGTTTTTGAGCTGAATTGTAATTCTAAAGTGCCTACGGTTTGGCCATTAAAAATGGCTTTTATTTGTTGTTTAATTAAGGTTAAAGCTAAAGGATCTTTGACTAAGGATTCAATTTTCGCTTTATACATACTGACTTCATCAACTGCAAAAAAGCTTAAAGCGGTTTGATTCCATGAGTCTATTTTACCTTCACTATTAATACAGAGAATGATGTCATTCGATCCTTGAAATATGGCCTCAAACTCGGCTTGTGCTTTTAAACGTAAGAAAATGGCTTGGCTATATAATCGATATAAAGTGAGTAGTACGAAGGCCAGCAATATTAATCCCATGTTAAATAAAACCGATGATGTATAGCGTTCGAGAATTAGCTTGTTGACTTGCTTGTGATTGATTGCTGCTATTAATGTTAAAGGTGGTACATGTGAAATGACAGTTATATTGACTGGATATTTACTGACATTATAAATGCTGTTAGTGGCGTTAAATTTTACAGTTTGAATATTAGATGCAGCTTGTTGTTTGCTAACTATTTCTTGAGTATCTTGCTGCCAAGTTTGTGTTTCGCCATATTCAAAAGAAAAAGACAGCTCTTTATTATGATGTAATAGGTATTGGCCTTTTTCGTTTAATAAAAATAATTCCATGTAAGAATTAGTATGTAATGGCAACTTATTAAGTAATAATTGTGCATTAAAATTAATAATCACTAAGCCAAAAAACTGATTCTCTGCATCAAATACAGGTTGTGCTATACGGTAAGTAGGCCAAGCTGGTTGTTCGATTTTTCCGTATTCTCTGTTCAGGGTGATGTCTGAAATATATAACTGCTTTGTTGGAATAGTTTGAACCTTTTGAAAATAATCACGTTGCTCTTTTTGCTGTAAATTATCTTCTTGAACTGTTTCAATTTTGTCACCATGCCTGTGGACTCGCACTAATTCACGGCCTTGATTAGCTTTACCTATGAAACGAATTTGTACAATATCGGGATTATTTTGCACGTAAGCTAAAAAGATGGTTTCTAGGCGTTTTACCCATAAAGCATAATCTGTATTTTCTATGGGATCTATACCATTATTTTGTACCGCACGAGTAATTCCAGCTATTGGAGGCGTGGCGTAGATAAAGCTAGTATGTCGAATACTGGCAAGTAATGTTTGTTCTATGGTGTTGCCTCTGAGGGCTGATTGATGGCTTAAGTAGGTATTGGTTTCGGTTTTAACTTGCTTAGAAATAGCAAGGTAGCTATACCAGAGTGTTGCCAGTCCTAAGGCTAAAATTAGGATGCAAGCAATGACATAGCCCATTTTACTCAAATGAAATCTGTTCATAAAATAACGAGTAAAGACAGTGACTTAACGAAATCCATTTTCTATGGCCCAAACAGAGTGATAAGTTACCAACTATACCGCAATCGCCATCATCAATTCATCTTAATCTTGTTTAAAAACATAAATCAAAAAAATAAAATTTAAATCTTAAATTATCTTTATATCCTTGTGTCATTTTGGTGAGTCATAAAAAAACCTCTAATAGTGACTATTAGAGGTTTTGGTGTTAGTACTTATTTGATGTTTAGCTAAAAATTAACTTACCATTTAGTTGTTATTAATAGCTGTTATTAATTGATACTAAAGATTACCCGTTACTGACATCTTCAAAATCAGCATCAATCACATCGTCGTTGGCGCTATTTTTTGCTTGGTCTGCTTGCTGTTGACCAGCTTGAGATTGCGCTTGTTGCTGCGATTGTTCTGCTTGCATTACTTTACTGTAAGCTTCTTGTAATGCAGTTTGACGCATTTCAATCGCCGCTTTGTCTTCTCCATTAACGGCCATTTTTAGTTGCTCAATTAATGTCTTAAGCTCTGTTTGTTGCTCCTCGGCTAGGCTTGCCATCGAGGTTTGAACCGTATGAATTAACTGATCGGCCTGGTTACGTTGCTCAACTAGCTCACGTTTTTGTTTGTCTTCAGTGGCGTGCATTTCACCATCTTTCACTAAGCGGTTAATTTCATCTTCAGTTAAACCACTTGAAGCAGTAATTTTAATGCTTTGCTCCTTGCCCGTTGCTTTATCTTTGGCTGATACATTTAGAATACCATTTGCATCAATGTCAAAGGTGACTTCAACTTGTACCGAACCTCTTGGTCCTTGCTGAATATCGGTTAAGTTAAATTGTCCTAAAGATTTATTGTCAGTTGCCATTTCACGCTGCCCCTGCAACACATGTACTGTCACGGCTGCTTGATTATCCTCTGCTGTTGCAAAGGTTTCTGAAGCACGTGTGGGTATGGTGGTATTTTTTTCAATAAGCTTAGTCATGACTCCGCCTAATGTTTCAATACCTAGAGACAATGGTGTCACATCAAGTAACAATACATCATCAACCGCTCCCGACAATACACCTGATTGTATGGTGGCACCTATGGCTACCGCTTCATCTGGGTTAACATCTTTACGAGGTTCTTTATTGAAGAACCCTTTAACTGCTTCTTGTACTTTTGGCATACGGGTTTGACCACCCACCAAAATCACTTCGCTAATATCACTTCTACTTAAACCCGCATCTTTTAGTGCTTGTTCACATGGAGCGATAGTATTTTTGATTAAATCATCCACTAATGACTCTAGTTTCGCTCGGGTTACTTTGACGTTTAAGTGTTTAGGGCCACTGGCATCAGCAGTTATGTAAGGTAAGTTCACCTCAGTTTGTAGTGCTGATGACAACTCGATTTTTGCTTTTTCAGCGGCTTCTTTAATACGTTGTAACGCTAAAGAATCTTGCTGTACGTCAATACCACTGTCTTTTTTAAATTCATCTGCAAGGTAATTAATTAAGCGTAAATCGAAGTCTTCACCACCTAAAAAGGTATCACCGTTGGTCGCTAGTACTTCAAATTGTTTTTCGCCATCTACGTTTGATATTTCAATTATCGAGACATCAAATGTACCGCCACCTAAATCGTAAACCACGACTTTTTGATCGGCCTTACTATTTTTATCTACACCATAAGCCAGTGCCGCAGCTGTGGGTTCATTGATTATGCGCTTAACATTCAAGCCGGCAATTTTACCTGCGTCTTTAGTGGCTTGGCGTTGTGAATCATTAAAGTATGCAGGTACAGTAATGACCGCATCTGTTACTGTTTCACCCAAATAAGCTTCGGCATCTTTTTTCAATTTACGTAAAATCTGTGCCGATACTTCTTGTGGTGATAAGGCTTTACCATTTATTTCCACCCAAGCATCACCGTTATCCGCTTTGACAATTTTATAGGGCGCTAATTTAATATCTTTTTGTACTTCTTTATCGTCAAACTTACGGCCTATAAGGCGTTTAATGGCAAATAAAGTATTTTGTGAGTTGGTTACCGCTTGTCTTTTAGCGGGTTGGCCTACTAGAGTTTCATTGTTTGCATAAGCCACAATAGAAGGAGTGGTACGGTTGCCTTCGGCATTTTCAATAATTTTTGCTTTGCCGCCTTCCATAACTGCTACACATGAGTTTGTTGTACCTAAATCAATTCCAATAATCTTAGTCATAATAGTCACCTGTTATCTAATAAATAATTTTGTAAAAAAGTCTGATGCTTAAGCTATGTAAGCAGTTTGACCGTATAAAACACCTTGCTTAAACCGACTTACATAGCTGGTTTAATCTCGGTTGCTCAGTAAGTGGAGCCATAATACGTAGGTGAGAAAAATGCTTCTGTCACAAATATGACAGTTGCGATTAATTACTGATTATTTTTTGCTATGTAGTGACAACTAGGTAAAATGAAAACACTTATTAGGCTACAACCTAAATCGTTTTACTATGCAAAAGAACACGCCACAGCTCCCTCATAAAGCCAGTCCGGTATTAGTTAAACAAGCTAATATTTTTGCGGATTTACCGGCAAAGTTAATTGAAGATTTTCAACAAGAATTTCAACTTAACGAATGGCACAAAGGTGACTACTTTAATTCGGCTTTATTGAATGAGCGTTTTTTTGTGGTGCTAGAAGGGCAAGTAGAAATTAAACAAACTAACCCTGAAACAGGTAGAGAAGCTACCTTGGATATGCTCTATGCCGGTGACTGTTTTGACTTAATTGTACTGTTAGATAATCAACCTCACGATGTCATTGTATCGCCCTTAACCACAGTGAGATTATTGTCAGTTAAACTTGATACTATGCGCCAGTGGTTGTGGAACTACCCAACTTTTAATCAACAATTTATGCCTTATTTAGCGCAAAAAATGCGTGAAAAAGAAGAGCTAGCCAGTAGTTTAGTCCTGCACAATGTTACCACCCGCCTGAGCCGTATTATTTTAAAGCACATTAATAAAGTTAAGTTTTTTATCACAGGTAAAGAAGACGAACAGCAACATATAGTTAATGGTTTAAATGATGACACCCTCGCGCGAATGTCAGGCACTGTGCGGCAAATAGTGAATAAGCAATTACAGCAGTGGAAACAAGACGGCACCCTAGATAAAAAACGCAATCAATTGATTATTAATGATTTGTCAGCTTTAGAAGAAGAAGCGAAATACCCGCAAGGTTTGTCCAAGCGTCATAAATAAGTGCACTCTGCTTGATAGGTATAAAATTCTGTTTAGCTGCTATTGATTAGCATCTGATTATACCGAGTTTTACTAGCAGCGTTACTGTGAGTTATGTCTTTCATCGCGACGCTCTTCAGGCTCATTAAGCACCTCTTCAGATTCAGGATGCAAGGACAAAACATTTTGTGAAGTGCGCACCATAGCGACATAGTGACTTTCATGGTCTTCAGGTCTTTCAACTATGCGCGAACGGATCAATTGCATGATGAGAACCGCGCTGGATATTGTTAAAATGATCAGATAATAAGCGGGCAGGGCGCTAGCACCCATAAATTCTAGAATAACCCCCGCAATGGCGGGTCCAATAAAAGATCCCAAACCATAGATCATTAACAGACAACTAGAACCTGCCACTAGATGATCTTTGTTGATTCGATCTACCAAATGCACCACCGAAATAGGATAGATAGCGAATGTCAATCCACAGAACATGGCTGATAATACGGTAATCAGTCCGCGCTCTACTGTGTAATACTTGGCACATAGAGCCATTGCGAGTGCCAGCAGGCTAGCCAATATAAAAGTAAATAATATGACACGCCGACGATCCATTCGGTCTGACCAACGACCCACAGGATATTGGATCAAAGCGCCGCCAAGAATAGAGAGTGAGATAAAAGCAGCAAGCTCCTTTTCGGTATACCCCAAGTCGCTGACAAATAAAGGTGTTAGCCCCCAAAAAGGCCCCATCAGCAATCCCGACACTAAGCAGCCAGTAACTGCTACTGGGGCCGCTCCAAATACCTTAAAAATGCTCATTGATGGCATATTAAGATTTACATGAGGTTGTTGCAGTCGGGTCCAAGAAATTGGCATAATCGCAGCTGTAACAAGTAAACTGGCTACTATAAAAAGGGTGTAACTTGATGCACTGTCGATCAGTAAAAGTTGTTGGGAAGCGGCGATTGCTAATAAATTAATAAGAGTGTAGATAGAAAAAACGCGGCTTCGATAAGCGTCTTGGGTCTGGCCATTTAGCCAACTCTCGACTACCGTATACATAGCAAATATACCAAAGCCGGTTACAAAGCGGATAGCCAGCCAAGCGTAAGGGGAGATGAATAAAGCGTAAGCTAACACGCAACAACCGAGTAAAGCGGTACAGAAAGTAAAGCAACGTATATGGCCCATCCGCATGATCATCTTTGAAGCTATTAAGGTCGCAACGAATGCGCCCAAAAAATAAGCTGAAGTTAGAATGCCTAAAAATTTATCTGAAAACCCTTCGGCGACTCCACGCAAAATCAATAATGTACTGAGTAAACCATTACCTAATAACAGTAAGAATATACTAAAAAATAAGGCCATGATGGAGACTAGAATTGAACGCATAACGTTTCCAAGAACAGTTGAATGGCTTAATTTGAGGCAGTATAGCTTAAAGTGCAGTGGTAACCTGCCTGTTTTAATGGAGCATTTTTCAGTTTCTACTTCCTCTAAATATACAGTAAGAAAAAGGGTTGAAGTGTCTTTACGCAATGAATTTTAAACTACAGGTAGCTTACTATCTTGCCTAAAACACAGGCAAAACGGTCAAGAGTTGCAAGTATTGCAGAGTCCATTACATCCTTAATAAAAGCCGGGAATATATAAGTAAGGAGAAATATACGCTTACATTCAATTCACCCGTCTCAGCTGATTTTCGCTGCCTTAATCTGTTCTACTTTGTTACTGTTCACTTTAAAGAATGTGATAACAGCGAGCTTCTGTGCGGTGCCGCTTGTTATTTATTTCCCCGCCTCTAGTAGAAGCAGATAATAATTTAAAAGCAGAGAAAAAATGAAAAGTTTAAAAGAACAAACAGACGCTAAAATTGCAGAAACACGAAGTGTGAAACCTGAGTTCATGCAAAACATTGATGAGCTAATGGTTCAAGCTAAAGTGTTTCAGCAAGGTGCTAATGCTGTTGCGATCGGCACACAAGTGCCAAGGTTTGCATTACCCAATCAAGTGGGTAAATCTATCTCGTTAGATAATTTATTAGCTAAAGGTCCGGTTGTTGTAACTTTTTATCGAGGTAGTTGGTGTCCGTACTGCAATCTGCAACTTAGAGCATTACAGGCACGCCTTGCCGATATTCATGCACTTGGTGCTGAGTTAGTGGCAATTAGTCCTGAAGTGCCTGATGGCTCTCTTAATCAAGATCAAATAAAGGCGCTAGATTTTATTGTGTTGTCTGATCAAAGTGCCAAAGTGGCGGAACAGTTTGGTGTGGCATGGCAAGTACCTGAGGTGCTTTTAGAGCATATGCGAGTGGATAGAAAGTTAGATCTTGAGGTTATTAATAACGGCAATGGTAATGTTTTACCTATTCCCGCTACCTTTGTGTTGAACCAAGAGGGCATAGTGACATGGCGCTATGTTGATGTTGATTATCGAACCCGTTCGGAGCCTAGTGATATAATTGCAGCCTTAAATGCACAATAATAAAACAGTAATAAAGTCGCGCGCAAAAAAAAGCCCAGATAATATCTGGGCTAAACACATACTTAGAGACACACATAAAACTAAACACACGCTAAATCAGACTGAGGTTTTTTGATTTAGTTCCAGCGATTACACAATAAAGGTAATTATTCTTATTTCAGAATTGATTGCGACACAAAACTTAAGTCCGAACAATTACTTATTCAAATCGAGAGGATCTGCTGATTAGGTTGGCGACTATCTGTCCTTAGCTACGCTCACTTTAATAATGCTATTGGTGCTACTTTGGTGAATTAATAAATCGTCATCTCGGGTAGCGCGCATATGCCTGACTATACCTGCATAGATATCACCAGAAGGAATAGCCCAACTTTGAAAAGTTTCACTGTTTGGCTCAAATCGAACTAAGGCATCGGGTCGCATACCAGATTCGTTATACCAAACAACGTTATCGATAACGGCAATGGCGTAAGGATGAGAATTTTTGCCGCTAGGTGATGGCCATTCTTTAATGTCGCCATTTTTAGGATTATATCGGCCAAGACGACCTTGGGAAGAATTGACATACCAAATCATGCCATCGCTTGCTATATCTAGGCGGCGTACCTTAGTAGCTGAGTTAGGCAATAATACTTCAGTTAATTGCATAGTGTCGGGATTAACTTTAATCAAGCAATTGTTGCCGTTACAAGCTACCCATGGCGTGCCATCAGCAGCGATTTTAATACCGTAGGGTTTAGAATTGGCTCGAGGCAAGGTGACTAACTTTATGTCACCGGTTTTAGGATCTAAACGACCAATAAAATTGCTATGTTGTGCGGTAAACCAAAGAATTCCATTGTTAGCAAAGATAGCACTGTGAGGATCTTTGGCTTTTTTATCAGGCATCTTAAATTCGGTGACTTCACCTGTAGCGGGATCTACTTTACCAATAGAACCATTCTTATTGCCGGTATACCAAACATGATTATCTGGGCCAATGGTGACTGTATGTGGCATAGCATTGGGTGGCAATGGATATTCTTTCATAGCGCCAGTAGTTGGATTGATTTGACCAATAAGATTTTGTCTTTGTCCTGCCCACCAAATCTTACCGTCTTGGGCTTCGATTGGATCTCTAGACCTTTGGCCTAAGGTAGGTGTTTGCCATCGAGTAAATTCTATTTTTAGCGGACCAGACATTAAAGTGGGTGAACGATTAGTATTAATAGGATAGTTTGCGGCAAGGTAAGTAAATACTTGTTGTTCGATACTTGGCTGTGCAGATAAATCAAGCATAGTGCGAGTTAATGATTGCCATCCCGCATAATTGTATCCCGAACTCCGGGTGATTTGATTAATGCCATGGCAACTGGTGCAGTATTGCTCAACCAATAACTTACCTGCTGAATGTTTACCATTCTTTTTTAATTCAGAGGTCGATTGTTGGCTATTTACAGTGAGCGAAAAAGTACTGAAAACACATATTATGATGACTAAAAATGCGTTCTGCTTATTCATAAATAGTTCCTAATCTGTTTCATTTAAAATTTAAACTATAGTGCTTCAATATTAGCATTAGCAAATTTTTAGCCAGCCGTTTTTACATGAAAAATCAATTTATGCCAATTCCATTAAATTCTCGCTGAGTGTACATTTATTGAAGTTGGTATTAGCATAATGTTTCAAAGCTTGGTCCGAGTATATTTTTATCGGATATTGCTAAGTTTGTCGTCGTTGCAATGGTGCTATCTTTACTCTTTTAGAAATGATGGTTGCCACTTAGGGCAGAAACACTTAGTTTATGTTTATCAGCAAAGTTTAATTATTCAGGAAATCTAACAATATGGAAAATATTTTAAGTTCAGGCTCATACTTTGTTGGTTGGGGAACATTAGCATTAATTAATGCAGGAATAGCTCAAGGCAAAGGTCGTAAAGGTTTAAATTGGTTTGTAATTTCCTTGCTTTTAGGGCCTATAGCTACATTAGTCTTAGTCCTAATGGCTGATTTAAGAGCATTCAATCGTTATTAATTCACTAGTATCTATCTCCTAAGTACTGCCTTTATTCTTTTTTGTAGCTCGACACTGGCGACTGATTTTTATGGTTTTATCCGTAAAAAACTGGCGAAGCGGGGGATACCTCTGGCGGTTAGGCCGTAATATTTAAAGGTGATAATTGTGCCTATAGCTGGTGGTGTTTGCCGTTGTGAGTCAGAAAACCCTGAGCCAATTTTAAATTGTAGGCCGTTATCTAATTCAACTAATAACGCGCCTAACATGTTTTGGTATTTTCCTTTACCGGCAAGGTGGGCGATCACTTTTGCTTCGGCATCCATGTGTTTTTTTAGTTTAAGCAGTTGTGAGCTTCTGCCATCTTGATAATAAGCATTTTGATGATGCAGCATTAGGCCTTCTGCACCTTGGGCGACGAGTTCATCTAACTTGTGTATTAACTGCATTTGGCTGCTTAGTTTAAATTGAGGTATCACTTGTAAGTAAGGGCTGGCGATAGTTGTTACTATGTTCTGCATAGCTGTTATGCGTTGGCTAAAGTTGCCTGTATGATCAGGTAAATCAAACAACATAAATTTGATATTTTGCCAATCTTGATTGGGAGTATCACGCAATACTATAGAGGCCGTTTGCTCAAATTTTTTGCGGGCTAGCCATAATTCACCTTCTATAGTTTGCTGTGGAAAGTCTTGCACAAACCAAAGTGGGGCGTGAATGATATTTCCTCGGCGGGATATGAGGTTTGAACCATTCCAGCGGGCGCGAATACCGTCGAGTTTTTCACTGATCCAATAGTCTTTAATTATTATACCATCTTGATAAACCGTGGCTAATTGTTGCGTAGTTGGAGTTTTGTGAGGTATTGATGAATTCAGCACACTGGCATTACAAACGCTAACAAGTACGTGCACTAAAATAAGAAGTATCAAACGGATAAATGCGCTAAAAGTAGTCATATTCAGTGAATTCCATGTCGGTGAATATTATTAAGCGTAGTACAAAATAGCGTCAGTTCTAGCCGTTAATTTTTATTCGCTTTTAACCAAGTTGAGTCAATGGGCTTCTCACGTTAGACTGATAATAATTTTTGACTCTTATGTAATCAGGTTTTGTTTGGATTGCGTATAGTATTAATAAGCTATCATTTTTAAATGCCTTGATTGGATCTCTATGCAAATTTACTTCTCTCGTACCATCAAAATATGTATTGCCATTATTCTCTTTTGTTCAGGCTGTGCTGCCATCATAAACCTAGATTTAGATAGCATGTATGGTGATGAAAATGTCAGTAACCGCGAGCTGATAAGCTCATTGCAGCCTTCGATTGATAGCCCTGCGGCGCTATTTTATAAGGAAGAGGTGGCACCTATTATTGAAAGCCGCTGTGTGGTTTGTCATGCCTGTTACGATGCACCTTGTCAGTTAAAAATGTCTTCACCAGAAGGTATTGAGCGCGGGGCAAATAAAGAAAAGGTTTATCACGGAGACCGTATTTTAGCGGCGACACCTAACCGCTTGTTTATTGATGGTTTTAGCCCCGCAGAATGGCGAGAGCGTGATTTTTATCCGGTATTAAATGAACGAATTCAAACGCCGCAAGCAAATACCCAAGCTTCTGTGTTGGCTAAAATGTTAACACTTAAAAAACAATATCCTCAGCCTGATGATAAATTGTTAGATGAACGTTTTGATGTGAAAATTGATCGCAGTCAACAATGTCCGACTATTCAAGAGTTTGCTGGTTATGCTAAGCACCAGCCTTTTGCCGGTATGCCATATGCGCTGCCTGAATTAACCGACAAGGAACATAATACTTTAATGAGTTGGTTAGAGGATGGGGCACTTATGCATGCTCATGTCGCTATTTCTGATGTCGAGCAAGAAGCTGTGGTTAAATTAGAAGGCTTCCTCAATGCTAACAATTTAAAAATGCAGTTAAGTGCCCGTTATATTTACGAGCATTTGTTTAGTTCACATCTATATTTTAGTGAGTTGACAGCGGCCAATACTCAGCCGCAGTTTTTTAATTTAGTGCGTTCAAAAACACCAACCGGCCAGCCAATCGACGTGATTGCTAGTCGTCGTCCATTTGACGCCCCAAAAGTTAAGCGAGTTTATTATCGCTTACAACCAGTGGTGTCGACCATTGTTGCTAAAGCTCATCAACCCTACGCGATTCATCAAGAGCTGACAGACAAATGGCAAAAATGGTTTGTAGATGCTGAATACAAAGTTACTGAATTACCTAGCTATAAACCTGAAATCGCCGCTAATCCATTAACCGCATTTACCCAATTGCCTGTTAATGCTCGTTATCGTTTTATGCTTGAACGTGCGCAAAACACTATAATGGGTTACATCAAAGGGCCTGTTTGTCGCGGTCAAGTGGCGTTAAATGTTATTAATGATCGTTTTTGGGTTTATTTTATTAAGCCAGAAGTGGCTACCTCTGACCAAGTAAATGATTTTTATTTAGCACAAAAAGGGAATTTGCGTCTTCCTGCCGAGCAAGACAGTACTGCGTTAGCTGTAAGCTGGATTGAGTATGCATCTCGTCAGGGGGATTACATGCGGGCTAGGCATCACTTTATGGGTAGAGAGTTAGAAGATGGACAACATTTTACTGCTGACGATATTTGGGACGGTGATGGCGAAAATGATAATGCCACCCTGACTGTGTTTCGACACTTTGATAATGCAACTGTGATTAAAGGTTTGGTGGGAAAACCGCCAAAAACGGCTTGGGTAATAGACTATGCCTTACTTGAGCGAATTCACTATTTGTTGGTTGCTGGTTTTGATGTTTATGGAAATTATGGGCATCAGTTAATGACACGTTTGTATATGGATTTTTTGCGTATTGAAGGTGAATCTAACTTTTTAGCCTTTATGCCACCTAATAGTCGTCACCAAGAAAGAGCGTCTTGGTATCAAAAAGCTAGCCCTGAATTAACCTCTTTTGTAGAAGGGAAAATCAATCCTTTTGACCAACCCTCAGGTATAGAATTTGAAACTACAGATCATAAAAAAGAGCTGTATGCTATTTTTGCTGAACGAGTGAAAGAAGTGCAACCTAACCGTTTTAAAGTGCAAGACAGTAAATTAAGCCGCAATAGTACAGCACTGTTAGGGCAACTTAACAATATTAAAGGTGTAGGAGCATCTATTTTTCCTGAGTTGAGCATGATTATGGTTGAAACGAACAATACTGATGATGCTGAAATATTTACTCTAGTGCGAAACAGTGCCCATTATAATGTGAATAGTTTATTTGCTGAAGGAGATAACCGTGATCCAAAAAATGATAATGTGACCTTAGTCCATGGATTATTGGGTAGTTATCCAGACGCGTTTTGGCGAGTCAAAGAAGATGATCTAGCTAAGTTAGTGGCTACAGCTCAACAAGTTAACACAGAAAAAGATTATGAAGCTTTTTTAGATTTATTTGCTGTTCGACGCACCACAAAAGATTTTTGGCAATTTAGTGATAAGCTCAACCATACTTTTATGAAATATAACCCTATTGAGGCTGGCTGGTTAGATTACAATCGATTAGAAAACCGTTAGAGCTGGCTTGATAAGCGTAACCAGAGATTTAATTAAAAGAAGTAAGCTAAAAAATGAAACAGAAAGTATCGCCTGAAGTTGAAGCTCAGGCATTAAAAATAGCCAAAGGCACACAAAAGCCAGGACAGACTAAAGAGCAAACTAAATTAATTGCTCAAGGTATTGAAAAGGGCATTGCTGAATATAAAAAACAACATAGTAAAAAGTTAAGAGAAATTGATAAGCAGCGTAAGCAGAAAACAAAACAACCAGTCCAAAGTCATGAAACCGAAGAGCGACTACCTAGTGATAACCAACGTTCTTTTCTACCATGGATATTGCTTGGATTAAGTTGGTTGGCTTTTATCGCATACTTTGTACTGCAGTCATAAGGACTAACATGCAAATATTACGAATATTATTATCTTGTTTGATTATTTTTGGGGCTGGCTGTGCAACTAATGAGTTGGTTGCTGAGTCGGAGTTAGAGCACAGGCTTTCATTATGGCTTGGTTTACCTGCCACTAGACTTTATGCCCAAATTGGTAAACCTTATGAAACAGCTAATGATGCCTCGGGTAAAACAGTATTGATGTATTTTAAAGAAACACTCTCGTCTGATAATAGGCTTTGGCATTGCAGGGTAACTTTTACCCTTAACGATAAGCAAAAAATAATTAGCAGTAAGTTAGTCAATCGTAACGAAAATGCTTGGGACAGATCTATGCCTTGTGTACATATTATTCAAGTGCCAGTTTAGAGAAGTGTGAAAACGGAATGGTGAGGAGAATAAATCGCATTTTTTAATTTTTAGCTAAGTTCATATCGAGTCCAAATCAGACAGAAAGTTTTATTCCTTCAGTATCTGTTCAGTTTAGTTTGCTAAATTAGCTCCAATATCTGTTATACAAATAATGTGTATTCTTTCTTGGGGTAAGCCATATATGATTCAGAGCAATTCCGTCTGCTGATAAAAAATTACATTTATTTACTCTTTACCCATACTTTTATGATCACTTACGTAGTACAAAATGTTAATGAATAAAGCTTACAAACAGACTTTGCTGTTGTTCCTTCTCTGCTTGAGTATATCGGGTTGCACTACTATGCAATTGGGGGATGTGTTTTCTGGCTATGCCGAAAATATGCAAGCTGTGCGTGCTGCTCAAAGTGTAGGTAATTTTAATAAAGCAGAGTCATTAGTTGCTGATCTTGCTACGGGTAATAATAATTACACTTTGAGTTTACTAGAAAAAGGTCGACTGCAATTTTTAGCCAATAACTGGCAGGAAAGCCGTAACAGTTTTGAAAAAGCCTATGCAGTAATTGAAGACGAGCGAGATAAAGCCAAAATTCGTTTGAGTCGTGGCGTGGAAAATATGGCAGCATTGCTAAGTAGTGACAATGCCAAGGGTTATCAAATTCCCGTTTATGAACAAAGTATGTTGCACACCTATCAAGCGTTAAACTATTTGTACTTGGGGAATTTGGAGGGGGCTTTGGTTGAGATCCGTCGAGGTAATCAAGTTACCCAAAGTGAAGTCCCACAAAGTACCTCTACACTAGAAGGAACTGAAGGGCGATATGATAAAAATAAATTAAGTAAGCTTTACCCATCTATGGATGGAATTATAGGTCAGCAGAAAACGAGTACTCACAATGCTTATACCTACTATGTGTCAGCTTTGTTGTATGAAGTTGCAGGACAATTGAACGATGCTTATATTGATTATAAAAAAGCCTTAGCTATCGCTCCAGACAATATTTATATTCAAAAAGATGTAATGAGGCTAGCGACTAAATTACAGATGAGCAGTGATTTAGCCAAATATACTGAGCAGATTGGTCCCTATAAAAGTCCAGCGGATAACACGGGGGATGTGGTTATTTTGTTAGAGCAGGGGGTTGTGGCTGCTAAAAATGAGTTAGGCTTAAATTTGCCAATTTATACTAGCCAATATGAACCCAGGTTTTTTAGCTTTTCATTGCCTGTATATCAAGATCGAGTCATAAATACTCAACTTTTTACTGTCAGTCTCGAGCAGAAAAGTTATTCGTCACAAAAGCTGGTAACCGTCGCTTCATTGGCTGCTATTGATTTAAAAGAGCAAATACCAGAACTGGTGACTCGGCAAACACTCCGTTTGATAGCGAAAGAAAAACTACGTAGTACTATGAGTAGAAAAGGTGGCGATTTAGGTAACATACTTGCCGCTATTTATAATATGACTTCTGAAAATGCAGATACTCGCAGTTGGCTTACCTTGCCAGAAAATGTACAAATTATGCGGTTGTCTATGCCGTCAGGACAACAAATTCTCAATCTCAGTGGTAACAATAAAACTGAAAAAATTGAGCTTAATGTGAATGCTAAACGTATCACTCTGATTAAAGTTACTGCTATTGGTAGTCAGCAAAATTATCAGATTATAAATTTATAAAACAGGTCAACAATATGCAGGTCATGAGTTTTGACTCGTGTATTTAGTCAATTGAAAATAGGAAAATTATGATGAACAAAATGTTATTAATCACAGTTACTGGCTTATCTATTTCGTTGTTGGCAGGATGTGTTAACAAACCTGTCGTTAGATATGGTGACGCCGAGGCGGTAGAAACCACCAATATTAATTTTGGCTCTACTGATTTACAAAAGATATCAAATCAAATGGCTGACTCGTTATTACTTTCGCCTGTAGTGGGGACGTTAACGGCTAATAAAAGGCCAATAATGTTTGTTGATTCTATTAAAAATAAAACCAGCGAACATATAGATACAGAATCGGTAACTGATTCGATTTCGACGAAATTATTACAGTCTGGCAAATTCCGCTTTGTGGATATGAGTAAAGTTCAGGCTGTGCGTGATCAAATAAACTTTCAAAATGAAGGTGGTTTAGTGAATACCCGCAAAGCAGTACAATTTGGTAAACAAGTGGGCGCTGAATATATGTTATACGGTAGCCTAGCAAGTATAGTGAAAAACGATGCTGATAAAGCAGATCTGTATTATAAATTTACTATGCGTTTAATGGATTTAGAAAGTGGTTTAGTTGAGTGGGCCGATGAAACAGAGATACGTAAGACTAGAGCCAAAGAAACTGTAGGTTGGTAATCTAAATTAAGATGGGAGGCTAGAAGCATGAAGTTTTTATTAATTTGTTTAATGGCATGGGCATTTATGCCACCGGCTTTTGCCGATTATAGTCGCAACCAAGCTGTACCTGTTGAGAAAGTGTTGTTTGGGCAAGTGAAATCCGTGCGTTATATTACAGAATATGAATTGATTGAAGACAGTCATAATGGCTGGAGAACTTTTGGTGGTGCGCTAGTAGGCGGCGCCATAGGTAACCAATTTGGTAGCGGCAGTGGCCGTACTATCACCACTATTTTAGGGGCTATTATTGGTAGTTCTGTAGCAGATAAAAAATCAGCTCCACGGGAAGTGCCAATACAGCTGGTTGAATTGATGATAGTCACAGATAAAGGTCAAGAGTACATGGTGATACAAGACTTTGACCGTCGGATGGTATTTCATTCTCAAGACAAAATTCGTTTGATTTATTTGGCTGGTGGTTCGGTCCGGGTCGATAAACAGATGTAAAGGCGCAAATTTAATATTAAAGTTTTTACTATTTGGAGAATTAATAATGCATTCAACTCGACATGGTTTGTCTATTGGCATAGAAAGATTTAATAGTGAGTTTTTTCTTACTTTAAAAGCAGTAGGTAAACTAACTCACTCTGATTATGAAATTATCACTCCTATGATTGATTCCGCTTTGGCTGGGGTAAAAGAGCCTAAAGTAAATGTGCTGTTTGATGGCACTGAATTAGAAGGTTGGGAATTAAGAGCCGCTTGGGACGATTTAAAGCTGGGCCTTAAACATAATAATGAATTTCATAAAATAGCCATATACGGCAATAAAAACTGGCAGCAGCTTGCAGCTAAAGTCGGCGCTTGGTTTATTTCTGGAGACATAAAGTATTTTGACAATGTGACAGCTGCGACTGATTGGCTTGGTTGATATCGACTCTCAGTGAAAACTAAACCTGACAACAGTGCGACTATTATTGTTAACCATGGCCTATCAAGAGCGTAGTGGTAAATAAATGGTGATTGAATAACAGACTTTGCCTATATCGAGCACTGACCAAGTTGGGCATTTTTATATTGACTGGCATTCAGCATTGACCGGCAATAATATATTAAATTAGGTCGTATTCTCTTGCGCACAAATTTACGGAAGTAAATCATTTGGCGGATACGCCGGATATTCATATCGTCTTGCTGAACATTTACCACACGAACTTTTACTCTTAGATTCAGAGCAGTAAGACAAAAATAAGATTGTCTAGCAATAACACGTTATTAAGTACGACAATCCGCCTTGCTATCCACGAAAAATTTCGTCACCGAGTAAGCATTCAGGTGAGGTGATTTGGGTGAACCTTATTAAGCTATTGAATTGTAATGATAAATTCAGATTAGACGATACTTCTTATCCAGAACTCAGGTTGTTTTATTTTTTATTGGTAACTTATTGTATTTACAAACTAAAATGAGTTTGTATGGGTAACGTTTTTTGTTTTACGAGTAATACAATAGTCTAATTCTAATTTTAATCGTATTGGATTAAAATTAGCCGACTATAGTTGTTAAACGATACTAAGTTTTATTGCCACAATAGTCGTCATTTGGGGTTTAAAATGTTTCTACAATAAAAGAAAACAATGGGATAATTATGTTTCATTTTAAAAAAATTAGTCAAAAACTTACCTTGGTTTTTTTGTTAATGGCGCTAACCCCGTTATTTATATTTGCATTCTTAAGTATCAATACCGCAAGTAATTCTATTAAATCTATAGCCTTTAACCAGTTAGAATCGATTCGCTCGGTCAAAAAATCTCAATTAAATAATTACCTTGATACACTCAAAGCTAGTTTACTAGTTAACAAAGATGATCCCTATTTGCTTGAAGGCTTTATCCAATTTGATAACGCATTTTCGAAGGACAATATTCATGGCAATACCTGGAAAGTAGCGGAACAAAAATATGCCAGTCGACTAAAAAAAATCAATCAAATAAACGGTTGGTATGATTTGTTTTTTATAAATGGTAATGGAGATATTATTTTTACAGCAGCCAAAGAATCAGATTTGGGAATGAATATACCTAATTCAAATTTGTCAAAATCCAGTATTGGTCTCGCTTTTCAATTGGCACAAAACAGCCCTGTTAATACTCTAGTGGTGAGTGATTTTAAATCCTACCCTCCTTCAAATAACGAACCGGCGGCATTTATTATGCTAAAGCTTGAAGGGCAAATGGGTTATTTAGCGCTGCAATTTCCATTGGATAAAGTTAATGAAATTATGCAGCAACGTGATGGTATGGGAAAAACTGGCGAAACATACTTAGTCGGGCAAGATAAACTTATGCGTTCTGATTCGTTTTTAGATCCCCAAGAACATTCAGTCATAGCTTCTTTTGCTGGCAGTGTGAAAAACAACGGCGTGGATACTCAGGCCGTTGCTGAAGCATTTAAGGGAAAAACGGGCCGTGATATTATTATCGATTACAATGGCAATTCTGTTTTATCGGCATTTACCACTGTCGATGTAGGTAATTTTAAATGGGCTTTAATTGCCGAAATAGATGAAGCTGAAGCATTTGAAACAAGTGATACTCTAATTCAACTCTCTATGATTACTATTGGTATTGTGGCAGTACTTATTTACTTCATTTCTCTAATGTTATCTAAGAATATAAGTGGCCCAATTGAACAAGTTGCTCAAAATGTAAAGCGAGTTGCAGATGGTGATTTAACTGTGAAAGTTGAAGTTGACCAACATAATGAGTTGGGCCTATTACAAAAATCTATGTTAGAAATGATTGCAAAATTAAAGGCCATGATTGAGCATATTGGTAATTCAGCAGAGCAACAAGCAGCTGCATCCCAAGAGCTTTCTATGATTACTCAAATCACTAATGAAAATGTAATTAGGCAACACAAAGCAACGGATCAAGTTGCGGCAGCTATTACTCAAATGAGCGCATCAGTGGCCGAAGTGACAAGCAATACTAACGAAGCTTCGAATGCATCCAATCATTCTAAAATTTTAGTCGATAAAGGCGGTGTGACAGTACAGCAAACTATTGATGGGATTATTGAACTCGCGTCAAATTTGAAAGTATCACAAGATTTAATTAATCAAGTACAAGATGGCACTGCAAATATTGTTAATATTTTAGTGGTGATAAAAGGTATTGCAGACCAGACCAATTTGTTAGCTTTAAATGCAGCGATCGAAGCAGCTAGAGCAGGGGAGCAAGGGCGTGGATTTGCCGTGGTAGCTGATGAGGTTAGAACATTAGCCCAAAACACCCAAAAGTCCACAGTGGAAATTGAAAACATGATCCAAACATTAGAGTCTAAAGTCGCTGCTGCAACTGATTCTATGAATAAGGGCGCTAGCCAAGCGGAAACTATTGTAGCGGACACTCACGAAGTTACATCTATGTTAGATGAAGTGCAAAACTCTGTATCGATGATTTCTGACATGAACCTTCAAATTTCTGCCGCTACTCAACAACAAAGTACGGTTGCAAAAGATATCAGCCAGCAAGCATCGAATATTAGTGTGATTTCGTTAGAAACAGGTGAAAGTGCCAAACAAATTAATGAAACCAGTGATGAATTGGCTCGTTTAGCCGTTGACCTTTCTGAACAAGTGAAAATATTTAAAGTATAATAAAGAGCGCCAGTCATGCTCCCTATCTAAGCCCTTTTAAATTATCGCTGAGCGAACAATTATTTAGCAAGATTGTTATAAACGGCGGATCAAGCATAATAAAAATATGTAAGGTGTATCAGTCAAAACAACTAATGAACCTAAGTGAGTTTTACTTTACAATCCGCGACTTTGTTTTCAAAAATAGTTAACGGTAATAATGGCAGCAATAGGTATAGATTACGGTACTTCAAATTCTGAAGTAGTATATTTTGATGGTCAACAGCATCATTTTATCAAA
Organism: Paraglaciecola sp. L3A3; assembly: GCF_009796765.1. Lineage (NCBI taxonomy): Bacteria > Pseudomonadati > Pseudomonadota > Gammaproteobacteria > Alteromonadales > Alteromonadaceae > Paraglaciecola > Paraglaciecola sp. L3A3. The sequence continues at coordinate 1,256,213 of NZ_CP047023.1, forward strand.
CTCGATCCTGCAATGCAGGAAGCGAATAAAATCCGCTCATCTGTGTTTATTTATTATGAGCATGAATTGCCTAGACCGCCTATCCCCATGATAGAAGCGAAAGTTGCGCAAATTAAACGGGTTATCTCAGAACAAATTGACAAAGCCAAAGACAGCTATTATGAAGCGCAAGATCCTCGGGAACAAAACATATACAACGAAAAAATAGCTGATTTAAGAGCTGAGTTTCATAATTTACCTGAGTTACAGCGCAGAGCAATTGAGCTGCTGCTTAAAGACATGACAGTACAAGATTTGTCATTGCAGCAGTTAGCAGAAACGGGAAAGTTTGCTTTTGGTGAAGAAGGGTTTAAACGTTATTTAAAAACGCCTGAAAAAGGTCGCTTGATTTATTCGCCCAAGAATTTTTTAGGCGCTAGTTTGGTAGCTGGCCAACAACAGGCCTTTATTGGCATTATTGCTAAACAATTAGCATTTTTTCGAGAAAGTGCAGAAACCCAGTTACAACAAACCGTCGACACTGCTGTGATTGGCAGACCTGTTAGGTTTCATGGTACTAGAGGGCAAGAAGGTAATAATCAAGCTATTGATATCATGCAAAAAGCGGCAAAAAAAGCTGGCTTTAGTCATGTTGAATTTTTAGAAGAACCTATCGCCGCAGCTTATAAAATAGAACAAACCTTAGATAAACCGACTAACACCTTAGTCGTGGATATTGGCGGTGGTACCACTGATATTTGTTGTATTCGCTTGTCGCCAGACAAACAGGGCAATATGGATCGACAGCAAGATGTATTGTCTGTTACCGGTACACGTTTAGGTGGCATGGAATGTGATAAAAATCTGATTGTTAAATCTATTGCACCGACTATGGGATTGGGCCAATTAATGTTTAATGGTTTGCCAGTGCCTCCTACTTATTATTCAGATATGTGTGCTGTGGATAATATTCCCAAACTCGATCATTTTTTCTCAGATGATTACGGTTTAGAAATAGCCCAGTCTCGATGTATGTTAAAAGATCCTAAATTAATCTTACGACTACAAACCGTGCAAGAAGAAAAGCTCTCGGCTCGATTGGTTAACTCGTCTCGGTTGGCCAAAGAGTTATTGTCTTCAAAAAATGAAATTACCCTGCCTTTACACTATATCGAGGCTGATTATGAGGTTGATATTAATCTCGATGATTTAAATCGCTCTATGTTGTCTTGGTTACGCAGAGTTAAAAGTTTAGTGACTGAATGCTTGCAAAATAGTAATGAGCCACCAGAGATGTTGTTTATTACAGGTGGCATGAGTTTGTCGCCAATAGTGAAAAAAGAGCTGCAAGAAGTGATGCTCCCAGACTTACCTTTACTTGAGGGAGATGCCTTTAATTCGGTATGTGAAGGGTTGGCTCTTCAGGCATATAAGTTTGCCAAATAACAAATAAGATTTAAGTTCACGGTTGGTTTGAAAATTACTCAACCCTGGCAATGTGCGACTGGCCCATGACTGAAAATACTCTCCCCAAAAAACAGCGACTGATTTAGCTATTTTTCATGAAATATTGTCAGGTATTTTTACACTTTTGTGATGTTTCATTTACATCTTGCCGGGTGATTTTAGTAATTGTTTGAAATATATACAATATTTTTCTGCGGGTCTGCTTCTTGCTTCATAAGTTGAACTTGGCTGTAAGTAAGGCCTTATCGACAAGTTTCAAATTAAATTACGTTGTTTTTTATGGAGAAAAATATGTGTAAGAATAAAAATTTTAAACACCTCACAAAATCGTTTTTACTATTAATTAGCTTCTTTTTTGGTCTAAATGCCAATGCTACATTATTAAATTCAGATTTCAGTTTAGGATTTGATAATTGGCAAGCTGCGGTGACTGTTTTTGATGGGACTGATGATATTTCTTCTTCTGGAGATTTATTTGCGACTTATCCTGATAGTTATACAACAGTGCCAGATAGCGCTATTTTAACGACTAACTTTGACGCAGTATTCAATGACGTTTGGGAAGTTGTTATGTTTCAAGATTTTCAACTTGATAACATTTTGATGGGCAGTAGTTTGTGGCTGTCTTTGGATGTTTTAACCGATCTTACTGACCCCCTTTCTGACTTTGCTTTTGCTTACCTTAAAGATGATATGAATAACATTCTTGAAGATTTAACCCTAGGCGGAAGTTTTGATGTTACGGCTTATGCTGGTGACGATGTGTCAATAGAATTTGGTGTGCTAGATGGAGATCTATTTCTTGGTGACACACTAACTGTCTCTAATATTAAAATTACAGAAATGTTAGCGCCAATCAACCCTGTGCCTGCCCCGGCGACACTATTTTTATTTGTAATAAGTTTATGTTTAATTAAGCGTTCTCGCGGGTAGTTCTCGCGTTTATTAGCGTTTATTAGTAACCACATTATTTATTTCTTACCGGCTGGATTGACTAACAAGTCTGAAGTCTGTTGGCGGACCTGTCGTTAAGACAAGGAGAAGGGAAATGGTAAATTTTGGTATTTTTAGTCAACCAAAAGGGCGAAGCAGTCATGCTTGGCTTTTTTGTCTTGTTATAGCTTTTTTTAGTCAAATTTCGTTTAACGCTTTTGCTGTTGTCGCTGTCGGTGGTAGTTGGCAAAAAGTAGAAGATGTAACAATTACCCAAGGTCAGCGTTTTTATATTCGTGGTACCGGTTATTACACCGACAATACCGTAGCATTGGCAAATTCAGACGATTTGTCAGATATGCTGCGCATAGTCGTAACTGATTCAAGTATGGATGTGATGAATGCTACTGGCAGTGATGATAATGGCCATCCATATTTCGATTTAGCATCAGCTGAGGATACAACACGCGTATGGTTTGTCCGAAAGCGTGGAGCTTTTAACTACACTTTGGAAGTTCAACAATTTATAGAAGAAACCGACCCAGATACCGATGATGATGGGATCCCTGATTCAGAAGATATTTGTCCTACAGATCCTAATAACGATTGTATTACCATAGTGGGTTTAGTGTTTGGTAATGGCGCTGCTGTCGATTTAGCTGCTGTTAAAGTAGGTAAAAATTCAGTCAATACCACTACTGATTTGTCCGGTGAATTTACTGCCAATGTGGGTAACGCAGAGTTAGCTTCTGATGGTATTGATAAGTTTTTCCCAGTAGAAGTTGTGGCTGATGGTTTCGCTACCGGTAATCCTAAAGTTATTTGGCAAATGGGTAAAACTGATTACCAAGTGACAATTGATTTACAACAAATTTCAAAAGTTATTACTACAGATGACGATGTGACTCAAGGTGTTAAAATTGATAAAGACGGTGCGCCCGTGGGTTCACTTACTATCCCAGTTAACGCCTTACCAGTAGGTGTCACTGCCATTACTGGCGAAATAACCTATTTAGATCCTGAAACGGATGACATTTTATCGGCTCCTGGTGGTGATTTGTTGGCTTTACCAGTGGGCGCAGATCCAAATACTGGACAAGTCACCCTTGAAACTTTCGGTATGATGGAATTTGATTTAGTCGATCAAGACGGTAATGAAATCACAGAATTAGCAGCCGGTGAAATGGCTGAAGTATGTATGAAAGCTACCTCTGGGTTAGAGGTTGGTGATACGGTACCTCTTTGGTATTACGATGAAGACGCTGGTCTTTGGCAAGAAGAAGGTCAAGGTATTGTCGAAAATCGTGATGGCGAATTACAGATTTGTGGTGGCGTAGCTCACTTTACTTGGTGGAATTATGACCAACCAATTTCTACCCATTCTTGTATGAAATACAGCATTCAATCAGAATCTAACGATACAGATATCAACTCTCTAGGTTGGTATGTTGAAGGCGTAAGTTATAACGGTACATCTCCTTCTAGAAGTTGTTCAAACGATGTAGGGGTTTCGCAGTTTGATTCGTTCACCGTTAAAATCACTACCGATGTTGCTAACCCAGAACAAATCAAGGTGTATACCAATATTGGCGGCAATAAATTCTACTTGTTAGATGACGGTGACAATACTTACAGCTTAACGCAAGTTTCTGCTGATGCTGCGGTATTTAATACTCCAGATACCCAAGGCAGTTGTTTAAGCAATACACAATCTGGTAGTTGTATGAATCTTGACCACCAATCTGATAATAACGGAATTTTACCACTATCAGCAGAGGTTAACTTTCCTCCAGTCATTATGGAATTCAGTGTTAGTAGCGGTACATTGTTGCCAGGCGAAACAGCTGATGTTAAGGCGACAGTCACTGATCCTGAAAACTCTACTGTGACTTTAGATTGGTCGGTCAATTGTGGTTATTACGGTGAGACCAATGGCTCTGAGTATATGACGCCGAGCAGCGAGAGCGGCGTATCGGGTGAACAATATACAGCAGTAATGACTGCCCCTGATGTGCTAACGTATCCAATTGAATATTGTAATATTGAGTTAGTGGCTACCGATGACGCTGGTTTGTTTACTACTGCTAATCGTTGGGTACCCGTTGCTGCTAGTTTTGAATATCAGCTAAGCGGTGTAGCTTATGGTACAGATGGCTTACCCTTTGCAAACTTAGAGTTGCATTATTCTAACAACTGCTATGACAGTACTTCAATTGATGAATTTGTCATGACCAATGCAATGGGTGAATACCAATTCAATATTGATTTCGCTGGTTGCATTGATGAGTATAGTTATGGAAACTTGGGGCTAATTCGAGCTGATTATGACTATGCTGGAAATCAATGGTCAACTGAATTTTACATTAATGATTATTACTACGGTGAATCTGACGGTGGTCAATTGTCTTCTTGTATTGTTGATTCGGATGGTACGACAGTATGTGATTATGATCTTCATCTACCTGTGTTATGGGGGCCTGTGAGTGGAAACGTGTATTTAGCTGATGATATTGATCCAGCAGCTTTTTCCTCTTTTTACATGAATACAAACTCTGGTGAATTTGGCGATTTTAGCTACTTCAGTGGGTCATTAGATCTTACCAGTTCACCGGCGAGTTTTGGTCCGATCATGGCACCTGTAGGAGATATACATTTAGGTCATAATTATCAAGTAGCGGGTGAATCACAATTTCAGATTAACAATTTTCATAATTCAAGTACTGACGGTGGAACCGTTGATATCGGCACTGTGTTGCTAACCGTGCCTGTAGTTGTGACTATGTTCGATTCTGATAATGCACGATTACCAGGAATTAATATTAATTATTCTTCTAGTTTTTGGAATAATAATAATAATGGAGCCGCAATCGATTTAACTGGCACTACCGATAGTAATGGAGAGTTTATGGCTGATGCTTATTTAGGCTATATGTCCGCTAACTCAACATTCCCTTTTTATTATTACGGAGGTAGTGTTATTTCTGCGGGTGTCACCCAATATATTGATTTAGGCGGCACAGAAGAATGCGTGTTTGAAGGGAAATTTGTAGACGCTTTTGGTGCACCTATTGAGGATGAGCAGTTTACTATTTATCAATCTTCAGGTGAAGTTGCTTTTATGACTGATATGAATGGTAATTTTAGTACCACTGTAACGCCTGGTTATTACTCTGTCGAGAATTTTAATTACCAATCAAATTACCGTAATCAAAATATAGATAATTGTCGACCTATTGCTGGCCAGCCTCGTGTTATTCGATTTGATGCTGTTATGTCAGAAGGATTTGGGTTTAATGATTTTCCCCAATAGGGGGTTTAACATCTCGTCGGCCTGTGGCTGGCGAGTTTTAAATTATAAGGAATGATAAAATGAACAAACAATTTAAAATTGCATTGTTTACCGCTGTAAGTGTGGTTATTTGTAGCACACATGCATTGGCTAAAGTTGAAGATGACCCTATGCAAGTGATTAAAAAGCAACAACTTGAGCAGGTGAAAAAATCTAAGGCACAACGCAAGCTACAGATCGAAGAACGTAAAACAATTCGCCGCGAGAAAGCGGTAGAAAAAATTAAGTTACGTGCTATTAAATAGCCGTAATTATTAAAAGATAATAGCTCGGATTGTAATTGTCATTACCTGATTTAAAGGTTTTGTTCAGTTTACTCCGAGCTTTTTATTTGTTGATTACAAGATACAGTGAAAGATATTCCCCAAAACTTATTTTAATTTGTCATCACTTGGCGAATTTACAACTGCACGGCTAAATTTTGTGAGGTTTGCATAATTAAGCGCACCTTGTTTTACGATTATTTTATTGTTTTTATTATTCACGAAAACTACCCCAGGTGTACCTGTTAAACCCAGTTCTTTGGCTTCTTTTTGATCTTGTTCTATAAGAGGTTGATATTTATTGCTGTTTATACACAGCATCAATTCTTTGCTATTTAGATTAGATTTTTGCGCGGCCAGGGTAATGAATTGCTGCGCATTTTCAGGCGTATTATTTGGTAAGTTGAATAAGTTTTGAGTTAATGCCCAAAAGCTTTCGTTGCCGTACATTTTGCCTGAACATTCAATCGCGTTTGCTTGTTGTAAATATCCCAAGGAATTGTTTTCTAGGGGAAAGTGTCTATATACCCAATTCACTTGGCCCGATGATTGGTTGACAAATTTTTTTAAGGTTAAGCGTAATTTTTTACAATAAGGACAAGAAAAGTCTGAATACATGATGATACTTACTGGCGCGTTTAACGCTCCATAAATATGCTCTGATTTTGTTGAAATCGGTCTAATGGGAGATGAGGCGGAGTAACTCGGTTGGATAAATAAAATAACTAGAACTATCGTTACTAGTTTCATTAGTGTCGGCATACAAAAAGTTTTCACCGGTTGTTTCCTCCTTACTCTATTTTTTTGATTCTAGCATTAATTACTTAGGATAAAGTAAAACAGGTAATATGATTTAACGATAGAAAATAGCGTTTATTTCGTATCTAATAGCGTGATTATTTAGCGGCTATTTAAAAAGGCTGTGAAAATACCTCAACAAACTGTTGATGCATAAACTTATTCGATAATAAGGCGCGTTTAAATATGGATGATCTGAAAAATATAGTGTTGCTTTTGTCATGGGTTGATTACTTAGGCATAGTATTATTTTTTAGTTGCTGGATGGGTTACCGTTTTATTTTAGAACGAGGTGATATAGGCCGTAAAGGCTTGATAGGGATTACCCATGAATACCGTTTGCAATGGGCTATGGAATCGGCTGCCCGTGAAATCCCTGTAGCTTGTGCGGGTTTAGTCAGTAATTTAATGGCCAGTGTATCGTTTTATGCGTCTACTACTATTTATATTATTGCAGGCTTATTCGCTCTAGTCGGTTCGGTTGAACGTTTATTAAGTTTTTCTGAAGATATGCCTTTTGCCCAAGCTGTTTCTAGTGGTTTGATTGAATTAAAATTGATTCTATTAATTTTAATTTTTGTAAATGCCTATTTTAAATTTACCTGGTCTTTAAGGCAGTTTAATTTCTTGTGTATTTTGATTGGTGGTAGCCCTTATAGAGAGAATATGCCATCAGAAGAGTATCGATTAAAAACTGCTAAAAGAATGGCCAGGGTTAATTCATGTGCTGGTAACGAGTTTAATCGCGGTATTCGTTCTTATTATTATGGAATTGCCGCTTCTACTTGGTTTTTGCATCCAGTGGCATTTATTGTCGCCACCATCTGGGTTACATATATTTTATATATAAGAGATTTTCATTCTCCTGTACTTGAAATATTACGTGATACTTACCCGCCTGAATTACGAGATTATGAACTCGATGAAGAAGTGAAATCAGCCACTGCAGACAAGCCTTTGTAGTTTTGTTTTTGTAAGGGGGAGGCTGCTTTAAAACGTTTATTCTTAATTCGTTTTTGTTCTGCTTTTTTCACATGTTTAGCAATCCATTTAGTCATTTTTTTCATTAGCTCCGGAGGAAAATCATGGCCCATACCTTGGATGATTTTCAATTTGGCTTTTCTAATACTTTCAGCTGTATTTTGGCCGCCAATACAAGGGATTATAGGGTCATCTGAACCATGAATAACTAATGTCGGCGCTTTAATGTGTTTTAAACTGTGCCGTCTATCACCTGTGGCTGCGATGGCAGCTAACTGGCGCTTTACACCCGCTGGGTTATAGGCTCGATTAATATTAAGTTTAGCTTGTCGACGTAGGGTGAGGTCATCTATTGGATAGCTAGGACTACCAATTAACTTATTCATTTTAATGTTATAACGAATTGCCGCTTCGTTATGACTTTTTCTGGGACGTTTGCCTAAAGCTAACATTATTCTAAGATTTGAAGTTGAAACGATAGGCGAAGTGGCAGACATAATTGAGGTTAAACTCAACACTTTCTTTTTGTGATGACTCGCTAATATTTGGGCTATCATGCCGCCCATTGACGCACCAATCAAATGGGCTTTTTTAATTTTAAGTGCGGCCATTAATTCCAACACATCGTTTGCCATATCTTCAAGTTTGTAGGGGGTAGAATAACGAAAGGGCAAACGATGACTGAGCCAAGTTTTCAGTAAACTTGGATCCCCCAATTCGTCTAGCTGAGTCGATAAACCTACATCTCTATTATCGAAACGTATCACTCTATAACCTTTTTCTACTAAACCTAAATACAGTTCATCTGGCCAAATGGTCATTTGTGCGCCCAAGCCCATGATCATAATAATGACAGGTGCCGACTTTTTTCCTTTGTCTTGAAAATTGATAGTAATGCCGGAACGGGTAGTGATTTTTTTCATAAGTTTAATTTGGTAATAAGTTTGATCTTCATAAATTAAGACAGATTTACGCTTGTACCTTTTATGCTGACAGAAGTTTGTGATAATTAAATGAAAGTGAATATTTATTAGCTAGTCATAATAATTCATAGACATTATGGGTGAACTATAGGCATGATCGCCCTCATTTGGCGCTATGTGGCAAGTAAATCGGATTTTAGTTGATTATTACCTGAGATATTACCTCTTGGTTATCGGCGACAAAGCTAATAGATACGTAGGATTGAAACCGAATTTGAATGTTCGTTTGATTTTTCTGTTTAGTCTTTTTATTTGGCGCACATTTTGCTCATTGTTAATAAATTATCGTAAATCTCCATAACCATAGGTTGGACTAAAAATTATACTATTTGACTAAATATTTTTCTTTCAAATAGTTTTAAAATGTATTTACTTTATAAAAGGATTCATTGTGAAAAATCTTGATTTACATAATCAGTTAGAAAAATATTATCAGCAAATTAAAGCTGTGATTATAGATAAGCAGCATCCTTTATCGGGATTATTACCAGCCAGTACTGCAATAACAGTGCATGGCAATTATCAAGATGCTTGGGTTAGAGACAATGTTTACAGCATACTCGCGGTTTGGGGATTGGGCTTAGCTTACCGTCAGCTCGATAACGATAATGGTCGAGGATATGAGTTAGAGCAAAGTACTGTAAAATTAATGCGGGCGTTATTGCGCTCGATGATGTCGCAGTCGGCTAAAGTTGAAGCTTTCAAAAAAACTCGCAGCCCAATGGACTCATTACACGCAAAGTATGACACAGCTACTGGAGAACCTGTGGTTGCTGATCATGAATGGGGGCATTTACAAATAGATGCGACCTCAGTATTTTTGCTTACTCTGACGCAAATGATTGGTTCAGGTTTAGATTTAATCTGGACCAATGAGGAAGTCTGTTTTATTCAAAATTTGGTGTATTACATTGAGCGGGCTTATCGTACCCCTGATTTTGGGATCTGGGAGCGTGGAGCAAAAACCAATAGTGGTAACGTTGAACTTAACTCAAGCTCTTTAGGTATGGCTAAGGCTGCCTTAGAAGCGTTATCAGGCTTTAATTTATATGGCGCTAAAGGTGGGCCAAGTTCAATCATTCATGTTGTGCCGGATAATATTGCTCAAGCAAATATTACTTTAAAAGCGCTGCTTCCTAGAGAGTCAAACACTAAAGAAATTGATGCCGCCTTACTTAGTGTGGTGGGGTATCCCGCATTTGCGGTATCTGATCCCAACTTATCTGACAAAGTTCGCAACGAAATTATCGAGAAATTAGAAGGACGTTATGGTTTAAAACGTTTTCTACGTGATGGTCATCAAACTGAACCAGAAGATGAAGGTCGATTACACTACGAAGAGCAAGAGCTTAAACATTTTGAACATATAGAATCAGAATGGCCATTGTTTTTTTCCTATCTATATCTGGATGCCATTTTTCGTGATGACAAGGCACAAATTTCGCACTATAGACAAAAGCTTGATGCAGTCTTGGTCGAGCAGGACGGGCATTTTTTATTACCTGAACTTTATTATGTACCTAAAGAAAATGTCGAATTAGAACGTCAAAATCCAGGCTCTCAAGATAGGGTGCCAAATGAAAATGTGCCTTTGGTTTGGGCGCAAAGTTTATTTTTATTAGGCAAAATGCTGCAAGATGGTTTATTGCGTCCGGGCGATTTAGATCCTCTTGGTCGTCGCTATGTAAAACCGCCAAGTTTGCCAGTAGTGCAACTGGTTTTCTTAGCAGAAGACGAAGCATTACAACATGAATTAGCCAGCCATGGTGTCAGTACAGAAAGTATTAATAACATTGCTCCAGTTAAAGTTTGTCGACCAGAAGATATTGCCAATGTGCATGCGCAAATTGGCCGTTGTGATAGTTTAGGATTAAGCGGTCGTACTACTCGCATGCCCAAAAGCTTAACCACAAGTCGTATTTATGTTTTGGGGCAATCAAGGGTGTTATGTCTGACACCTTCTTTTACTCAACAATCGTTTTTCCTAAGTTATGATTTAGAGTTTTTAATTCGTCGTTTCAAAAGTGAGTTACGTTATTTACATCGTAATTGGACTGAAACAGGTCGACCTATTGTCACTGTGCTGTTAACCCGAGGGTTATTAGATACTGACCGCACGTCTTTCTTTGAATTAATGAAACAAATCTCTAGTGGTGAGGTAGCAGATACACCTGTATTGCAAGGCACTGTTGCGCAATTGAGCTCTACAGCGGCACATGAGCGTATTGAGCCGTTACATGATTATTCTATACCAAATACTCCGTTAGCTTGCCTATCGACCCAGTTTGGATGTTTAGCGACTAAAGGTAAACAACTGCCTATTAGTCAAGTGACAAGCGTTGAAATAGGTTTGAATACAGATAGTACTAGTTTAATCAAACGTCTTAGTGGTGCTATTAATATTTATGAACAAATTGCGCTGTTGACTAATCTAGTCAAGCTACATGATTTACAATTTGTAGTGAATATTGACAATAATAATTACCAACTGAGAGAGCTGATTGAAGAAGTTTATCGTAATGCTGGAAACTTACGTATTTGGTCGGTATTAAGACAAGCATCTGGCTTGTTAGGTAAGTCTGACGGTGATTTAGGCATAGCTGTGAGTGCCATACTAATAGCCCAGAAAATTATTCAAGTTGGCCGTTCTTATACTGATGATACTTTGATCACTCGTCCTTTGTCAGACAGTGAATTACTGAATAAAATTCACTCATACTGCCGTGAAGATGTACGAGATCAAATTCTGACTCAAGAAGTCTTGTTATGTTTAGGTTTATTGATTAAGTCTAAGCCCGAACTATTTAGTGAATTACTGACTATTCGTGTCAGTCATTTTATTATTTTGTTGACCAGTCAAATCGTCAGAGCTGAAAAAGTACCTGCTGATGTGGCTTACGATACTTTAATGGCCATGCCACCCTCGGCTATTCAAAAGAGATTAGAGGAAGTGATGGAAGATTATCATTCTTTGACAGACCTACCTCAACGGATAGAAAAACTGCATGCAAAAAGTGGTCATGGAAAACTGAGTTGGAAACAAAACTTAGGACTAGAAGCGCTGACTGCTCCCACTGATGGTTGGTTAGCATGGCGTCAACATCAAGGGATTATTGATCGTAGATCTGCAGAGTTTAATAATCGTATTTGGTTGATTTTACACCATACGAAAGGCTTGGTTATTGGCAATAAAATGGACAAACGAAATCGCATATGCAGCAGTTTAGTGCTAAGTGATATGACCCCCGGGGAAACGTCATTTGCGCTATTAACCGAACATATGTTGAATAATATTCAGTCTGCAGAATATCGTCAATTAAGTATCGAAGCATTAAATGCTATGGCCAGTTATTTTGAACAAAATAACAGTTTAGTGATCGATGAGGAAATAATAGTCGATGTAGCTATAGGTCATGCAGTGAATCTGGCGTATATAAAAACTTATCCAGCCAGAGAAAATAACTACAACGAATATAAAGTCGATGCTTGGACATGTTTTTATGACCTTGCACCACAAGAAACCACAGCTTTTATTATTTCGGCATTGAACCATTTATTAATTGACAATGAATAGGCTTTTTTAGCTCTTAATAAAGTAAGCAGATAAATGTTGAATCGTTTATTTGCTTACTCTTTGCCTGAAAATATATAACTATAGCCTTACAATACTCGTCCTTTGTTTGAACTCATGCTTTTGTATTGTTTGCTAATTTAATAAGTCATCCAAATGTTACCTTCACCATCCGCTCATTTAGCTAGTACAAAGTTATTTATTGTTTTAAGTATTTTAACTGGTTTAGTAGGCGCATTTATTAATCCGCTGATGAGTTATTTTTTAGTGGATTCATTAGACGTTCCTCCAATTTACATCGGTTTGTATACTATTTCGTTAACCATTTCTGGCATTGTTATTAGTCAATGGTTGGGGAGTTTAGCTGACAAAGGCACGAGCTCTCGAAAATTATATTTACTTGCTACCGCTGGGACTGTGTTAGCACTGGTGATTTACAGTAATACTCAATCATTCATAGTGGTACTCATAGCCGGTGTGATTTTGATGGCATTGGGTAATGCTACTACACCACAAATGTTAACTTTAGGCCGCCAGTGGGCTGGCAATAATACTGTTAATATCACCCAGTTTAACGCGCGTATCCGTGCCTGTTTTTCTTTTGCTTGGATGTTAGGACCACCATTAGGTTTTATGTTGGTAGCCTCAGTTGGTTTTTCTGGGGCATTTTCAGTGGCCATATTTTTTGGTCTGTTAGGGATGTTGTTTGTGACTTTTTTTGTACCCGAACAACAAATCGACGAAAGTAAACAACAATCAACTAAAATGCAGAAGGCGCCATTGTCTTTCTGGTATTTGGGTGCGGCTGTGGTAATGGGCTCTACGGCAAATACTATGTATACCTCTGCTTTGCCTTTGTACACCTTGAATGAATTAAAGTTACCAAGTTACACGCCGGGAGTCTTAATGGGAATAGTGGCTTGTATCGAAATTCCAGTGATGTTATTTACCACTCGTTTAAGTCGATGGGTCAATAAAAAGGATCTTATGATAATATCGTTCATGTTCGGGCTGGTGTTTTATATCGGTATTTTTAATGCCACTTTGTTTTGGCATTTTGCTTTATTACAGCTTTTAAATGCTGTTTTTTATGGCTTATATGCAGGTATAGGTTTAACCTTAATGCAAGAGCAGTTACCTCAGCGTATTGGTTTTACTTCGGCTTTTTATTCAAATGGTATAAAAATAGGCTTAATGTTTGGTTCAACTGGTGCTGGTTTTATTGCCCAGTTTTTTAGCTTTAAACATACCAGTGTAGGCTCGGCAATTGCCGCTATATTGGGGGTGATTTGTTTACTTTTATTTAGCCGTTTTAAATGTCAAGAAAGCTCAATTTCACCCATATCAAATTAAGCGATAATATTTTCTAACCAGTTAACTTGCTCTGCCAAAATGGTATGTGCTTGGTCTATTTCTATTTTAACAAAATTGATTTGATCACCGGCTAGTAATTGGCCCAAAGCAAATAAGTCTGCAGTGATCACATGGGCTATTCGTGGATAGCCACCTATGGTTTGTCCGTCAACACTAGATATGATAGGTAAACCATTGGCTGGAATTTGTATGCTACCGGGTAATAAACCACTAGACGTTATGTCTGCTTGTAATAACTGTTTAAGGACGGGTCCTTCTAAACGCAAGCCCATTCGGTTGGCTGAATTGCTAACTTTGTAATCATTGTGATAGAAAGCATGAGTTTGTTGTGGGCTAAAGTGTTTGCTTTCAACAGTGTCAGTACAGCGTAGTAAGTACTTACCTGAATAATATCGCTGATGCTCTTGCTGTAATTTTTGCTTAGGCCTTTGTTCGCTATTAACTAATTCTATAGTGTCGCCAGTTTGTAATGCTCTGCCTTGTACACCACCAAAAGCCGCTAAAAAATGGGTGGAATAACTGTTCATGATTTTATTGATTGTTAATTCACCGGAAAATGCCAAATAGGCTCTCGCACCTTGTTGTCGTTTGCCAAAATGTAATATGTCGCCAGCTACCAATTGAATAGTTTGATCGTTATGAACAGGTCTTTCACCATTTTTTTTGATGACCGTGAGCTGAAACTGAGCACCACAAATAGCGATGGAGATAGTTTCAGTAAAAAGCAGACTAGGGCCCATCAAACAAATTTCTAAAACTGGATGAGATAGGGGATTACCTAACAACAAGTTGGCGATAGACATAGAGAGTGTGTCGATGGCGCCTCCTTTGGCAATCCCTAAATGCATTACCTGCTGCCGACCTTGATCTTGAATGGAGGTTTGCATGCCTGCCTTTAACACTTTAATACTCATAGATATTGATTACTTATTTGCTCAAATTCAGCGGCACAAATAGGTTTGAATTTCACCGTATCTAAAGGCTGCGCCACGCATGGTTGAGGCTGTCGGATATTAAATAAGGGAATAGGGGTTCTACCTATGATTTGCCAGCCTCCTGGAGAGTTTTGTGGATATATACCTGTTTGTGAACCACCTATGCCCACACTGCCTGCAGGAACGCTTAAATCAGGCGAGGATTTCCGTGCACAAGTAAGTTGTGGGGGCAAACCGCCTAAATATAAAAAACCAGGAGAAAAGCCCAACATATGCACAAAATATTCTGTTTCGCTATGTAGCTGGATAACGTGTTGTACAGATAAATTATTATGTTCAGCCACTTTATCTAGGTTGAGAGAAAATGGCTGTTCGTAACAGACAGGAATAATCACTTGTTTAGCTTGATAATTCACTTCAGGTAAGGGGTGTTGGAGTAGGCTGTTTAGTTCGTTAGATAAATCTGTAAAGCTAATTTTTGCTGGATAATAATGCAAAGTTAAACTTTGATAAGCGGGTATGATTTGCTCTAATTTGTCGGAAAATTGAATTTGACAGATGTTCGCCAGGCTGATTATTTTTCTGGATAACCTTTGACTAATTGGTTCGTCAAATAACAGGCTAAGACCACTATCACCATTTGCTAACAATGAGACCTTAATATTTTTCATGCTAGGGTATAACCCTCTGATTTTAAGGTGTTACTCAGCTCTTGAGCTAACTTGAGTGCAATAGGGCTATCGCCATGCAAACAATAAGTATCTACATCAATATAAAGTGGAGTTGTTTTATTGCTAGCAGATTGTTCAGTCTTTAACACAGTGATTTTTTGCTGAGTTAACATGGCCAATACTTGGTCTATACAGGGTGGTATCTCTTGATAAACCGAACCAGCTAAAGTTCTTGGCGCTAAATGACCTGATGCTAAATAGGCTCTGTCCATAAAACCTTCTCGTAAAAATGTCAGACCGCAGGACTTAGCGGCAGCTTGCATGACGCCGTTAGCCAATCCTAGTAAGGGTAAATTAGGATAGTGCTCAGTTAAAGCTTGGCATAGAGGCTGAGCAATGGATAGCGATTTTTCTGCATCATTATACAAGGCCCCATGTAATTTAATATGGCTTAGGGGTTGTTGTATAGACTGGGCAATGGTCTCTAAGTTAGCTATTTGCTCAATAACACTGTTTATTATATCGTCAACTTTCATTTCTAGGGATAAACGGCCAAAATTATCAGGGTCGGCATAACCTGGATGAGCACCACTTAAAACCCCCATTTTTTGGGCGTTTTGTAATGTGGTTAGCATAGTCAATTGATTACCGGCATGCCCGCCACAAGCAATATTACAGCGAGATAAAAAAGGCATGAGTTGGGCGTCTTGCTGGCAATCTAGGAATGTTTCGCCCTCGCCTAAGTCACAGTTTATATCGACTTTTTTGTGCATTATTGCTCCATGATTAGTCTTCAATTTTGAATTGAGGAAGCCTCTGTGTTGAATCATTATCATCATTATACATTATGGGATTATAACTAGCTTGAGTGCATACATAAACTTATCTATTTGGGGCTAGTGTTTTCTCCATTTGTAAAGTTAATGCAAGAAATGTAAAGGTAAGTAAATTTAATAGGTGATTTAAATTTTTCTGACAATATACAGTGAGTACGTAGTTGAAAAAACAGGGTGTTTTTTATTACGAACCTAAGCAATAGAAAGTTGCGAAAAATAATAAATCACTAAAGGTATTAACATATGTATTTAAAAATGATGACATTAGCTGCATTAGTAACGGTTTCAAGTTTATCAATGGCTGCTGATGATAAGAAAGAAAAGAAAAAATTCGAAGCGACTGAAAAAAATTGTGCAAGAGTTGTCAAAATGATTGAAAAATCAGCTGACAATGAAAAAAGATTGAAAGGCTTAAATAAACGTAAAGCTAAGTGTGAAGAAGCAGGGTTTTAATTGCTGCTTACTTAATATAAAACGGTTTTTTGATGATTTCGAAAAACCGTTTTTTTTTGCCTGAATATTGTTACTAGAATGCTTTTATGTATGTATTAAGCAATAGTCAAAAACTTGTCGTGCCAGATGATGCATAACAATATTTTTATTTATCCTCCTGATTTATATTGTTTTTTTATGATTGGCATAAACACTGCTGTAGTTAATTTTTAATAGATTAAAAAATTCAGTGGAGTGTTTTGTGTCAGAGTTTAGTTCAGCCCAAATAGTGATTGCCACTCAGGTCAAACCATCTGTCAATACTGCTATTCACAGTGTGTCTGGTCGTATTGATGTGCTGCAAACTTTACTGCCTCAGCTTTGTTTTGAATCCATTCCTAGGGATAAACAAAAGCAAACTTTAAACAAGATTGATAGTTATATGTTAGAGGAGACTCAGCAGTTACTAAATAAAGTGGAGCAGCTCTGTAACAAGTTAACATGGCATGAAGGTGAGTCTTTTAGCATCGAGTCTCAACAGCAGAAAATTCTGCTGACAGGCACATTTACTGAACAAGGTCATTTGGCTACTTCAATTAATCAAGATGTATGGATATCAGGTTCGCTGGCTTGGTTGCAACCTAATTATATTGGGTTAGCTCACTCCCAAGAGCTAGTGAGTTTTTCTCACGCTTACGCAAAAAATAAGCAACAAGCAATATTGAAATTTAAACATTTCCAGCAGCCTAATCAAGGTATTAAGTGTTACTTGAACGGTCAAGTGAAAGAAGGAAAAGTTGAATTAGAATGGCGTATTGAATCGCCACTTGTTAGTTATTTGGTTAATCCTTTGGATCAATTGTCTTGATTTAACGAATATCGTTACAGCAAAGTCCTTTACCAAAGGTACTGATTTATACCAATTCAATTAGAGTAATACCATTTTCACTAAGTTTGTGATCTAATTGAGTTATGTATTCTTATCTTAATTCTTCTCATGCATAGCTTAAAAAATATCGATTTTTCGACACTCATAGCGAAGGAAAAAAATGCTCGGATGCGAGTCAGATTAATGGCCCTTTCACATATTCAACAAGGCGTTAATCGCACGCAAGCGGCTCGGTATCTGCACGTCAGCCGTAGAATGGTGAATGAGTGGGTGAAGCGCTTCAACCAAGATGGTTTGGACGGATTAAAGGAAAAGCCGCGCTCTGGTCGGCCTTGTGCTTTATCAGCTGAGCAACTGCAGACGTTGAAAATTTACATTGAGTCTCATGCCATAAAACCTGATGGTGGAAGGCTCAAAGGCACACTCATCATTGACTATGTGAAGCAAGAATTTGGTATTACCTATGGCCTGACTAACATATATCGTCTACTGCATCAGCTAGGGTTTTCTTGGATAACCAGTCGCTCTAAGCACCCTAAGCAGTCCCAAGAAGCTCAAGACGAGTTTAAAAAAACTGCAGATTGAAACGATCAAATTGATCCCAGGCCATGTCACACTGGATAAAGTCGATATTTGGTTTCAAGATGAGGCTAGAATAGGTCAACAGAACACCACTACACGTTTATGGGCGAACAAAGGTAGTCGCCCTAGAGCGGTCAAGCAACAACAGTTTGAGTATGCGCATTTATTTGGGGCTGTATGCCCAGCGACAGGTGAAACAGAAGCCTTGATAACCCCTGTGGTGAACAAAGACATTATGAGACAACATTTACAATTAATATCAAATCGCACACAACTGGATCGCTATGCAGTAGTGATTATGGATGGTGCGGGTTGGCATACAGACGATATTGCGCATGACCTAGATAACGTGAGTATCATCAAGCTTCCGCCCTATTCTCCAGAGCTAAACCCAATCGAGCAGGTATGGCAATGGCTTAGGCAAAATGAGTTGGCCAATCAATGCTTTGATAGCTATGAGGATATTGTCATACAATGCAGTCGGGCATGGAATAACTTTATCAGCGATAAAGAAAAGGTTATCAAATTGTGCGCCAGAAATTGGGCACAGGTGGGAAATTAATTATCGTGATTGGTATAACTTAGGTTGCAGGTTTTTCATAATAGGCTTGCTATTATACCATTTTAGCTAAATTAGTCGTTACTCAGAAAGCACTGGATGCATTCTGAGATGTCACTTATCAATGCGGATTGGTATAACTAGATTGGTATTAGTTTTCAGTGAGTACTTTTTGCCAAAACATAGCACGGCCTTTAGCCGGGTCTAATTGATACCCGGCAAAACCATGTTTTAGATAAGCTTTTTTAGCTAACTCATTACCTTCCAGTACTTCCAAGGTGATTTTACAACAGTCTTTTTGTATGGCAATTTGTTCAACTGCTTGCAACATTTTTTGACTAATTCCTAATCCTCTGAATTTAGCTAATACCGCTAAGTCGTGGATATTCACCAGAGGTTTACAGGCAAAAGTAGAAAAACCTTCAACACAATTAACCAATCCCGCTGGTTGGCCGTTGACGTAACAAATCAAACTAAATACATGCGTTTGTTTCGCAAATTCAGCAATTAAATTTTGTTGTACATGAGATGACAAGGGCGTTCCTCCTCCCATAGGATCTTGTGCATAGGCATTCAGCAGCTGAATCAGTTCAAGGCCATGTTTGGGGTTGTTATAGTCTGCAAGTATGACGTCTATCTTCATGGTTTCTTAATTAAGTTTGTTTATATTATTTATCATTTAGGTAATAAACCTAAATTTTTAAGCCGTTTCTTTAAGGCTTCAGGCCTTTGATTTATCTGTACCATTGAGATTGGCGTAATGCCTTTTTCGGCTAAGACAGCAGCTAGTCGTCCTTGATTATTATGCAAGGTTTGCGGCAAACGTTTAGCAATATCATCATTAAATGCATCAAGTGGTGTGATAATTTCCCATTCATCTTTTTTCAGGGCTTGAATGAGATCATCCATAAATAGGGCGGCTAAATCATTTTCATGCATCAAAAGTACTTGTTTGACTGGTTTGGTCAAGTTTTTATCGGCTAATTGCTGATAAAAATTAGCCGATGCTAGAATGTGACTGATATAGATGTCTCGCCATTTATCTAGCTTTAAAGGTATCTTTGCTCGAACGGCTTTTTGAAATAATGAATCAAGATACCAATCAGAATCTTCAATTGTGATGTAACCTTGTTTTAAACCAAGAGTGGTTAAACCTGTCCGCAATTCATCCACTTTTTCTTGAGTATCACCATGATGCAAATATGGGAAACGAAAATAAGGCTGATAATTTTTGTATGTCTGTAATATTTTGTGAGCTTGGCTGACGTCAGCAATAAAGTCAGCTGGTGGTACTTTATAAGCAGAAAGATGAGAGTGAGTATGATTAGCCAAAAGTTGATTGTTTTCAGCATATTCGACAAGTCTTTGCTCTCGGCCCTTTTCTATATGTTTAGTGGTAATGAAAAACATTGCGGTCACGTCATGTTTGCGTAAGGCGCTTAATAACTGATTATTGCGTTCTTCGCTGTTAAAATAACTGGTATCGGGTCGAGGTGCGTCATCGAAAGTTATCGCCAGTTGTTTCGAGAGTACAGAATTAGCAGTGAGTAATAAGCACAATAATGTCAGTGACTTTGTTAAATTGTTCATCAAATTTACCTTATGAATACAGCAAAACACACAAAGTGGTTTTGTTCATTTTCCAATAAATGTTTGTTAGCTTTTTCTATCTTATCCAGTATTCAGGTTAACTATACACCTATCTAAACTTTTCAAAAACAGACTTAATTTTGACAATAAATAATGCTTTTAATTCCCTTCTAGTAGGATTGTTTTCTAAGGCCAATGAAAAACCGACTGACGCCGGTTTTTAAGTATTAATAATGATTGGTGTGAATATAATACTATGCTTATTTTTCTTGCCAATATTTAAAGATATCTTGTAGCTGATAATAGGCTGCTTTTTTATTACGATATTCATCTACTACCCCCCATTCGCGAAACCCAGACTCAGGTGTGCCTTTATAATCACTGCGGTAATCGTTATAAGACCATATAGAGAAACCGGTTAAATATGGGTAGTCTTTTAGGGTTTTAAGGTAGTTAACTAATTTTTTGTCTAACTTTGATTCCGCACTACCGCCAATTTGTTTTAATCCAACTTCAGATAAAAATATAGGTTTACCGGCAAAGTTTTTATGAGTATTTTCGACATTCTTCACTGCATCGCCATAACTATTAACCGAGATGAAATCGAGTTTTTCATATGGTTCATTGCTTAAGTTGGCTTCACTACTATATGCGGTAATAGATACATAGGTTTTTAATCTGCTGGGATCAATCTGTGCCAGATGATCTAACATCGAATCTACGTATGCGTATTGATCTGGGGTTAAGGTCTTTTTGCCCCACTCTGGGAGGGGATCTCTTAACTCATTACCGACACTCCAACCTACAATTGAAGGATGATTAAAATCTCTTTCGACCATTTCATTTAACCATGTTTTGGTTAACGGATTATTGGCAAAAGATTGTGGATCATCATCACCCCAAACAGGTATTTCACCGATAATCAAATAACCTAAGCGGTCGGCTAAGGCTAATAGATTTTCTGATATCGGGGCATGCATTAAACGAGAGAAATTAGCGCCCAGGGATTTGATATCTTGTAAGTCTTTCAGCACTAATTCATCAGGTTCAGTATTGCCAAAGTCTGGATGATCGTGCACTCGATTGACACCATTAAGGCGTACAGCTTGATTATTAAGGAAAAACTGTTCACCTTTCACTTCAAATTTACGGATCCCAAAATTATCTTCTTGAATATCTATGGTGTTTTGGTTTTTGTTCAATCGGGATTGTAAAGTGTATAGCTTGGGTTGTTGTAGATCCCATAATTGATAACTAGTTAGTTTTTCAACAAAGGTGGTAGATTTTGTGATGAATTGTTTAGCAGGGATCTTTACTTGCAACGTGAGGTTTTTCTTTTGTTGCTGGTTATCTAAAATTTCACTATAGATAGTTTGGTTTTGCGGCTGGTCGGTATAATTTTGCAGCTTATATTTAATCGTAAACTTAATATTTTGTCGTTCAAAGTCTGGCTCTGACGTAATATGTTGGTAAACAATGCGAATATCTTGTTCTGCAATTAAGTCGACATCTCGACTAATGCCTCCCCAAGCCCACCAAGCACCTCTGTGGTAGGTGTTGTCAGCCATGACCACTAATGAATTATTTTTATCAAATGAAAGATGCTGGCTAATATCAAATTCAAATGGTGTGTAACCGCCTACATGTTGCCCTAATAGCTGCCCGTTTAGCCATACTTTTGCTGTCTGGTATACGGCAGAGAATTTAAGACGAATATTTTTATGTTTCCAGTGTTTGGGTGGCGTGAAGCTTTTTTGATAATAACCTTTGCCAGAAAAATCAGCGTATTTTTTTTGTGTATCCCAGTTTCCTGGTACGGTTAATGTATCCCAATCGGCATAATTTTCTGCTAACAATGTTTGTGTATTGTCGTAGGCAGTATTTGAAAAATGCCAGCTACCGTTTAAAGATAGCTGTTCTGAATTGGCATAGGTATAAGTAGAAAGGGTACAGAAAAGTAGTAACCAAGTTTTAAATTGATTCATATTTATTTTAATCTAGCTTAAAGATGAATCTATAATAGCACCACTTTTCTGGATAATAAAACACAAGGTTTAATTGATTGTATGTAATTAGTCTCGATATGGTTTTAAAGTAACAATTGATCCATCTGCACGATATTGTATTTCAGCCATTTTTACTGAGCGCAAATGAGTCACGCCGCCAGAAAGAGAAGAGTCGTGATAAAACAAATACCACTTTCCTTCAAACTCAGCGATAGAATGATGAGTTGTCCAGCCCAATACCGGCTCCAGAATTTTACCACCGTATGTGAATGGCCCATAAGGACTATCACCTGTGGCGTAACACAAAAAGTGGGTATTACCTGTTGAATAAGAGAAGTAATATTTACCGTTATATTTATGCATCCATGCCGCTTCGAAAAAGCGTTTGTCATGATTGCCAGCTAAAATAGTTTGGCCGTTTTCATCCACAATAGTGATTTCTTTGGGGGGCTCGGCAAACTCCAACATATCGTCACTCATTTTGGCAACAATAGGTCCTAGAGCTGGTTCATCATCGGCTGGTTCAGTCAAGTCCGGGTTATAAGTATGGTTACGATAGTTTTGTAACTGGCCGCCCCAAATACCGCCAAAATACATATAATATTCGCCATCATCATCTTCGAATACGGCTGGGTCGATACTATAACTGGCTTTAATGGCTTCTGGTTCGGCTTTAAATGGGCCTACTGGAGAATCACTTACCGCTACACCTATTTGAAATATACCGTCGGCTTTTTTGGCTGGGAAATATAAATAGTATTTATCGCCTTTTTTGGCCGCATCAGGTGCCCACATTTGGCGTTCTGCCCAAGGTACATCTTTAACATGTAATGCTTCACCATTATCTACCGCAGGGCTATCTAAAGAGTCCATAGAGATAACATGATAATCCTGCATATCAAAATGATCACCGTTATCGTTGAAAGGGATCCCACCTTCAATATCGTGTGATGGATAAATATATATTTTGCCATCAAACACGTGAGCCGACGGATCAGCTGTGTAGATATTTTCAACTAGAGGTTGAGAAATAGCTTTGGCTTTCAAAGCTTGTAATTGTTCTTCGGGTAATAACTCTTCAGACATATTCTGTACTCACTGGGTTAAATAGCACAACCAAAAATAAGCTTGTGTTTGGGTCTTACTGTTTCATTGTTTTAATCGGCTTGACGTCTTAAGGTCAGATCTTTTTCAATTTGTTGTTCCATAGCTTTGTTGATCTTATAAGCGAAGAGGCAAGCGACGGCTAAGAAAAATGGTATGGATGCAAAGATACTAACAGACAACTTGATACCATTAATTGTATCAGGCATTTGCGTGACTAAATCTGCACTGTACTGATAATAATCAAGAATACTAGCTAAGATTGATGAGCCTAAAGTCAGGCCTACTTTTAAGCCCACTATCATGGCTGAAAATATTATAGCGGTTGCTCTGCGATGTGTTTTCCATTCAGAATAATCAGCGACATCGGCAATCATGGCCCATAACAAAGGAGTTGAAATACCATAAAAGAAACCATGTAATATTTGCGTAATAAAGACAGTGCTAATGGCATCTTGTGGGTAGAAATAAAAGACGGCTATGAATAAAGTTGATAAAAATAATGAACCGCCGAATACTTCTCGTTTACCATATTTATCAGCTAAAGATTTAGAAAATCCTATGCCAATTATCATGAAGATGATCCCACCTGCATTAAATAAGGCAAATCCAGAGGTAGCAGGATCTTCAGGCCACTTAAACTCAGTTAATCCAATATTAGTTAACAGGTAATTTAGACCGTTAATAAATCCATTAAAGCCTATATTTTCTAAAAATAGGGCTATCTGTGAAGCATCAAGATAATTCTCAAAATAGAAAATATACATGCCGCCTTTTAGAGCTAGGGTGATGAATACTAAGATAGTAATGATTAACATCATGACCCAAGGTTTATTACTGAATAAATCTTTCACATCTTCGAGCACAGTCGATTTCTGTTCTGGTTTAGGTACAACTCTTTCTTTAGTGGTAAAAAAAGTGATAAGAAACATAATGACACCGGCAATGGATAAGAATGTCATTACCTTTTCGAAACCCAAGGCTTTATCCCCATCGCCAGCTATTAATACTAGAGGTAACAGTAGAACTTGAATAACAAATTGAGCAATCATCACAGCTACAAAACGATAGGCAGACATGCTGTTACGTTCTTGCATATTACCTGTGATGACACCACTTAACGCCGAATAGGGTAGGTTGTTGGCAGAGTAAACTAATAATAATAATAAGTAGGTAATAAAAGCATAATACACTTTACCATCAGGGCCAAAATCAGGGGTACTAAAAGCTAATAGTGCCAATACACCAAAAGGCACAGCTGTCCATAAAATCCAAGGTCTGAACTTACCCCAGCGGGTTTGGGTTCTGTCAGCAATCATGCCCATAAATGGGTTGAAAAAGGCCGCTATCAGACCACAGACAAAAATGACTTTAGTCGCAGATTCTACTGGAATTTTGTATACATCTGTATAGAAAAACGCAATAAATGTGACCAGTGTTTGAAATACTAAATTAGCCGCTAAATCACCTAGGCTGTAGCCAATTTTTTCGGTAACTGAAAGTTTTTCAGTCATATGTTAACCATTTGTTATATTCTTATTGATTGCTCCATTGTATTGATTCTTCGTTGAATTTATATTGCCAAATTCACTTTTACAGTTATTTTTTGTTTGCTGTTAGGATGAAAAATAGCCTGTTTAAAATGAAATAGTGCTCAATAAGGAGCAAGTCTTTAAAACTGACCTGTAGATACCTGAATTTCAGATTTCGATGTTTTTTGTTTTGAAACAGCAAAGAAGCTAATTAAGTAACATCTTAACTGAAAGAGTGTCTTATTCTAAACGTTGTATTTTTGGATGAATTACTTAGTATATCTATCAATTAATAATATAAAAGTACTTAAGAAGGGGGCAAAAAATGATAAATAATAATTCCACCAGTCGTCGTGATTTTGTAAAAGGAGTGGGAGCAGGGGTTTTGACTATAGGCGCAAGTTCTTTTGCCACTAGTGTTATGGCCACTAAAGCCAAACCTGACAAATTAGGTATTGCTTTAGTTGGCTTAGGAAATTATGCGACTAACCAATTAGCTCCTGCTTTAACAGTTGCTGATAACGCTTATTTAGCTGGAATAGTCACAGGTACACCGGCTAAAGCAAATATATGGGCTGACAAATACGCCCTTGATGACTCACATATTTATAATTATGACAATTTCGACAAAATTATTACAGATAAAGGGATTGATATTGTGTATGTCGTTTTGCCTAATTCTATGCATAAAGAATTTGTCATCCGAGCAGCAAAAGCCGGTAAACACGTCATTACTGAAAAACCAATGGGTTTGACTGCTGTTGAGTGTGAAGAAATGATTGCCGCGTGTGAAAAGGCCGGCGTGCAGTTATCTGTTGGTTACCGTTTACAGTTTGAACCCAACACTTTAGAAATAGAAAAAGCCGCAAAAGAATTACCTTTAGGGCCGATCAATTATGTGAGATCAGAGTTTTCATTCACTATTGGCAATCCTAAACAATGGCGCTTGAAGAAAGAATTGTCTGGTGGTGGTCCTATCATGGATATTGGTATTTATTGTATTCAAGCTGCGAGGTATACCACTGGACTAGAGCCTATCGCCGTGAGGGCTGTTGAATACAAAACGGATTATGAAAAATTCAGTAGTGTTGAAGAAACGGTTATGTGGCAAATGGAATTCCCTGGTGGGCTCTATTCAAACCATACAACCTCTTACTCGATGAAGGCAAATGAGTTGTTTGTTTCTTATCAAAAAGGTAATGCACGACTCGAACCTGCATATAGTTATGCTAATGTAGGTGGGCATATAGGTGAACGTCAATTAATGCCGCATCAAGTTAATCAACAAGCGTTACAGATGGATAATTTTGTTGAGTGTATTAGACAAAATAAAACCAGCAAGGTGTCAGGCAAAGAAGGGTTACAAGATATGAAAATAGTCGATGCCATATATAAATCAATAGCAAATGGTGGAAAACGAGTAGAAGTTTAAATCGCCCCGTTTTAATTTTTACTCACTTAACAGTAAGGTAACATTAGGCTTCATTGGTTTAGAAGCCTTACTTACCTTACTATTGAGTCATTTTGTTTAAATTCACTTAAAAGTCATAAATTACGCCTAGTGAAAAATTATTAACATTGTTAACCGATAAGTTATAACGACTTACCTTAACAAACACCTGAGTATTTTCTACAACCGCATAAGCTAATTGCAAGTTGTAAAATACATCGAAGCCATCTTTATTCATCTCAATAACACTATCATTCAACTTACTACTGTAATCTAACTCCCAAGCAAACAAACCTAAGCCGGCTGAAGCACTAAATTTCTCATCTTGCCAAAAGGTATATTGAGCTTGCAAACTAAGCCCATCAACAAGTTTCGGCCCATTATTCAGTAAAGCTTGATGGTATAAACTCGGATCTAAAGTATCCCCAGCATAGGACGCTGATGCCTCTCCTAATTGCTCATAGTTTAAAGTGAACTCATATAAATCATAACGAAAGCCAGTTCCTATACTATAACTGATATCTGACTTATCTATATCATTGCTAGTAATCCCAATATTGCTTGGTACATGGGAGCCAGAACTTACTTTACTATAGCCAAGGGTACCACTTACAAACCACTCAGGCTCTGATGCCGCAACATTGAAACTTGTCGCTATCGTCACTAATGCGACTGCTGGTATCAGACTCTTTTTAGTATTGAGCTGCTTACGGCGTAAGCGGAATAAGGTAAATCCTGCTAGGGCAATAATCATTGTCCCCATGCTGCCTCCTTGAGATTTATTACTCACAACCACACTTTGATAAGCTTTCACTGTTACAGCAATTTGTGCGGTTGCTTGATCACCTTCTCCGTCATCGATGATATACATTATCGAAGCAACGCCCTCGAATCCACTATCAGGGGTGAAGGTTAATGTATTATCTTGATTAATACTGACCATGCCATTGTCTGTAATCGCACTTGTAACGGTTAAACTATCATCATCAATATCACTGTCGTTTGCTATTACATTAATAATGATTGCAGTTCGATCATCTGTATTAGCACTATCATCAACCGCAACTGGAGCATTGTTCGGGTAAATAGTAACATTTACCGTGCCACTGTCACTGCCGCCCATACCATCTGAAAGACTATAAACCAGGGTATCTTGACCAATATAATTACTCGCACTTTGATAGTGTAATAAATTATCAGAAGTGATAGTTACAATACCAAACGTTGCACTGGCAGCATTGATATTTAACATATCTTGGTCAGCATCAGTATCATTCGCTAAAACATCAATCAATATTGATTCATTGCGTCTCACTTCAGTAGTATCAGCAACAGCAACAGGTGCCGTATTACTTGTTAACATTACTGACACCCCTCCTGGGTCAACAATAGTACCATTGGCAAGACCGTCATTATCATTAAAGCCACCGTCTTCAATGGTTAAGCGTACACACCAATGACCTTCGGTTAAACCAGCTGACCACTGCGCGCTATTAGGTGCAGGACAATAGCCTCGTGTACCTGGTGCAGAATGCAATTGATTGTTTGCATCTTCAACAAATGTACTCCAACCAAGGTTTGTACTGTACTTACGGTACACCGCATCAGTAGGAATAGGCTTAACTTGCGGTAATACAACTTTATACTCTTGTCCCGACTCTGGTAATCCGGTGGCGATATAATCAAAAATACCACCCACAATCACAGCTTCATCATCAACACCAATACTGTTTTCTAGATCAGCTACAGTCAATTGCAGCCCGCCAGTAGAACCAGCTGCTAATGTATTACCTTTGCGCAGACAAACACCAGACTCGCCTTCAACTAAGAAAGTAGTTTGAATTAATGCCTGTTCAGGAATGACATTACACTCAGGGATAGCATCTAAATAATCAGGAATACCATCTTCATCTGTATCTCGATAACCTTCTTCATTATCAGGAATGCGGTCACCATCGGTATCAGCATCTGTTAACTCAGCTAAAGTATTAACAACAGACAAATATAAGTTTCTGGTGACACTTAAGTTTCCATCACCATCATCCGTAGCAATTAAATCAATACGGTAAACACCGTTGTTTAATCCATCTGGGTTTAACGTTATTGTTTTATCATCAATGTGAGCAACGTTAAGCAAGCTGTCATATATCCACTGCGTACTGACGTTATCATCATTAGCGTCACTTATATTTGCTTTTACAGTAACTAAACCACCTATTGATGTAACAAGTTGCCTCTGCTCATTATTTTGCGAACTCAGCAGAGTAACCGTTGGTGCAACATTCGTTTCAACAATAGTCATGGTCTGCGCTGCACCCACTCCGACATTTCCTTCGTCAACGCTTAGTGTGAGCGTTTCATTACCTTCGGATTCATTATCTTGGAGAATATCAATCTTCACGTCTGCTTGTGTGCCTGACTCAATGGTGACTATTTGGCTATCCATAAAATAATCATTTAGCTCGGCACTACCCGAGACATTCAACGCTACAGTGAATGGATAACTTACTGCTTGTCCATTTAGTATCACCTTCACCGTAGCGGTTTTACCTTCAACAACCGTTTGGTTTTTACCTAATGAAATAAGCGGATGTACCAGCACTTGTTGGCTAGCAATACTTGTTAAACCTGTTTTAGGATCTATTGCTTGCCAATAGACAGTATTATTTCCCGGCTTAAACAAAGAGTTACTTTCAACTAAAGAAATAGCAATAGGTTTACCTTCACTACTCATCGCCGTTGCCACACCTAAATTCACTTTGGTATACAAGCCCGTCGCGTTTACTTCAACATTGCCTGGCACTGTAATAATCGGCGCAGTTCCCTCTTGCTCGCCTTGGATCAACAAGCTCACCGAACCATCAGCAAAGGTGTCATTATCATCAGTAATGGTATAAATCAGTTTAATTTGACCGACAAACCCTGTTGGCGTGTTAACGATAAGGTTTTCACCATCATGGGTTACATTGGCAACACTGGTAGTCGCCCCGGTAATCGACAGCGCATCACCATCAATATCAGTATCATTACTTAATACATCTAATATATAGGAATTCTCGGCATTAACATTAAGCTCAAAGGTATCAGCAACAGCCACTGGTGCTTGGTTAATGTTAATCACTTCAACACTAAAGCTAAGACTATCAGTAGCATTATCAGCACCGGAGTTGTCATTTACTGTAATTGTGATGCTACTCGTAACGCCAACATCATCCTGCACTGGTGTACCGGTCAAGGTACCTGTTGCTGTATTAAACGACATCCATTCAGGATGACCAGTGATAGTAAAACTAAGCATGTCATTAACATCAACATCTGTAACTATTGGAGTGAAATGATAATCACTATTTTCATCTATTTTAGTTTTTGGAGTTCCACTAATAACGGGGGCGTCATTAATATTTGATACGGTTATGTTGAACGCAGGTAAGCTGGCACTTAGAATGCCATCGCTCACCGTAATCACCACACCAGTAGTTGTACCAACATCGTCATTACCTGGTGTTCCAATTAAGGCTCCTGTTACTGCGCTAAACGTCGTCCATGTTGGTTGATTAGTGATGCTAAAACTTAATGATGTACCAACATCAATATCCGACGCGGTTGGAGTGAAACTATAAACAGCATTTTGTGCAACACTGTTATTTGGTGTGCCATTAATAACTGGCGCATCATTAACATTCATGACCGTAAGATTGAAAGCCGGCAAGCTGTCACTCGCACCAACGACATCACTCACTGTAATAATAATATTAGTAGTGGTGCCAACATCGTTGTTTGAAGGCCTACCACTTAGCATACCGGTTGTTGTACTAAACGTTGCCCAAGAGGGTAATGTATTAATACTAAAGGTTGCTGTATCTCCACTATCAGCATCACTCACTGTTGGTATAAAACTATAGGCAATATTTTGTGCAACACTGGTGATTGGCAAACCACTAATATTCGGAGCGCTATTAATAGTAAAGCTTGTAAGAGTTACAGGTGCATTCGAGTTACCAGCAGCATCGGTAACAGTAATGGTGCAATCACTGTAGGTGGCACTACTCAACACTGTAATGTTATCGGTTTGCGTTAATGTGATGGTGGAGTTACCTGAACTAATAGTGCCTTCGTCACTACTACCACAACTCCCGCCAACGTTTAATGTGCCAGCTTCAGATGTCGAGATTGTAACGTTAGGCGTAGTGTCATTACTCGGCGTAGCAACGGCCGTTACCTCAGCAACGACTGGTGTAACTGCATCAACCAATACGGATGCGGTAGCGCCCACATTATTTAAGGTTAACGAAGCGTTATTATTTGCCGCATCTCTTAATGTACCGCCATTGGCAGATAAGGCGCCAATAGCAATGCCGTCACTATCACTTTCGCCTGTTTGTATGGTGTATCGGAATAATAATGCACTGCTGCCAGAGCCACTCATATACGTTGCTTGACGAGCTGTAGTGCCAACAGTAATTGCTAATTGTGGAGTACCACCTGCAGTGTTAACCGTCACGTCTTCATTAAAGTTGATAGTAAAATCAAGGCTTTGGCCAGCAATATAACTGGCGTTGGCCGGAACAGTCACTGAGGCAGTAGTTGGAGCCGTGGTATCAACCAATACGGCTAAAGTTGTACCCACGTTATTTAAGGTTAAGGTGGTATTATTGTTAGCAGTATCTTTTAAGGTACCGCCATTAGCAGATAAAGCACCAATAGCAATACCATCACTGTCACTATCACCGGCTTGTATGGTGTAACGGAATAATAATGCACTGCTACCAGAGCCGCTTATGTATGTTGCTTGACGTATGATTGAGCCAAGCATTATGGCTAATTGTGGGGTGCCGCCTGTTGTATTAACCGTCACGTTTTCATCAAAATTTATTGTGAAATCAATATTTTGCCCGGCAACATAAGTCGCGTTGGCCGGTACCGTCACTGAGGCAGTGTTTGGTGCTGCGGCGTCAATTAATACAGCTACAGTTGAGCCTACGTTATTTAACGTTAAGGTGGCGTCATTGCCAGCGGGATCTTTTAAGATACCGCCATTCGCTGTGAATGTGCTAATAGCAATGCCATCACTGTCGTCTTCGCCCGTTTGCACTGTGTAGCGGAATAGTAAAGCGTTTGTGCCCGAGCCACTTTGGTAAGTCGCTTGACGTGTAGTCGCACCGATAGTGATAGCTAATTGTGGTGTGCCACCTACAGTATTAACCGTGATGTTTTCATCAAAGTTGACGGTGAAATCAAGGTTTTGCCCGGCAATATAAGTAGCATTGGCAGGAACCGTTACCGATATTGTGCTCGATGGTGTTTGGTCAATGGTAAAGCTTGTAAGAGTTACAGGTGCATTCGAGTTACCAGCAGCATCGGTAACAGTAATGGTGCAATCACTGTAGGTGCCACTACTCAACACTGTGCTGTTATCGGTTTGCGTTAATGTGATGGTGGAGTTACCTGAACTAATAGTGCCTTCGTCACTACTACCACAACTCCCGCCAACGTTTAATGTGCCAGCTTCAGATGTCGAGATTGTAACGTTAGGCGTAGTGTCATTACTCGGCGTAGCAACGGCCGTTACCTCAGCAACGACTGGTGTAACTGCATCAACCAATACGGATGCGGTAGCGCCTACACTATTTAAGGTTAAGTTGGCGCTATTAGAAGCCGCATCTCTTAATGTACCGCCATTGGCAGATAAGGCGCCAATAGCAATGCCGTCACTATCACTTTCGCCTGTTTGTATGGTGTATCGGAATAATAATGCACTGCTGCCAGAGCCACTCATATACGTTGCTTGACGAGTTGTAGTGCCAACAGTAATTGCTAATTGTGGAGTACCACCTGCAGTGTTAACCGTCACGTCTTCATTAAAGTTGATAGTAAAATCAAGGCTTTGGCCAGCAATATAACTGGCGTTGGCCGGAACAGTCACTGAGGCAGTAGTTGGAGCCGTGGTATCAACCAATACGGCTAAAGTTGTACCCAC
Organism: Paraglaciecola sp. L3A3; assembly: GCF_009796765.1. NCBI lineage: Bacteria > Pseudomonadati > Pseudomonadota > Gammaproteobacteria > Alteromonadales > Alteromonadaceae > Paraglaciecola > Paraglaciecola sp. L3A3. The sequence continues at coordinate 1,288,474 of NZ_CP047023.1, forward strand.
GTTATTTAAGGTTAAGGTGGTATTATTGTTAGCAGTATCTTTTAAGGTACCGCCATTAGCAGATAAAGCACCAATAGCAATACCATCACTGTCACTATCACCGGCTTGTATGGTGTAACGGAATAATAATGCACTGCTACCAGAGCCGCTTATGTATGTTGCTTGACGTATGATTGAGCCAAGCATTATGGCTAATTGTGGGGTGCCGCCTGTTGTATTAACCGTCACGTTTTCATCAAAATTTATTGTGAAATCAATATTTTGCCCGGCAACATAAGTCGCGTTGGCCGGTACCGTCACTGAGGCAGTGTTTGGTGCTGCGGCGTCAATTAATACAGCTACAGTTGAGCCTACGTTATTTAACGTTAAGGTGGCGTCATTGCCAGCGGGATCTTTTAAGATACCGCCATTCGCTGTGAATGTGCTAATAGCAATGCCATCACTGTCGTCTTCGCCCGTTTGCACTGTGTAGCGGAATAGTAAAGCGTTTGTGCCCGAGCCACTTTGGTAAGTCGCTTGACGTGTAGTCGCACCGATAGTGATAGCTAATTGTGGTGTGCCACCTACAGTATTAACCGTGATGTTTTCATCAAAGTTGACGGTGAAATCAAGGTTTTGCCCGGCAATATAAGTAGCATTGGCAGGAACCGTTACCGATATTGTGCTCGATGGTGTTTGGTCAATGGTAAAGCTTGTAAGAGTTACAGGTGCATTCGAGTTACCAGCAGCATCGGTAACAGTAATGGTGCAATCACTGTAGGTGGCACTACTCAACACTGTAATGTTATCGGTTTGCGTTAATGTGATGGTGGAGTTACCTGAACTAATAGTGCCTTCGTCACTACTACCACAACTCCCGCCAACGTTTAATGTGCCAGCTTCAGATGTCGAGATTGTAACGTTAGGCGTAGTGTCATTACTCGGCGTAGCAACGGCCGTTACCTCAGCAACGACTGGTGTAACTGCATCAACCAATACGGATGCGGTAGCGCCCACATTATTTAAGGTTAACGAAGCGTTATTATTTGCCGCATCTCTTAATGTACCGCCATTGGCAGATAAGGCGCCAATAGCAATGCCGTCACTATCACTTTCGCCTGTTTGTATGGTGTATCGGAATAATAATGCACTGCTGCCAGAGCCACTCATATACGTTGCTTGACGAGCTGTAGTGCCAACAGTAATTGCTAATTGTGGAGTACCACCTGCAGTGTTAACCGTCACGTCTTCATTAAAGTTGATAGTAAAATCAAGGCTTTGGCCAGCAATATAACTGGCGTTGGCCGGAACAGTCACTGAGGCAGTAGTTGGAGCCGTGGTATCAACCAATACGGCTAAAGTTGTACCCACGTTATTTAAGGTTAAGGTGGTATTATTGTTAGCAGTATCTTTTAAGGTACCGCCATTAGCAGATAAAGCACCAATAGCAATACCATCACTGTCACTATCACCGGCTTGTATGGTGTAACGGAATAATAATGCACTGCTACCAGAGCCGCTTATGTATGTTGCTTGACGTATGATTGAGCCAAGCATTATGGCTAATTGTGGGGTGCCGCCTGTTGTATTAACCGTCACGTTTTCATCAAAATTTATTGTGAAATCAATATTTTGCCCGGCAACATAAGTCGCGTTGGCCGGTACCGTCACTGAGGCAGTGTTTGGTGCTGCGGCGTCAATTAATACAGCTACAGTTGAGCCTACGTTATTTAACGTTAAGGTGGCGTCATTGCCAGCGTGATCTTTTAAGATACCGCCATTCGCTGTGAATGTGCTAATAGCAATGCCATCACTGTCGTCTTCGCCCGTTTGCACTGTGTAGCGGAATAGTAAAGCGTTTGTGCCCGAGCCACTTTGGTAAGTCGCTTGACGTGTAGTCGCACCGATAGTGATAGCTAATTGTGGTGTGCCTCCTACAGTATTAACCGTGATGTTTTCATCAAAGTTGACGGTGAAATCAAGGTTTTGCCCGGCAATATAAGTAGCATTGGCAGGAACCGTTACCGATATTGTGCTCGATGGTGTTTGGTCAATGGTAAAGCTTGTAAGAGTTACAGGTGCAGTCGAGTTACCAGCAGCATCGGTAACAGTAATGGTGCAATCACTGTAGGTGGCACTATTCAACACTGTAATGTTATCGGTTTGCGTTAATGTGATGGTGGAGTTTCCTGAACTTATAGTGCCTTCGTCACTACTACCACAACTCCCGCCAACGTTTAATGTGCCAGCTTCAGATGTCGAGATTGTAACGTTAGGCGTAGTGTCATTACTCGGCGTAGCAACGGCCGTTACCTCAGCAACGACTGGTGTAACTGCATCAACCAATACGGATGCGGTAGCGCCCACATTATTTAAGGTTAACGAAGCGTTATTATTTGCCGCATCTCTTAATGTACCGCCATTGGCAGATAAGGCGCCAATAGCAATGCCGTCACTATCACTTTCGCCTGTTTGTATGGTGTATCGGAATAATAATGCACTGCTGCCAGAGCCACTCATATACGTTGCTTGACGAGCTGTAGTGCCAACAGTAATTGCTAATTGTGGAGTACCACCTGCAGTGTTAACCGTCACGTCTTCATTAAAGTTGATAGTAAAATCAAGGTTTTGGCCGGTAATATAAGTAGCATTTGCAGGAACCGAAACCGAAGAGACCGTTGGCGCTGCCGCATCAACTAATACACCAGTGGTTACGCCAACATTATTTAATGACAGCTGCACAAAGTTACCTTCAGCACCAATAAGTGTTCCGCCATTTAGGTTTAGTGCACCAATAGTAATACCATCACTATCACTATCACCAGATTTCACTAGGTAACTAAATGCCAAGGTATTCGTGCCAGAACCACTTTGGTATATTGCTTGGTATGTGGTCGAGCCAAGGGTAATGGCTATTTGTGGTGTTCCCCCCGCTGTATTCACTGTAATGTTTTCATCAAATTTAACCGTAAAAGTAAGAATTTGGCCAACACCATAAGTGCCGTTTGTTGGGATGTTTACTGATGTCACAGCCGCATCAGCAATAGCAGTAAGTTGACTGCTATTAGTATCGGTTAACGCACCGGAACTCGCTTGTAAATTAAAGTTCTCTGATGTTGCACCTGCAAGAGTATATTTACCTTGTAATCCAGTAAAAGTAGCAACGCCAGCATTTGGTGTTAGTGATACTGTTGCTGGGTTGCCATCGGTATCACCTGTTCCATTAAATATTGCAGAACCCGTACCATTCACTTCAGCAAGAGTAATAGTTGCTGCATAACCAGTGTCTAGCAAATTCGCTGCATCACGAGCTTCAATAGTAGGCACGGTGGTGAAAGGCGTTAACACTCCATTGTTGAGTGATAAAGGCGTTGGCTGCGTGGTAAATACTAATTGTGTTGCAACAATATCTGACAGTAGAACATTCGCATTCACCGTACCGAAATCAGCGCCAACACCATCTTGATCATTGGCGGTTAAGGTAAATAATTCTTGGTCTGCCGTTGCCGTATAGGTTAACGCGGTAAACGTAGCCACGCCTGCAACTGCCGTAACCGCACCTCCAGTAATTACGCCGCTGCCGTTTTCAGTAAAGGTAATGGTTTCAGTAAAGCCAGCATCTAGAATACCATTGCCATCAACAGCCCTGACAACAGGCTGTGTTGTTAACGCAAGCCCAGAAATAGACCCCGCTGGTTGAGTAGAAAAATAGAGTCCCGTCGCAACCACATCAGAGGTAACAGGATTGGCATCCGTTGTGCTCATATTTGTGCCAACACCGTCTTGGTCATTAGCTGTTAACACGAAGTGCTGTTGATCAGCTGTCGCGCTATAATTAAGTGCTGTAAACGTAGCTACACCAGCAACCGCGGCAACAGAACCACCAGAGAGGCTGCCTGCACTAGCTTCTGTTAGGGTAATCGTTTCGTTAAAGTCAATATCTGTATTGCCATCAGTATCTTGAGCGGTAACAACCGGTTGCGTGGTTAAATCACTGCCTGACACTGAACCAGATGGCTGTGTGGTAAATATTAATTGTGTTGCAACAATATCTGACACGAGTGCATTCGCATTAACCGTACCGAAATCAGCGCCAACACCATCTTGATCATTGGCGGTTAAGGTAAATAATTCTTGGTCTGCCGTTGCCGTATAGGTTAACGCGGTAAACGTAGCCACCCCTGCAACTGCTGCAACCGCATCACCAGTAATTACGCCGCTACCGTTTTCAGTAAAAGTAATGGTTTCAGTAAAGCCTGTATCAGTCACACCATTAGCATCAACAGCCTTAACGACTGGTTGAGTGCTTAGCGCAACGCCTGAAACAGATCCTGAAGGTTGAGTATCAAACACCAAAGTAGTGGCTACCACGTCTGAGGTCAGTGGGTTGCTACTAACCGTCTGAAGATTAGAGCCCACTCCATCTTGGTCATTAGCGGTGATCGTGAAACTTTGTTGATCGGCTGTAGCCGTATAGTTAATGGCTGTAAACGTTGCCACTCCTGCAACCGCGGCAACAGAACCACCAGAGAGGCTGCCTGCACTAGCTTCTGTTAGGGTAATCGTTTCGGTAAAGCCGGTATCAATTATACCATTTGCATCTTGTGCGGTAACAACCGGTTGTGTGGTTAAATCACTGCCTGATACTGAACCAGATGGCTGCGTGGTAAATACTAATTGTGTTGCAACAATATCTGACAGTAGTACATTCGCATTAACCGTACCGAAATTAGCGCCAATACCATCTTGATCATTGGCGGAGATCGTAAAACTTTGTTGCTCGTCTGTAGCCGTATATTTTAGGGCTGTAAAGGTTGCCACACCTGCAACGGCAGCAACGCTTCCACCGGTTAATGAACCGGCACTAGCTTCAGTAAGTGTAATGGTTTCAGTAAAGCCTGTATCAGTCACACCATTAGCATCAACAGCCTTAACGACTGGTTGAGTGCTTAACGCAACGCCTGAAACAGATCCTGAAGGTTGAGTATCAAACACCAAAGTAGTGGCTACCACGTCTGAGGTCAGTGGGTTGCTACTAACCGTCTGAAGATTAGAGCCCACTCCATCTTGGTCATTAGCGGTGATCGTGAAACTTTGTTGATCGGCTGTAGCCGTATAGTTAATGGCTGTAAACGTTGCCACTCCTGCAACGGCAGCAACGCTTCCACCAGTTAATGAACCAGCGCTAGCTTCAGTAAGTGTAATCGTTTCTGTAAAAGCAGTATCTGTATTACCAAAGGCATCCATCACTCTAACAACGGGCTGAGTGGTTAGCGCAAAGCCTGAAACAGAACCAGCTGGCTGTGTAGAAAAGACCATTGCTGTTGCAACGACGTCAACGCTGGAACCGGTGCTATTTGTAACAGCACTTGTGGCACTCATTTGGCTTCCCGAACTACCAAGTGTTAAATCACTATCGCCATCTACACTCAATATTAAGGTTTGCCCTTCAGTTAAGTTGCTATTATCGTTGTAGTAAGCATTCACCGTATAAGTTTCGTTAGCACCGTCGGCAATAGACAGACTCAAGCCAGCGAAGGTAATAACATTGCTGCTATAACTACCGGATACATTAATGGCATCAGGGCCATTTAAACGGAAAGTCAATTTACTTGGATCGATGGTACCACTGGTATTGAGTCTAATTTCAGTAACATTCGTTGCACTGCCGTCAGCTGTACCGCCATCGGAAATAACAAAATCAAAGATATTAATAGCTTCGCCCACCGAATCTAGAGTGGTATCAATCGCTATCGGCTCAGACACGCCAGAACCTGCTGAAACAGTGGCATCGGAATCTGACAGGTTACTTGCCGTAATGCCATTGCCCGTTGTATCCGCTATATTTAGCGCACCATCGGCTCCTGCAGCCCAATCATCTGCGGCGGCAAGGTTATAGGTTGAAAAATCTGACGAAGACGTTCCGTTTTTATTGAGCAAATTATTTACACTAGCTTTATCTGTAGCACTTAACGTTAAGGTAAAACTGGTGCCTGATGTTATTTCAACATTACTGGTATCCGTTAAGGTATAGTTACCGCCACCTTCACCGGTCAGAGTAAATTTATTGGCCACTATGTCATTAGTAGCGCCTGCACGTCGAGTAAAACCAGAGCCTGCCACTGCGAGTGCGCCAGTACTTGCATTGTAAGTTGCGTTACTAATAGTTGGCAGCGGGACGTTTGAAGCAGTAATAGTATTGCCAGTCAGGTCTGCTGTGGCAGAGGCATCTGCAATAAAACCTGCCGCACCGGCGAGATTATAGCTGGTTCCACCCGTGGAACTGGTACTATTTTTATTGGCGATAGTATTAACACCAGCGCGATCAGCTGCGCTCAGGGTTAAAGTAAAACTGTTCGCGGAGGAAATCTCTACGTTCGCGGTATCGGTCAAGGTATAGCTAGCGCCGCCTTCACCCGTAAAAGTGAATTTATTGGCAATTACATCATTGATAACGCCGGCTGTTGTCACGAAATTTGTGCCTGTTACCACAAGTTGTCCGGTGGAATTATCGTAGGTTGCACTAGTAATTGTTGGACTCAGCGCCCCAGGCGGAATCACATTACTATAAGTAATATTTTTAAAGGTAAAGTTACTGAAACTATTGGCATTGGCACAACAACCAGCAATTACCAAATTAAAGTCTATTTGCGCGACACCATTTACAGGTGACGCCGTATTGTTTTCGAAAAAAGTAAACAAATCAAAATCTATTGAATTAATTAACAATTTAGTCGAATTCAATGTCATCGTTTGTAATATTGCGCCGCCACTGTCCTTAAATACCACCGTTGAACTTGCATCAATCGTAATTCCTGGGCCACTGCCAGGAAAGGCATAAATAGTAAAAGCACTAATATCGACCGTTGCGGCATCAACACCATCCGTTTTTATTGTCAAGGTTTTAGTGCTCGTAGAATTATCATTCCAATACAATTCACTCCCATCACTTATGAGGACATTATCGACAACTAAATTCACATCGGTTAACGATTTAAAGCCAGCGCCACCCGAATTAGCCCCACCTAAACCTGCAAATGTAGCAGCATGCGACGTAGTCAACCAAAACATCAAAGGTAGTGACATTAATATTGTCATTATTTGATTATGCATAAATGATCCTGTAGTAAATAGCGGTGATAACTTCACCCACATAAAAACCATGTGAGCATAAAATTGTTGTTTGTCTTATTAAAGCAGCAAGTAAAGTAAAGCCAGAACGAGGAAAGCCTGAATAAAATAAAACGCTGTCATAGCAAGATCATATCCATTGGTGTGGGCGCGATACACATAAGTCAGTGAATCAATTGATTATTCATTATTGATGCAACAAGCCAGTTGGTCAATTTATTTCTTTATAAACTAACTGTCTGATTTTATTGGATCTTTAATTATCTATATTATGAGTGCTATTTTTAAAGATATGATACTTTAATATTGATTATGCTTTTTATTTTAAAAAATTCGGTTCAGGTTAATGTATGAAATTTAAAAAATAGTGTTATAACAAAGATATACACCAATGGCAGCTATGAGCAAACCTAAAAATTTAAGTAACTGGCTGCCCATATTTAGGCTTTTAGCTGAATAACCTAGAAAAACGCCAACAAGGTGTATACAGGCTGTGCTTAACACAAATCCCAAAGCGTAAAAAACAGGACTGGATAAATAGGGCATTTCGGTGCCATGAGCATGGCCATGAAATATGGCAAAAAAGCTTACAAATAACATGGCTAATAATGGTGATAATTTTTTATCAATGGCTATGGCAATACCTAAAACCAAAACAGAAATAGCAATACCTAACTCAACCGAAAATAGTGCAATTTCTTGCATGCCTAACACGCCCCCTATTAACATCACTAATACAAAAGTGGCAGGCACCATCCAGATCGCTCGGCCCCCAATTTGTAAACTTAAGATCCCCACACTTAACATTGCCAGAAGGTGATCCAGGCCAAGTACGGGGTGAGTTAGTCCAGTAATAAAACCGCCGCCGCCACTCATTTCATGGGCGTAAACTAAGTTTGAGATAAATAATGTGCTAAGTAATATTATAAATTTAATTTTGTTCATATTCGTCTTTACTATTTAAGTTGAAGTTTACTTTAAGCTAAATGAATAACTTTTACTCTGCCCACTTGTCCATCATCTAACATGACTTTGATACCATGTGGGTGGTTAGCTGAGTTAGTGAGTATTTTGGCTACTTCACCTTCGGTTAATTCGCCTGATCTTTGATCCTGTTTTAACACAATTGAAACTTGAGCACCTATTTTGATATTCGCTCTTTTTTGACCGTCCATTATTACTTCCTCTTTATTGGTGGCGGGTTTAATTTATAGGGATGACAATTAATATCTGTTTGCTACTAAGGCACTATTTTAGCATCTAATTGTAGTGATTTTTACAACTCTAAAATAGGCCTCTAGTTGCATGTCCTATTTATATTTGTAGCTCGCTGATTATTTATCGTGTAATTGTTCTTTCATTGCTTGGCGCATCTCTTTTTCTAGAGAAATAAACAGTTCAATATAGTTATTAACCATCCGGGTCTCTTTATTTGCCGCAATTGATGCTTTAAGTAAATTTTGATGATGCTGTAATTCTGTTTGGTGATATAGGTTTTTGGCTTTTTCAGCTTTACTCTCATCTAGGCCTAATACCTGCAGCGATGTTTTGCTCATTTCTAAAGCTGTAAAATAGGACTCAATAAAGACATGGTCTGCCCCTGCATTTTCAAGATCATAGGCGTGGCCACGGTCGTATGCACGGGCAACCATGGGTACATGTGGATGAAACTGTTTAACATGTTTGACCAATTGCAAAACGTGTTCTTTGTCATCAATGGCAATCACAAACAAGGAAGCCTCATCCAGTCCTGCGGTGTGCAACAGGGAGGTATTTGTGGCATCACCAAAATAGGCATGAATACCTACTTTTTTGACTCTTTCGATCATAGTAGTTGATTGGTCAATAACTGTGGTGTCAAAGCCATTTGCCATTAATAAACGATTGATGACTTGTCCAAAACGGCCAATGCCAGCGATGACAACTTGTCCTTTTTTATCAATCGCATCGGCTGCTCTAGTTTGTTGGCTAGTGGCATATTGTTTGGTGATCACTTTGTCATAAAAAATAAACAAAAGTGGCGTTAGAAACATCGATAGGGTGATAACAGGTGAGAGTATCGCCTCCCATTCAAGGGGTAATGCCTGACTCTGTGAAGAAAAACTTAAGACTACAAAACCAAATTCACCAGCTTGTGCCAAGCTTAAGGTGAGTAACCAGCCATCGGATTTTTTAATCTTGAAAATGACAGCTAAAGTTAATAACACCCCTGCTTTTATGGCTATCACAGCCAAGGTTAAACTGCTTATTAATCCAAAGTTGTCAGACACCACTGAAAAACTAATACCTGCCCCCACGGTAATAAAAAACAAACCGAGCAATAAGCCTTTAAAAGGTTGAATGTTACTTTCTAACTCATGTCTAAATTCACTATTGGCTAATACCACCCCAGCTAAAAAGGCTCCTAAGGCGGGAGAAAGACCAACTAAACTCATCAAGGCGGCAATGGAAATAATCAGTAACAATGCTGTGGCTGTGTATATTTCTCTTAATCCAGTGTTTGCGACCCAAGTAAATAACGGTTTAGAAATATAATGCCCTACCACTATGATTAAAGTAATTGCGCAGACTATCGCACCTGCGTATTGCCAGCCTGATAGATGTTCTACTAAGGATAAATTAGCATGCTCAGAGGTTAAAGTTGCAGCTTCAGGGATACCAAAATAAAGGGGAATAGCCAATAAAGGAATGGCCGCTAACATAGGAATAACTGCGATATCTTGTGATAATAAAATGGAAAACGCCGCTTGACCGCCATCTGTTTTATTAAGTGATTTTTCTGCAAAACTTTGCATCACAATCGCGGTAGAAGAAAGGGAAAATATCAGTCCCACCACTAATGAAGGTTGCCATGGAAAGTTTAACGCCATACCCAGTAGGGTGATGATTAAGGTGGTTAAACTAATTTGTAAGCCGCCTAAACCAATCAACCGACCTTTCATATTCCACAAGGCTTTAGGCGAGAGTTCTAGGCCTACAACAAATAACATCATCACCACGCCAAATTCAGCAAAATGTTGAATTGTGCTGGTTTCGTCGCCGACTAAGCCTGTAACGGGGCCAATAATTAGGCCCGCAATGAGATAACCTAAAACCGAACCTAAACCTAATCGTTTGGCTAATGGCACACAAATTACTGCTGCGAAGAGGTAAATAGCTGCTTGGATAAAATAAATCGTCATGTGTTTGAACTCTAAAGCATTGTCGAAAGCTTGTTTAATCGGTAGATTGGAGCCATTGATATAACATACTCAAAATTAATTAACCTGAACTTGGGATAATGAGTGTCGTTTCAAATTGAATTGTTACAAACAATTAAAAATATGCCCCCAGTTATATTTGGGTTAAGGTTTAATCGATGACGATATTTTTCGTGTATAGCAAGGCGGTTTTTCGTACGTAATAGCGGGCTATTACTAGAAAATCCAACGCAGCTAGACGCAAAAAGAGCGTTATCGAGAGGCTCGACTTATTCCGAGCTCAGGTTATTTAAAGAGATTACCATGGCAAATTCAATAAAACTAACAACAGGCAGTTCTTTCCCCTCTATCGAAGCAACACTTGCTGAAGGCTCTAGGGTGAATTTAAGTAAAGCTCACAGTGGCGCCGATTGGCAAATGTTAGTGGTATACAGAGGTAAACATTGCCCTTTATGTATACGATACTTAAATATTTTAGAAGAACATCAAGCTGCGTTAAAAGAGATAGGTGTTAGTGTCACTGCTGTGTCGGCTGATTCAAAAGCACAACTAGCAGAAAGTATGGAAAAATTAAATATTAGTTACCCTATTGCTTATGGTTTAAATGAACAACAAATGAAACAATTAGGGCTGTATATCTCTGCCCCTCGTTCAGCCCAAGAAACCGATCATAACTTTTCAGAGCCAGGCTTATTTGTGATTAACGATGAAGGCACATTACAAGCCATAGATATCTCGAACGCCCCTTTATTACGTCCTGAGTTGAGTGTAGTCGTAAGGGGGTTAACCTTTGTACGTAATCAAGATGATTATCCTATACGTGGCACGGTTGCATATTAATAAGATTGTGGATTAACAAAAGTTGCAATAAATATTGCTAGTCCGGCACCTTGTTTTTTCTATTTATCGGTATGTTTTTTAAGTGATTCATCAAGTGCTTTTTTTTGCGTTGCTTGTTCTCTTTTACATCTGTTTTTTTCATATTCATATGGGTGATTACAATTTTTGTCAGCGCCAGAGAGTATCAAGGTTTGTTCTCTTTCCTTGCATTCAAGATATTGATTAGGTTCAATATTTATACATAAGGATTCCTTTTTCGCGACATTAGGGTCGCCATAATCTTCAGAGCTATAAGTACTACAGCCATGTAGTATAATAAACATGACTGCTGTGAATATTATTTTTAGTTTCACATACATATACCAACCCTTTTTGTACTTATAACGAGTTAATAAATTAACTCGTTGAAATTTTTTAATCAAGAAACGAACGGTATCTGAGTTCAGATCTAGATTCAATCTATTTACTAGCAGCTATTTACTGGTTTTAAACTGTTTTATGCCGCTAGGTCTGCGCTACTCTAGTTAAATCTGCGCTATTCTAGTTAAAGCTATTCTAGTTAAAATAGTGCAGCCTAGTATTCAGTTTTATTCTTAAACTCACACAAGTCTTCAATAATATAACTTCCATAGTCTGGTTTACGGACGATGCAGGTGCCTCTTCCATGCAAAATAAGTCAGTTGTGTACGTCGACTTTAAATTCAGCTGGTACGACTTTAAGTTGCTTTTTTCACACTCAATTACATTTTACCGAGAGCGAATTAAGTGCAATTATAGATTCTGTCTATCTGTAAAAAAGTTCTAATTGTGGTATCAATTTAGTTTTCTATCTTAACAAGACAGGATAGTAACAATATGTTTTTACTATAAAATTACATCAGGTGTTTAACTCTACATAGTACAAAACGACAAAGTGTACTGTGTCCTCATATTGCTCGTGCTATTTAGCCTATAGTTTCCTATTAATGTTTTTTAATAAATATTTGTGATTTTTTCTGAATTGTTGCGAATAACTAGATAACAAGATTAGTCAGTATTAATACGGGGTGAGAATGTCTATATTTAGCATGGGTTTTAGAGCAGGGTTGAGAGTAAATGAACACAAGGAATAAGGCCTTTTTTGCTCAGTTAATGGAGCAACATAAGGGTATTGTTTATAAGATTGTTAATTCGTATTGTCAAAATCAAGATGATCGACAAGACCTTGCCCAAGAAATTTTAACCACCATGTGGCTGGTTTTCGATAAATATGATAATGCCTATAAATTTTCTACATGGATGTACCGCATCGCGCTAAATGTGGCGATTTCTTATTACCGTAAAGACAGTAAACGACAAGATAAAGCCAATGCAAATGAAGGATATATGGTGCACATTCCTGACTTATCCCAAGAAGGCGAGCGCAGTGAAGAGGTCAGGCAATTATATGATTTTATTGCACAACTCGATAAGTTAAATAAAGCAATTATGCTGCTCTACCTAGAAAGTGAATCATACGACAGCATAGCCAGTAGCTTAGGGTTGAGTAAAACCAATGTGGCCACGCGAATTGGCCGAATTAAAGAAGCATTAAAAAATCAATTTGAAACACAGGAGTCTTAATATGAATTTAGATAACTTTAAAAACACTTGGCAGCAGCAAAACACTGACACCGCAGCCGCTATTACCATCAACCAAACTATCTTGGCTGACATCAAAGTAAATAAACAAATGAAAGAACTGACTAATATGAAATGGGCTCGCATTATTGAGAGCGCAGCTTTTTTCTACATTATTGTTTTATTGGGGCAGTATATTGCTAAAGATTTTAGTCTGTCAGCATCAACCATATCTGCATTTATCCTAACTATTTTTGCCATTGTTGGGCTGGCTGGAAATATTGGTCAAATCGTACTTATTTCAAAAATTGATTATGCAAAGCCAGTTAGCCAATTGCAGAAAGATATCTACAGTGTTTGCGCACATAAATTGCAATTAACTAAGTTATTGCTGATGTCAGTTCCTTTTTATATGGCTTATGTTTTTATAGGTTTTGATTTACTGCTGGGGATTGATTTGTTTCAACACCTAGAGCTTCATATGATTTGGTTTTATTCCCTATCATCAATATTACTGTTAGTGGTGACCACTTTAGTGTTAACTAAAATACATTACCAAAATATCGCGGTTGCTTGGGTTAAGCGCACCATTCAATTTATTGTTGGTGAGCGGTTAGTAAATATGGCCCAATTTATTAATAGTCTAGAATCCAGTGATAGTTAAGGATTATTCTGTTTTATCTTTAAACTCACACAAGTCTTCAATAATGCACGATCCGCAGCGTGGCTTGCGGGCTACGCAAGTATAACGGCCATGTAGGATTAGCCAGTGGTGTACGTCTACTTTAAATTCTGCTGGTACTACTTTTAACAGTTTTTGTTCAACCTCGATTACATTTTTACCCGGAGCGAATTTGGTACGATTGGAGACTCTGTCTATGTGGGTGTCTACCGCTATGGTAGGCCAGCCAAAGGCTGTGTTGAGCACTACGTTGGCGGTTTTACGACCCACTCCGGGCAGGGCTTCCAGCGCCGCTCTGTTTTCTGGTACTTCACCATTATGCAAGTCCAGCAACATTTGGCAGGTTTTTAGGGTGTTGACAGCTTTAGTATTAAATAGGCCGATAGTTTTGATGTAAGACTTTAAACCATCTAATCCTAAATCCAGTATGGCTTGTGGAGTGTTGGCGACGGGATAAAGCTTATCTGTGGCCTTATTGACGCTTACATCAGTGGCCTGTGCTGATAAGAGCACAGCTATTAATAACTCAAATGGCGAACTAAAGTTGAGCTCTGTAGTGGGGTGGGGATTGTTATCTCGTAAGCGAGTTAATATTTCTAAACGTTTAGTTTTATTCATTTGGCTTTTTATTTGTTATTGATTTCACACTCTAAAAAATCTCGTATATCGCAATTTAATTTTCTGTTGTTACTCGCGCTCTTTGCACTACCTTTTGCTCTTTTTTCGCCGCAAATATATTTTCCATGTGTGCATCGAGAATATTTTTCAGAGCGATAATCAGGCCCATAAAAATAAAGGCACCTGGCGGTAAAATGGCTAATAAAAATGGGCTGTCGGTTTCAAATACTGTGATTCTTAATACCAGAGCCCAATCACCTAATAATAGGTTAGCGCCATTAAACAAGGTGCCGTTACCTAATAATTCTCGAATAGTTCCCAGTAACACTAATACTAAGGTAAATCCAAGTCCCATCATCAAACCATCAAAGGCAGAATGCCCAACAGCATGTTTAGAAGCATAAGCTTCGGCTCGGCCAATTATGGCGCAGTTGGTGACTATTAATGGGATAAAAATACCCAAGGCTTGATAAAGTTTAAAGGTATAGGCATTCATTAAAAGTTGAATAATAGTGACAAATGCCGCAATGATCATCACAAAAATAGGAATGCGAATTTCGTTGGGGATCAAATTGCGTATTAAAGACACAGTGGCGTTCGAGCCAATTAAAACTAAGGTGGTGGCTATGCCTAACCCCAGGCCATTAGTTAGTGTTTGAGTGACTGCTAGTAGTGGGCACAAGCCCAATAATTGGATTAAAGCTGGGTTATTTTTCCATAACCCTTGCCAAGTTAATTCTTTGAACTCACTCATTCACGTTTCTCGTCTCTCATTTTTTGTTTATTTTGAGCCTGAAGCACTTAGTTGGCAGGCGTTGTCTGCAGAAAAAATACTGTCTTGATTGGCTAAATAATATTCTATGCTTTTACGCACAGCTTTCGCTACGGCTCTAGGTGTGATGGTGGCGCCGGTGAATTGATCAAATTGGCCGCCGTCTTTTTTTACTGTCCACATATAGCTAGTATCAGCAGTGTATTTTTGTTGGTTAAAGTCTAATACCCAATTACTTATTCTAAGTTCAATCTTATCGCCCAAACCAGGCGTTTCTTTGTGTTTAAGTACTCGCACTCCAGATACCACTGCAGTTTCTGGGGCAGGGGAGTACATGCCAACAACCAGTTGTATTTTTCCGCTATAGCCATCAGGTGCAGTGGTTTCAATGGCCACAGCTATAGCTTTACCTTGTTTTGTTGCTCGGTATACTTTTTGTGGGGCTTTATTACCTAATAATGAATCGTCGGTAACAAGAGCACAATCAAATTGTACTTGGTTATCGTAACTCTGTTCATCGATAACTTCATGTAATATAGAAAGCAGCTTTTGTTGCTGCTGTATGGCTATTTGGTCTTTGGTACCAAAATAAGTAAGTGCAATAAGGCCTGTAGTCACTAGGGCAAATATAGCCAAAATAAGGCCATTTCTGAGCATGTTATTTTGGATCGTTTGGCTCATTATTTAGCGCCCTTTTTGGTTTGAGCTGCGGAGTGACCATACGTGCGAGGGCGGGTGTAATAATCAATAAGTGGCACTGCCATATTCATGATCACCACTGCAAAGGCTATTGCATCTGGGTATCCGCCCCAAGTACGTATAACATAAACCCAGAAACCTATGGCTGCACCATAAATTAATCGGCCTTTGTTGGTAGTCGAAGCCGATACTGGATCGGTGGCGATAAAAAAGGCGCCGATAATAATACTACCGTTTAAAAGATGAAATGTAGCCGTCGGGTAAAGGTCGCTATCCACCAGAGACATAAACAAAGCACAAAAAAACAGTCCGGCAATCATGCTAATGGGAATGTGCCAATTAATCACTTTTTGTTTTAACAAAAATAAGCCGCCGGCTAAATAACTTAAGCTGATCCAACTTGACGCCACTCCTACATCATTGATCACACTATTAAATATTGTGTGGTCTAAGCCTTCAGAATAAGTATAACCTTGAATTAATCCCGTTTTTACCGTATCTAGTGGGGTGGCCATAGTGACACCATCAATATCAGTTCGTAACTGAGCTAGACTAAATCCATCCACACTAAAAGTAGTGAAAATAGCATAAACCGCATCTAAAAAATTGTGGGAATATTGGGCTAAGTTCATTGGCGGTAGCCATTGCGTCATATGTACGGGGAAAGATACCAGTAACATTACATAAGCTGCCATAGCAGGATTAAACACGTTAAAACCTAAACCGCCATATAGTTGTTTTACTATACCTATTGCAAAAACAGTCCCTATTACAATGATCCACCAAGGGGCGAATGGCGGGATACTAATGGCTAATAATATGGCTGTGACGGTGGCGCTATAGTCTTTTAATGCCAACTCAAAATCACGTTTTCTCATTTCGAGAATCGCAGCTTCGGTAACGGTTGCAGTGAGGATAGCAATTATTACTTGAATAAGTGTGCCCCATCCAAAGAACCAAGTTTGCATTAAAACACCGGGTACTAGCCCTAAAATGACCAGCTTCATCACATCGCCGGTATTTCGACGTACATGCTGGTGGGGAGAGCTGGTTAGCTTAAAATTCATGATTAGTTATCGCCTTTATTAACGCTTTTGTTTTTGAGGGCTTGTTCGGCCAGTTTTTTGGCCTTTGCTTTTGCTACTGCCGCGGCTATTCTGCGTTTTTTATTTTCAATTTGTTCATTTGCACTCAATGGCGTTGTCTTTTGTTCTGCGTCCTGTGGTTGCGGCTCTTGGTTTTTGTTCTTGGCAGCCCGCTTTGCTTTAGCCACAGCTGAAGCAATTCTGGCTTGTTTTTGTTGCTCTTTGCTGGTTTGTGAAGCTGTATCTGCTTGTTCGCTCGATACTTGCTGGGTTAATCCTTGTTTTGTCACTACTTGTTCTTGTGGCGCTGGTTCGATAGAGACTACTTGCTGATTCAACTCTGTTGTCTTTGTTTGTTCAACAATTTCTGCTGCTTGAATTTCAAGGCTATCAGCAGTTGATTGGCTAACTACTGCAGATTTTTTTACTTCAGGTTCGACGATTTCTTTAGCTTGGTTTGCTTCACTTTGTTGTTTAGCTGCTTGAGCCGCTGCCTTTTTAGCTTTTGCTCTAGAAATTGCCGCTTGCACTCTTTGGTTAGAACTCGCTGACTTTTGTTCTGCTGGGGCTTCAGCGATTTCTGAGTTTTGTTCTGTATTGGCAGTTGTTCCAGAGGTCTCAGTGTTGCCTGTTTCTGAGTCTGCGTTAGGTGCATTTACTGTGTCGGCTAATGCTTGTTTTTTAGCTTTTGCTCTAGCTAATGCTGCGGCAATTTTGTCTTTTGCATCATTACCTTTAGATGCCATAGCTTGTTTACGTGCTTCGGCGGCTAAACGATGTTTTTCGTCTCGTGCTTTTTGATCGGCCTCAAGTCTAGCTGCTCGTTTTTCAAAACGCTCCCTAGCTTTATCGGCCAGCTCTTTTTCTTGTTTTTCGGCGCGAATTTCTGATTTTGCTACCCGATAGTAATGCACCAAAGGAATTTCACTAGGGCAAACATAAGCACAAGCACCACATTCAATACAGTCAAATAAATTGTATTCTTGTACTTTATCCAACTCCTTGGCTTTTGCATGCCAGAACATTTGTTGTGGTAATAAACTTGCTGGACAAGCGTCAGCACAAGCTCCACATCTAATACAAGCTTGTTCGTGTAGTGTGGCTATCTCTTTGTCTGCGGGTACCAAAATACAATTGGTGATTTTGACTACAGGAACAGATTCATTGGCGACGGCGAAGCCCATCATAGGACCACCCATGATCACCTTAGTTTCTGTTTGTTTCTCTGCTTGGTACTGACATTCGTCTAATATATGTGAGATTGGCGTACCGATTAATGCCCAATAATTAGCGGGGCGAGCCATGGCTTCACCGGTTACCGTGACCACTCTTTGAATCAATGGTTTACCAGAAAATATGGCATCAGCTATGGCGAAACAGGTTCCAACATTTTGACTAATCACCCCTACATCAATAGGTAAACCTTTGGCCGGTACTTCTCTGTTGGTTACAATCTGAATTAACTGCTTTTCGCCACCTGAAGGATATTTTGTCGGAATTTCACATACTTTGTATAGTGGGTTTTCACGACAGGCAAGTTGCATTGCCTCAATTGCTTCAGGTTTGTTGTGCTCTATGGCAATGATGACTTGTTTTGGTGAAAGTAAATGAGTAAGTACATCAATGCCTTGACGAATTTGCCAAGCGTGTTCCCGCATCAATCTATCATCTGAGGTAATGTAAGGTTCGCATTCCACACCATTGATAATTAAAAACTCTACTTCTTTGTGAGTAGATAGTTTTATGTGGACAGGAAAACCAGCACCACCCATACCACTGATCCCTGCATCACAAATTTTACCTAACACATCCATTTTAGGATGGCTTTGGTAATCAATAAAAGGGGTGAGTTCAGCCCAAGCATCTTGTTGATCACTGTCTATTATGATTGTAAGTTCAGGTAAACCGGAAGGGTGGGGAGAGACATGTGGTTGTATGGCACTGACAACTCCTGAAGTGGGGGCATGTACAGGTACTGCATATGGATTCGTGCTTTTGGTTAATGCTTGTCCTTTTAAAACATGTTGACCGACTTCAACGATAATATGTCCTTCGATGCCTGTATGTTGTTTTACCGGAATAAATAACTGTTTAGCTATGGGTAATTGTGCAATAGGTTGCTGATTTGATAACTCTTTACGCTCAGCAGGGTAGATGCCGCCAGGGAAGTCCCATAGTTCATTGCTATCTAATTTATTTATTATGTCATCGAAGTGAGTTTGCATGGCTTCTATTAATTTATTTGTTTAATGGCTATGGGATCTAACTTCCACTGCCAAGATGCTGTGTTAGTGGCTACTGGTATCATATCAATACAATCAACAGGGCAGGGCTCGACACATAAGTCACAGCCAGTGCATTCGTCAGTGATTATGGTATGCATCTGTTTAGCCGCACCTAAAATAGCATCAACAGGACAAGCCTGAATACACTTGGTGCAGCCAATACATTCATCTTCGCGGATGTAAGCCACTTTTTTTACATCTTCTTGACCATGGGCTGAATCTAATGCGGTGGCCTCTACACCCATTAAATCTGCTAGTTTTTTGATGGTGGCTTCGCCGCCTGGAGGACATTTATTAATGTCATCACCATTGGCTATGGCTTCTGCATAAGGTCTGCAGCCTGGATAACCGCATTGGCCGCATTGTGTTTGTGGTAAAATGGCATCAATTTGTTCAACTAAAGGATCGCCTTCTACTTTAAATTTTACCGCAGCAAAACCTAAGATTGAGCCAAATATCAGGGCCATAATACCAATGGTGATTAATGCAGTGAGGATCATGAAAGTTAATGACATTAGAACTTCACCAAACCAGTAAAGCCCATAAAGGCCAAAGACATTAACCCTGCAGTGATCATGCCTATAGAAGCTCCTTTGAAGGGTTTAGGCACATCTGCCACAGCTAAACGCTCACGCATAGCAGCAAACAATATTAATACTAAAGAAAAGCCCGCAGCTGCACCAAAGCCATAAATGATTGACTCAACAAAGTTATGATCTTTGTTAATATTTAATAGGGCAACCCCTAATACTGCACAGTTGGTAGTAATAAGCGGTAAAAATATGCCTAATAAACGATATAAAGTCGGACTAGTTTTATGTACCACCATTTCAGTGAACTGGACCACGACAGCTATCACTAAAATAAAACTTAGGGTGCGTAAATAGCCTATATCTAGAGGCAACAAAATATAGTGTTCAACTAAGTAACTTGAAAGAGAGGCTAGTGTTAAAACAAATGTTGTGGCCATTGACATGCCGATGGCAGTTTCGAGTTTGCCTGACACGCCCATAAAAGGACATAAGCCTAGAAACTGGGCTAAAACAAAATTGTTTACCAGCACTGTGCCAATTAAAAGTAATAAAAAGTCGGTCATCTTAAGTGGGTATCTGCCAAAGGTAGAGAAATCCTGGCCATTATCTTAGTTTCAGCCGTCATTAACAACTTGATATTAAAAAGTTTATTGTAATAAGAGAGATTAATTATGAAAAACATAATGAAAGATGGAATTTGGGATAACATTTAGAAGATATGAGCCAAAATTTGGCTCCCCCTCCCCGACTCGAACGGGGGACCTGCGGATTAACAGTCCGTCGCTCTAACCAGCTGAGCTAAGGGGGAATTCAAATTTTCGTTTAAATAATTAATGCTAATTATTTAAATCAACTATAGTTGGCTCCCCCTCCCCGACTCGAACGGGGGACCTGCGGATTAACAGTCCGTCGCTCTAACCAGCTGAGCTAAGGGGGAACTATAGTTTCGTTAATAAACAAACTTGATTTGGTAAATCAAGCTGCTTTTCAACGGTGCGGAATATTAATGAGCAAGGTGCCTGCTGTCAACACTCAAAGTAAGTATTTTTTAATATTTTTTAATAATTGTATTTAAACTAAACAAAAGTACTAGTTCCTAAAATAAACAAGCTTTTTTTTCATGTTTTTAGAAAATAAATTGGCTGTTTTTGATTAAAAATCTTTAGTTTATTTTAAAGATTCTTTTTTACGGCTCTTATAGTTAATAGTTATTAATAAATGATTGAATACTGGGTATAAAAACAGTGTTTAATAAAAGTGTAACCTTAATAGGCCATACTGAAGGTTAGTGGTCACTAATGTCTACTATCGACCTTTAGTTGTTAAAACAGCGCCAATTATAGTGCTAACTCAGTTATCCACTAAACCTGTGGATAAGGTTGTGTATTAAATTTATAACTTGTTGCTATAGATTTATCTATTAATGTCAATAGCTGTAGTATGAAATAACTATTTTATAGTTAAAGGCTATTTAAAACAATAGGTTATGGTTTTTATTGAAATTTATTACGTTATTAGGGTTTAGAAGTAAATAACTATAATTTTAGTTGTGTGTTGTTTTTTAAGAGAAAATTTATTTTTTTAAAAGATCAATAGTTTTTATTAAAAATATTAGCTGACTTTTTTCTGTAACAGAGTTGACAAAATATGAATTATTAAGATCTAGTGGATAAAAACGTCAATAAATAGACACTCAAGTGTCTCTAAAAAAAGACTGGTTAAAATACATACTTATTTTACATTTATGTAACATTTGAATTGTCAAATATTGCTAAAGCTGTAATAAAATTCGCGTATCATGTCTTTTATAAAGATTATTAATTTAAGATGAAATTTTCTGTTGGTTAATTCATCTATTTAGCTAACCAAAGTGGAATAAATATTGAGTTCTCAAGCTAGTCAAACAAGAGCCCCTGATTTACTGAATAATGATATTGGTAAAACATTATACAAAATGACTATGCCTATGATAGTTGGCATGATCATGTTGATGACATTTGGTTTGGTAGATACCTTTTTTATTGGCATGATAGGGACTCAAGAATTAGCTGCTATTAGTTTTACCTTCCCAGTTACTTTTACTGTTATTAGTTTGAATATTGGCTTAGGCATAGGTACATCTGCTGTTATTGGTAAATTTATGGGCTCAGGTGCTCATGATAAAGCCAAAGAAACGGCAACTGGTGCGCTTATGTTAACTTTTGTCTTAGCTATTTCCCTGGCTATTGTGGGTGTGTTGAGTATAGAAAGTATTTTTACCTTATTAGGTGCCGACCAGAGTTTATTGCCGCTTATTAAAGATTATATGGTGGTTTGGTATGCGGCAGGTCTTTTTTTAGCCATGCCTATGGTGGGAAATAGTGTGCTAAGGGCTTCGGGAGACACTAAAACGCCAAGTTATGTGATGGCAGTTGGTGGTTTTGTAAATGTGTTACTTGATCCATTATTAATTTTTGGTTGGGGCCCCATTCCAGCCTTAGGAATTCAAGGTGCAGCCATTGCCACACTTATCGCATGGGCTGTCGGACTGTTTTATATTCTATATTTGTTGGCTATCAAACGAAAATTGATCGAACCAAGATTACTCAACTGGCAACAACTGAAGCGTAGCACTGGTGGCATTTTAAGAATTGGTATACCCGCAGCTGGAGCTAATATGCTTACACCTGTGGCTACAGGAGTAGTGACTGCCTTAGTTGCTGGATATGGCAATACAGCTGTCGCTGCATGGGGGGTTGGCGGTAGGTTAGAATCAATAGCATTAATAGTGGTGTTGTCTTTGTCTATGTCATTGCCACCTTTTATTAGCCAGAATTTTGGTGCCAATAACCTAGAACGTGTCAATCAAGCTTATTCATTATGCTTAAAGTTTATTTTAGCTTGGCAGTTAATCATTTTTGCTATTATTGCTTTCATAGCGCCGTTTTTAGCGGACATATTTACAGATGACCCTGTGGTCGCTGAGACTATTGTTATATTTTTGAGCATAGTGCCTTTAGGTTACGGTTTACAAGGGGTTATTATCTTAACTAACTCGTCATTTAATGCGGTGCATCTGCCTATGTCGGCACTTGGCTTAAGTATTATGCGATTATTTATATTTGTAGTACCAATTTCTTATTTTGGAGGTCTATTGTTTGATTTAAAAGGTATATTTGCCGCTGCAGTTGTAGCAAATTTATCGGTCGCTCTTATTGCTTTCTTGTGGTTTAAACATATTTTAAAAAACAAAATTAAATTAACAGCTAAGGAAGCCTAATATCATGAATAGACCCTTTGAATTATCTTCCTCTTATTCTCCTGCAGGTGACCAGCCTAAAGCTATTGAAGCCTTAGTCGAAGGTCTAGAAGATGGCTTGGCGCGGCAGATCTTATTAGGTGTTACAGGCTCTGGTAAAACATTTACTATGGCTAATGTTATCCAGCAGGTGCAAAGGCCTACTCTGATATTGGCTCATAACAAAACATTAGCAGCCCAGTTGTATGGTGAGATGAAAGAGTTCTTTCCTAATAATGCGGTAGAGTATTTTGTGTCTTATTATGATTATTATCAGCCCGAAGCCTATGTGCCTTCGAGTGATACTTTTATCGAAAAAGATGCATCGATAAACGAACATATAGAACAAATGCGTTTATCTGCGACTAAATCTTTAATGGAACGTCGTGACGTTATTATTGTGTCTAGTGTCTCTGCTATCTATGGTTTAGGTGATCCCGAGTCATATATGAAAATGTTGGTACATTTTCGTCAAGGCGACATTATGAATCAGCGCGACATCTTACGTCGTTTGGCCGAAATTCAATATACTCGAAATGATGTGGCCTTTGAACGGGGTACATTTAGGGTGAGGGGCGACGTGATTGATGTATTCCCTGCCGATTCAGAACGTGAAGGTATTCGTGTTGAGTTATTTGATGAAGAAATTGAACGTATTAGTATTTTTGATCCACTCACTGGTGCCATAGAAAAAACAGTGACCCGAGCCACTGTTTTCCCGAAAACTCACTATGTCACACCCAGAGAAAAAATTCTTGATGCTATTGAACATATTAAAGTTGAATTAAAAGAAAGACGTGAACAACTTAAATCTGTGAATAAATTAGTAGAAGAACAGCGTGTATCACAACGCTGCCAATTTGATATCGAAATGATGCAAGAGTTAGGGTATTGCTCTGGGATCGAAAACTATTCGCGCTATTTGTCTGGTCGACCACCTGGCGATCCACCACCTACCTTGATTGATTATTTTCCTGCCGATGGCTTATTGTTTATCGACGAATCACATGTAACCGTTTCTCAAATAGGCGCTATGTATAAAGGTGATAGATCCCGTAAGGAAACCTTAGTGGAATATGGTTTCAGATTACCTTCGGCCCTAGATAATAGGCCGCTCAAGTTTGAAGAATTTGAGCGCATTAGCCCACAAACTATTTATGTGTCGGCTACGCCCGGAAAATTTGAGTTAGCCACCGTGCCTGAAGAAGATATTGTAGAGCAGGTTGTAAGACCAACTGGATTAATTGATCCTGAAATTGAAGTACGTCCGGTAGGTACTCAAGTAGATGATTTATTGTCTGAGATACATAAATGTGTGGCTAAAAATGAAAGGGTATTAGTCACCACATTGACCAAACGTATGTCTGAAGACTTAAGTGATTATTTGGATGAACATGGAGTCAAAGTTCGTTATTTACACTCGGATATAGATACAGTTGAACGGATAGAAATTATACGTGATCTGAGAATCGGCAAGTTTGATGTATTGGTCGGAATTAACCTACTTCGAGAAGGTTTAGACATGCCAGAGGTATCACTAGTAGCGATACTGGATGCAGATAAAGAAGGTTTTTTACGTTCAGACAGATCACTGATTCAAACCATGGGACGGGCTGCACGACATTTGAATGGTCGAGCTATTTTGTATGGAGACAGAATTACTGGATCTATGCAAAGAGCGATGGAAGAAACAGATCGCAGGCGAGAAAAACAAAAAGCGCACAACCTGAAACACGGTATTACCCCTATGCAGTTGAATAAACCTATTACCGATATTATGGATGTAGGAGATGGCAAGTCAGACCAAGGAAATAAAGTTAAACTCAGGTTAGTGGCTGAAAAAGGTAAGAAATATCAAACTCTCAGTACTCCACAGTTATTGCAAAAAATTACTGAGCTAGAAAAAGTGATGTTTAAAGCAGCCAAAGACTTAGACTTTGAAAAAGCCGCAGGCTTGCGAGACGAAATAGAAGAATACAGAGCGCAGATCGTAAAAAATGCTTAACAAACAGCGGATAGTAAATAGATCGAAGTGAATAGACAAAGCTAGGAGCAAAACGCTTATTCAATTTAAGCAGACATATTCACTCGGTCTTTGATTGTAAAAAGTGGCGATGCTCATCGTACTTTTTTAAATATAATTCAAAGAGATGAAGAAGAAAGTGGTGGACGCTACTGGGCTTGAACCAGTGACCCTCGCCTTGTAAGGGCGATGCTCTCCCAACTGAGCTAAGCGTCCGAATTTATTTATACTGATTTGAACCAGTGATCCTTGCCATTCTTGTAATAAGAGCGGCGATGCTCTGTCTTTTTTCAACTGAGCTAAGCGTCCATAATTTGATCACTGGTTATGAACCAGTTTTATTATCGATTGAAAATCAATAATTAGTAATGTGGTGGACGCTACTGGGCTTGAACCAGTGACCCTCGCCTTGTAAGGGCGATGCTCTCCCAACTGAGCTAAGCGTCCGGGTTATTTATACTGGGATTAACCAGTGACCCTTGCCATTCTTGTAATAAGAGCGGCGATGCTCTGTCTTTTTTCAACTGAGCTAAGCGTCCATAATTTGATCACTGGTTATGAACCAGTTTTATTATCGATTGAAAATCAATAATTAGTAATGTGGTGGACGCTACTGGGCTTGAACCAGTGACCCTCGCCTTGTAAGGGCGATGCTCTCCCAACTGAGCTAAGCGTCCGAATTTATTTATACTGGGATTAACCAGTGACTCTTGCCATTCTTGTAATAATAGCGGCGATGCTCTGTCTTTTTCTAACTGAGCTAAGCGTCCGGGGTTATTTATACTGGGATTAACCAGTGACCCTTGCCATTCTTGTAATAAGAGCGGCGATGCTCTGTCTTTTTCTAACTGAGCTAAGCGTCCGGGGTTATTTATACTGGGATTAACCAGTGACCCTTGCCATTCCTTTAATAAGAACGGCGATGCTCTGTCTTTTTTCAACTGAGCTAAGCATCTAGATTTCATTTCACTTCAAGGCGTAGGCCTTAAGTGGAGCGCTATTATAGGTATGCTCAACAAACTGTCAACATCTAAATTAAAATTATTGTTTAACTGCATAAAAAGTATTCAAATTAGTTGTTTTATAATTGGTCATTCATTATGACTATGCATCATAATCCTTTTGGCTGTTTGATAAGCAATTAAGCTGTTTTGTGGGTTATCCCTTTATATATTTTAATCAGGATAGTGCTCTCTCTCGGAAAATGGAGATATAAATTCTTGTTATTGGCTGGTAAAATGCCGCCAATTATTTTTTAGGATAGATTTTTAATGTCAGTTGTAACACGATTTGCTCCTAGCCCCACCGGCTATTTACATGTTGGCGGTGCGCGTACCGCACTATATTCTTGGTTATATGCAAAAAGCCAAGGCGGAAAATTTGTATTACGTATTGAAGATACAGATATTGAGCGTTCTACCCAAGCTGCGATTGATGCCATTTTAGAAGGTATGCAATGGTTAGGATTGGATTGGGATGACGGGCCATATTATCAAACTAAACGTTTTGATAGATATAACCAACTTATTGATCAACTGTTATCAGAAGGTAAAGCCTATAAATGTTTTATGCCTGCTGCAGAATTAGATGCTATTCGTGAACAGCAAATGGCGAATGGTGAAAAACCTCGTTATCCTGGTACATGGCGTGATCGTACCGATTATCCTGAAGGACAACCTTTCGCTATTCGCTTTAAAACCCCTCTTGAAGGTAGTGTGACAATTAAAGATCACATTCGTGGTGAAATTGTTATCGCTAATCAAGAATTAGATGATTTAATTATTCGTCGTACCGACGGTGCCCCGACTTATAACTTTTGTGTGGTAGTTGATGATTGGGATATGGGAATTAGCCATGTGGTGAGAGGCGAAGACCATATTAATAATACGCCTAGGCAAATTAATATATTACAGGCTTTAGGTGCGCCTATCCCTGAATATGCCCATGTTTCTATGATTTTGGGTGACGATGGTAAAAAGTTATCTAAACGAACTAATGCGGTCGGCGTAATGGAGTTTCGTGATGATGGATATCTACCTCAAGCTTTATTGAATTATTTAGTACGTTTGGGTTGGTCTCACGGCGATCAAGAAATATTTTCTGTGGATGAAATGATTGAGTTGTTTAGTTTAGATGCAATCGGCCAGTCAGCTTCGGCATTTAACACAGATAAGTTAATTTGGTTAAATCAACATTATATTAAAACGTTACCTGCTAGCGAAGTGGCTGAGCATGCTAAATGGCACTTTGCACAGCAAGGTATTGATATATCTAATGGGCCAGCATTGGAAGACGTGATTACTGCACAGGCTGATAGAGTGAAAACTTTAAAAGAATTAGCCTCCATCAGTGCATATTTTTATCAAGATTATGAGAACTTTGATGAAAAAGCGGCAAAAAAACATTTACGACCCGTGGCAAAAGAAGCTTTATTGCTAGTGCAAACTAAATTATCTGCACTTTCTGAGTGGAATCCAGAAACAATTCATCAGGCTATTGATCAAACTGCTGAAGAATTAGGCGTAGGTATGGGAAAAGTGGGTATGCCTTTAAGAGTTGCGGTGACAGGATCAGGTAATTCACCTTCTTTAGATGTGACCTTAAATCTGCTAAATCAGGCTGAAATTGAACAACGTATAACCAAAGCGCTCAAATATATAGCAAACAGATAAAATTTTTAAAAAAATCGTTGACATGAAAAGGGGAGGTGCCTAGAATGCGCCCCGCTGTCACGGAATGACACCCAGTTATTCAAATAAGGCTTTAGCTTTAATTGATTAGGGGCCATAGCTCAGCTGGGAGAGCGCTTGCATGGCATGCAAGAGGTCGGCGGTTCGATCCCGCCTGGCTCCACCAATATCAAGGATTATTTACTACCACCTAGGCCAGTAAATAAAATGATAAGACAGATAAATGAATGCCTTAAGTGTTTTATTTATCGTAGACAATATTTTTAGTTGTTCGGAAAAGATAATGCCGCTTAGTTCGCAGGCTCACTTCTCCTAACAACAATTTATCAAAGCAGAGCTTTGATAAGAAAATTGTTGTCCCCATCGTCTAGAGGCCTAGGACACCGCCCTTTCACGGCGGTAACAGGGGTTCGAATCCCCTTGGGGACGCCATATTGATTAAATCACAGGATGTGATTTAAGTGTCAAAACAAGGATTATTCATTACCGCCTAGGCCAATGAGTATATAGTTTGATAAGAAGTTCTTTTTGTAGAGCATAAAAAGTTAGGTTACGCGATTCGCAGACTCATCTTTTCTTTACAAAGTTTATCGAAACTCGTTTCGATAAAAGAAGTTTTTGTCCCCATCGTCTAGAGGCCTAGGACACCGCCCTTTCACGGCGGTAACAGGGGTTCGAATCCCCTTGGGGACGCCATATAACGAAGCCGCTTAAGCAATTAAGCGGCTTTTTTATTGCCTGAAAGAAAATGATGACCCAAGGGGGTGAGAACCCCTGTCGGTTCGACAAAAATGTCTGGAACATTTTTGAACGTGCTTTAGCACGGCCGCGAAGTGGCGAGGGCATGGATAGCCCGAGTACAAATGTCTGGAACATTTTTGAACGTGCTTTAGCACGGCCGCGAAGCGGTAAAATACAAGGACGTATTTTATAATCCCCTTGGGGACGCCATATAACGAAGCCGCTTAAGCAATTAAGCGGCTTTTTTATTGCCTGAAAGAAAATGACTGTGCAGGGTACATAAGTCGATACTCAATAAAATATAAAAAACCAATTAGTGTTAAATTTAATGACTAACCTGAGTTCTGGATAAGAAGTATCGTCCAATCTTAATTTATCTTTACAATTCAATAACTTAATAATATTTACCCACTTCACCTCACATGAATGCTTACTCGGTGACGAAATTTTTGGGTATAGCAAGGCGGATTGTCGTACGTAATAACGTGTTATTGCTAGACAATCCAGCGCCGCTAGGCACAAAAAATCGTTATCGAGAGGTTCGGCTTATCCAGTATTCAGGTTGACTAGCCTTTCTGTTTTGACGTTACTCACCCTTTATCTTGTTTAGCTTAACCTAATTGCTTTAGTAGTAATTTATTGAAGGCATGTTTTACACCTTTAAAATCTATTTCTGAGGGCACTTATTAGTATTGATTGGTGCTAGTTTCGTATATAATCCTTCGACTTTTATAGGTAGGGTGCTGCTAAAAACGTGTTCTACGTAAATTAGCTGTTTGCACTAGGATATATTAATGAAATTTGAGTTAGAAAATACCGACGGTAAAGCTCGTCGAGGACGTTTGATTTTTGAGCGTGGGGTGGTAGAAACCCCCGCCTTTATGCCAGTTGGTACTTACGGTACTGTGAAAGGTATGACACCTGAAGAATTGAAAGAGACAGGCGCGCATATTTGTTTGGGTAATACATTTCACTTAATGTTGCGTCCTGGAACTGAAATCGTCAAACAACATGGCGATTTACATGACTTTATGCATTGGGACAAACCAATCTTAACCGATTCAGGTGGCTTTCAAGTATTTAGCTTGGGCGAACTTCGCAAAATCACTGAAAATGGCGTGACCTTTCGTTCACCTATTAATGGTGAAAAAATATTATTAACGCCTGAAAAGTCTATGCAAGTACAGCGTGATCTTGGCTCAGATATTGTGATGATCTTCGATGAATGTACACCTTACCCAGCTACAGAAAGTGAAGCTCGTGTTTCAATGGAGCTTTCTTTACGCTGGGCTAAACGAAGTAAAGATGAGCATGGCGATAGTCCAGCTGCTTTATTTGGTATTATTCAAGGTGGTATGTACGAAGGTTTGCGTGATGTCTCTCTACAAGGGCTAGAGGAAATTGGTTTTGACGGATATGCCATAGGTGGTTTGTCTGTTGGCGAGCCAAAAGAAGAAATGATCAAGGTATTAGATCACACTACAGATCAAATTCCCGCAGATAAGCCTAGATATTTAATGGGTGTAGGCAAACCTGAAGATATAGTTGAAGCGGTGCGCCGTGGAATCGATATGTTTGATTGTGTGATGCCAACTCGAAATGCCCGTAACGGTCATTTGTTTGTGACTAATGGTGTGGTAAAAATCCGTAATGCTGTACATAAGACAGATACTGGACCCTTAGACGATAAATGTGATTGTTACACTTGTAAAAACTATTCTCGGTCATATCTACATCATTTGGATAAATGTAACGAGATACTTGGTGCTAGGTTAAATACTATTCATAACTTGCGTTATTACCAAAGAGTTATGCAGGGTTTACGTGATGCAATCGCGGCTAATCAGCTAGATGAATTTGTTGCAGATTTTTACAGTCAAAAAGAGTTGCCAGTACCCCCTTTATCATAATAAGTGGTACTAATTAAAAAATAACTAACTAAAGAGGTAATTATGAGTTTATTTATATCAGATGCACACGCACAAGCTGCTCCAGGTGGCGCTGCAGGTGGCGGTTTTGAAATGTTGATCATGTTGGGTGTGTTTGGTTTGATCTTCTATTTCATGCTTTATCGTCCACAAGCTAAACGTGTAAAAGAGCATAAAAACTTGGTGTCTGCGTTGAGTAAGGGTGATGAAGTGTTAACCCAAGGCGGCATGGTTGGCAAAATTGCTAAGGTATCTGAAGAAAAAGATTTTGTTGAATTAAGCTTAAATGACAGCACTAATATAGTGGTACAAAAATCAGCGATTTCAGCTGTATTACCTAAAGGTACTATGAAGGCTATTTAAGTCATTGATGTTTGAGGGGCTTAACTTTTAAAGAATTTTCTTTAAGATATTTAAGCCCTTTTGTCATATAAACGGAAGGAATTTTTTGTGTTAAACCAAACTCCGCTATGGAAGTACTTTTTGGTGATCTTTGTGGTCGGCATGTGTGCTTTGTATGCCTCTCCTAATTTATACGGTGAAGACCACGCCGTGCAGATTTCCGCTAGTAAAAATGCTGTTGTTAACGAATCAACAGTGTCTCAAGTTAAAAGTGAATTAGCTGCGGCTAATATTTCAACTAAAAAAGTTGAATTTGAAGATGGGCAAATTTTAGTTCGTTTAAATGACTCTGATAGTCAATTAGTTGCCCGTGAAAGAATCGAAAAATCTCTTGGTGAAAACTATATTGTCGCTATGAACCTTGCACCTGATACTCCTGAGTGGCTAGAAGCTCTAGGTGGCGTGCCAATGAAGTTGGGTCTAGATCTTCGAGGTGGTGTACATTTCTTAATGGAAGTGGACATGAAATCAGCGTTAGAAAAGTCTTACGAAGATATGGTCGGTGACTTTAGAACTGCTTTACGTGAAGAAGGTATACGTTACCGTACAGTTAAACAAATGGATGATGGTGTTGATATCTATTTCCGTGATCAAGAAACCTTAGACAAAGCGGATTTCTTCTTAAAAAATCGTAACCGTGATTTAGTGTTTAATGAAAAAAGTGGCCTAATTATTTCAGTCTCTATGTCTGAGCAAAAACTGAAAGAAACACGAGATTATGCGGTAAAACAAAATATTACCATTATACGCAATCGTGTAAACCAATTAGGTGTCGCAGAACCTACAGTGCAAAAACAAGGTCCAGACCGTATTGTTGTGCAACTTCCTGGTATTCAAGATACGGCGAAAGCTAAAGAAATTTTGAATGCAACCGCCACTTTAGAATATCGTGAAGTGGATATTGATCATGATGTGCGTGATGCAATAAATGGTCGAGTTCCCCCTGGTTCAGAATTGTTACCTTACGAAAAACGTGGCCCACAACTACTTAAAAAGCGAGTTATCGTTAAAGGTAGTGAAATTATTGATGCTAATAGTGGTGTTGACCAAAATGGTATGCCTAAAGTATCTATTTCATTGAACTCAAAAGGTGGAGCTAAA
Source organism: Paraglaciecola sp. L3A3 (assembly GCF_009796765.1). NCBI lineage: Bacteria > Pseudomonadati > Pseudomonadota > Gammaproteobacteria > Alteromonadales > Alteromonadaceae > Paraglaciecola > Paraglaciecola sp. L3A3. The sequence continues at coordinate 1,320,059 of NZ_CP047023.1, forward strand.
ATGCTTAACTTCACTAAACGTGCGGTGGGTAAACCTATGGCCGTGGTGTTCATTGAATATAAAGCTACGGGCGAACGTGATGCGAATGATAAATTGATATTTGAAGCAAAACGTAACGTTATCAGTGTAGCGACAATTAATGGTGTGTTTAGTAATCAGTTTGAGACGACTGGTTTAGATTCACCTAAAGAAGCACATGACCTTGCATTATTACTTAGAGCTGGAGCATTGATTGCACCTGTGCAAATTATTGAAGAACGTACAGTCGGACCCAGTTTAGGCCAAGAAAACATTGATCTAGGTATGCAGGCTATTATTTGGGGTTTTGTTGCTGTATTAGTATTTATGCTGGTGTACTACAAAAAATTTGGTTTTGTCGCCAATATCGCTCTTACTTTAAATTTAGTGATGATAGTCGGTATTATGTCTATGATCCCTGGAGCTACGCTCAGTTTACCGGGTATGGCAGGTATTGTTTTAACTGTAGGTATGGCCGTTGATGCTAATGTGCTGATATTCGAACGTATTCGAGAAGAACTTGCAGAAGGACGTAGTCCGCAGCAGGCCATTCATCATGGATACGATAGTGCGTTCTCTACTATTTTAGATGCAAACATTACCACCTTCTTAGTAGGATTAATTTTGTTTGCTATTGGTACAGGACCAATTAAAGGCTTCTCCATCACTCTAATGATAGGTATCGCCACTTCGATGTTTACAGCGATCATAGTGACTCGTGCAATAGTGAACGCATGGTGGGGCGGAAAACGCCTAACCAAGTTGTCGATATAGGAGTCTATTGATGCAAATATTAAATATGAAAGAAACAGTGTCATTTATGTCACTGAAAACACCAGCAGCAATTTTGTCAATTGTGTTGATTTTAGGCTCTATTGTTTCTTTAGCCGTGAACCAACTAAATTGGGGCTTAGATTTTACTGGTGGTACACAGATAGAAGTGGGCTATACACAAGCGGCTGACTTAGATCAAATTCGTACCCAACTCGAAAACTCTGATTTTAAAGATGCCGTGGTACAGAATTTTGGTAGTAGCCAAGATGTATTGATCCGATTAGCTTCTCGTGAAGGTGTTAAACCTTCTGAGTTAGGAGATGCAGCTCTTAAAGTGTTACGTGAAGCTGATGCCACAGCTGAAATGCGTGGTAGTTCTTATGTTAGTTCTAGTGTTGGTGAAGAGCTGACAGAACAAGGTGGCTTAGCAATGTTAGTGGCGCTTTTGTGCATATTAATCTATGTTGCTTTACGTTTTGAATGGCGCTTTGCGCTAGGCTCTGTAGCTGCGTTAACTCACGATGTGATTATTACTCTTGGTCTGTTTTCAGTCTTTCAATTGGAATTTGACTTAACAGTACTCGCTGCTGTGTTAGCTGTCATTGGTTATTCACTGAATGACACCATAGTTGTATGTGACCGAATTCGCGAAAACTTTCGCAAAGTACGGAAAAGTGAAGCTGAAGAAATCATCAATATTTCTTTGACACAAACTTTAAACCGGACGATTGTGACTTCTTTAACGACTATCTTAGTATTATTGGCTTTGTTCTTTTTAGGTGGTGCGACTATTCATGGTTTTGCAACCGCATTATTATTTGGTGTGGTAATTGGTACTTATTCTTCCATTTATGTGGCAAGTTTAGTGGCCTTAACCTTAGGTATAAGTAAAGAAGACTTAATGCCAACAGAGATAGAAAAAGAAGGCGCTGACCAAGACGCTGTGCTTTAATCTAAAAGAGTTAATTCTTGTATAAAACCAGCATCAATTGATGCTGGTTTTTTTTGTCTGAAATTTAACTACTCATTCATTTATGTTCAGGTATATTTCTAATTCTATGAACAAAAAGTTTTAAGGACAAAGGTGAATGGGTTTATCAATTTCATGTAGGTTAAGGTATGTATTTTTATTTATCATTAGCCTGCTGTTTATTGCTTGTACGACAACCAATTATGTTGCTGAAGAATCTAGCAAACCAATTCCGCAAACGTCTATTGTTAAAAGCCCTAACGATAATCGACAGTACGATTCGATCATTCTTGATAATCAGTTAGAAATTGTTTTGGTATCCGATCCTAGTATTGAAAAGTCCGCAGTTGCTATAAGCGTTGCAGTTGGATCTTTTCAAGAACCAAAAGAGTTTGCCGGCTTAGCACATTATCTTGAACACATGTTGTTCATGGGCACCAAAAGCTATCCTGAAGTGGGTGGTTATGCTGAATTTGTCAGTCTCAATGGTGGGGTACAAAATGCTTATACTGAGCTAGATCACACTAATTACATGGTGGCAGTTAATAACGACGCATTTGAACAACTACTTGCACGTTTTAGTGGCTTTTTTTATGAAGCAAATTTAGACCCTAAATATGCAGATAAAGAGCGTCATGCGGTACATTCTGAATGGACCATGAAAAGTCCAAATGATTGGGTGATTTTAGAACAACTTAATGGATTAACACTCAATCCTAGTCACCCCATTGCTAGGTTTAACTGGGGCAATTTAGCATCATTAAAAGATAGTCAGACACAGAGTCTTCAAGATGCTCTAGTACAGTTTTATGATACTTACTATTCGGCAAATTTAATGAAAGGCACTTTAATAAGTGCATTATCCATTAGCGAAATGAAAACATTAGCTCGCCAATATTTTTCTAAAATACCCAACAAAAATACAGATAGACCACAAATTATCACGCCCGTTATTCAACCTAAACATCTAAATAAAATTATTCATTATGTACCACAGACTGATATGAGACAGTTGCAAATAAAATTTGTAATTGCCAATAATAATGATGAATTTGCTGTTAAACCGAATGGTTATGTAGAGTATTTACTGAGTAATGAGATGCCAGGTGCACTTGCATCAGTATTGAGAGATGCAGGATTTAGTGAAGCCGTATACTCAAGTTATGATGCAGACAAATACCTTAATGCGGGGGATTTAACCCTATATATTGATTTAACTGAGAGTGGCGTTAATCACCGTGATGAAGTGATGGGGGCCGTTTGGGGATACTTAACATTACTGAAACAAAAAGGTGTAGATAAAAAATACTTTAATGAAATTAAACAATCGTTGAATAATAGTTTTAGGTTTAAGGAGAAATCGAATGACTACGATTATGCTATGCAAATTGCCGCTAACTTACAAAATGTACCGGTAGAATATGTACTGAGCAGTGATTACGCATACCAAAGGTTTGAGCCCTCGGCTATTTATCGAGTATTAGACCAGCTTGATTTGTCTAAAGCTCGAGTTTTATATATTGATAAAGACCAGCCCGTCGACAAGGATATGTTATTTTTCGAGGGACAATATTCAGTTTCGGAAATGACCCCTGAGATCCTAGAAAACTGGCATCAGCTCGCAGCTAATTATAATCTCAACTTGCCAAGAGAAAATAAACTGATGCCCTCCAGATTTGAGTTGCAACCAGCAGTCTTGACTGGTAAACCTAAACAGTTAATCGCCGAGCCGGGAGTGAGTTTACATTTAGCTCATTCTGCATTATTTGTGGAACCTAAAGGGTTACTTTTTATTGCAATGAATACTGGTTTGAGTAAAAAAACCGCCAGAAACCAAGTGTTATCCAATATCTTGAAACGGGGCCTCATGCAGCAGCTCACAGAGTTACAGTCAGAAGCTTATATAGCCGGTATGGGACTTAATTTAGATATTATAAATGGCTTGTCTATAACGGTAAGTGGATTTACTGATCAACAAATGGCTTTAATAGAAAGGTGTTTGCAGCAGGTGCTAGCATTTACATTAACAGAACAAGAGTTAGCCAATCATATTGCTAGTATTAAATCGGCCATTGAAAGTAGTAAAAAACAAATTTTGTTAGATCAGTTATTTCCAAAATATCGAAAAGTACTGAATTTAGATAATTACAGCGATAGTAAGATTTTACAAGAAGTTGACAGTATTACTTTAGAGGAATTAGTAAGGTTTAGGGACGAGTTATTAATAACGGCTAATGTGAATATTTTGGCATTTGGTAATTACAACGAACAGCAGAGTAAAGAGGTCGCAAATTTAGTGCTGGCTAATTTGCCAGTTAATCGTCAGTTTTCTTCCTTCTATTTGTCCCCAGAGTTAGCAGTAAAAGCTGGCCAAGTATTCAATTGGCAAGAAGATATTAATATGAGCGATGTCGCCATGGCAGACACTTATTTGATGCCCCTAAAATTAGCGGATTTTGCTGCGGCTCAGGTATTAAATCAAATAATCCAACCTGCTTTGTTTGAGCAGATCAGAACCGAAGAGCAGTTAGCATACGCTTTAGGATTTTTTAGTCAGAAAATCAATGAACAACTATTATTGGGATATTATATTCAGTCACCGGTGAAAGGTTTAGCCGATATATATGAACGAATAAAGCTTTTTAGAGCAAACTTCGTCGAAGACTTAATAAATATGCCTAGCAGTAAATTTAAGCAAGTAAAAAACAGTGTATTAGCTGAATTACAACAATCTGCAAAAAACCTAACTTCAGAAGTAGTTAGTGTGCTCGAGGATTGGCGCCAGCATAATTTTGATTTTGATAGTAAAGCTAAACTAGTTCAGGAGTTGAGCAAACTACAACAAGAAGACGTGATTAACTTGTACCGAAATATTGAAGCAGATGACACCTTTGGCCGTTTAATGCTGCAATTACGCGGTCATAATTTTGCCACTGAAAAATATGTTCATTTTGAAAATTCTCAGTCTGTGACAGATGTAGATAAGTTTCACCAAGACTTCGCTCAGTAGACACATTACTTTGGTTTAGATGGTTGGCAATGTCGCTAATTGGACATTATTTCTGCCGCTTTCTTTCGCTTTATACAAAGCTTTATCGGCTGCCAGTAATATCTTAGGCATTGACGACTCAAAGTTATCTGAACAGGCAATGCCTGCGCTTAAGGTGACGTTAAAATTAATGTCTTCATGTTTGAATTGAATTGTCGACAATATATTTCTTATGTTTTCAACTTTTTGTTGGATAGCGTGTAAACTTGAATCAGGGAACACTAATAAGAACTCTTCACCGCCGTAACGTCCTATGTAGTCAGTTGAACGTATATGTTGTAAAAATAACTGAGACAAGCCAATTAGAACTTTATCGCCTGATGCATGACCATATTTATCATTAACTGCTTTAAAATGATCTAAATCAACCATGACTATAATTGTTGAAGTACCACGGCGAATGCCAGTTTGTAGAGCATTTTCAGTAGCTTCCATGATTTGGCCATGATTGAGTAAGCTCGTTAAACTATCTCGACTATTTAAGTACCTAAGCGTTTTCCCTCTTTTTAAGCGGCTCATAATTTGTTTAATAAGGCTATCGGGGGGAATGTTTTTCGAAATGACATCGTCACACCCTACTTCAAGCACATCTAATTTTATTTGGATCGTATTTTCAGAGGTTAAAAATACAATTGGAATAGAATCATATTTTTCTATTAGCCTAATAACTTTAGCTAATTTTATGCCATTTACTTTGGGCATATGTAAGTCGAGTAAAAAGATATCTGGCTCGAACTCAGTTAAAGATTCTAATACCTTGGTACCATCTAATAGTATTTTAACTTCCATATTGTTTTGTTCTAAAGTCGACTTAAAATAACTAGCCACTGAAGATTGGTCATCCACTAAAAGGACTTTAAAAGGTCTAACTAGATCTAGATATAAAGCACTTCTCATTTTGTAAACTAAATTAGTGATTTGATAAGGTCTAAGAATGTAATTACTGGCATTGGCAGAAACTGCCGCTAATCGTAATTCAAAATTGTCTTGCTCTGATATGATAAAAGTACGGATATTATTTGTTTCGCATTCTGCTATGAAATTAAAAACTTCATTTGTTGTGCAATCTGCGATAACGAGATTAACAATCACTAATTGAACAATTGCCTTTTGCAGGTGTGATTTTGCTGCATGCAAAGACGGTACTAAGCTAGTATTAAAACCAAACTCAGTTAATTGTTTTTTCATTACCTCACCAGTGGAAGGAACGTCATCAATTATTAAAACATTAATATCTTCAGTTTGTGGAGACGCTGGCCGAAATTTAACAGTTGGGGGATTGATTTCGTGGCGTTCGGTGGGTTGTTTTCCCTTTATGAGTAGGGCCTGTTTGGCTTTATCTATAATTAAAAATTGTTGATTTATTTCTAGATAATCTGAATCGGTAGGAGCCGTTTTGTTGTTAATTATAGTTTTAAGAAGGTTTTCACAATGACCGATAGCGTTACTGATTTCATCATAGCCTAAAGTGCCACTGGAACCTTTCAAATTATGTAATGCAAATATACATGATTTTCCATTTTCGAGATCCCACTGTATTTGCAGCTGCTGCCATTTGGTAATAATACTTGCAATATTATCAGGCAAAGTGAAGATAAAAAGATTACGTAACTCTTTTAACTTGTCCTCAAAACTTTGGGTAGACATGGGTCACCGACTTTTGTAATTATTATTATAAAGATATTAAGTTTATTCTATACGGGGCTAAATATTAAGGTCAACAGTTGAGCCTAATTAAGGCGCCCCTATCACGACTAAAGTACTATGAAAGTTTTAGATGTGCTTCTATATAGTTGAATAAACAAACAAAAATTTGTTTATTCAACTAAGTGTTTTGTTATTTTAAGTGTTTAACCAATGTTTGCACGATTTTAGGACTACCTGCAACGATTTCACCTTTATGCATAGGATCATTTCCACCAGAAAAATCAGTGACTAATCCGCCAGACTCTCTGACTAAAAGTTCACCTGCTGCAATATCCCAAGGTTTAAGACCTTGTTCCCAGTAACCGTCATAACGGCCTGAAGCAACATAAGCTAGATCTAATGCAGCTGAACCTGAACGTCTAATATCGCCAGCTTGCATAAAAATGTTGCTAAAACTCTCTTGGAATTGAGCAAATTTTGCTTTATCTCTAAATGGAAAAGCTGTGGCTAAAATAGTTTGGCTTAATTCTTTGGCTTTGCTGGAGCGGATTCTAAAACCATTAAGTTGTGCCCCAGCACCTTTACTTGCGGTAAATAATTCACCACGGATAGGGTCAAACACAACGGCTTGGTCAAGACGACCTTTATATAATAAGGCAATAGAAACGGCAAAGTGAGGGATGCCTTTGATAAAATTGGTGGTACCGTCTAATGGGTCAATCACCCATTTATAATCTTTATCAGTACCTTCAACTACACCACCTTCCTCGCCAACAAAACAGTGGTCAGGAAAAGATTGTTTGATCTTGTGAATAATAGCTTGTTCAGCTTCTTTGTCGATACGAGTTACGTAGTCGTTGTCACCCTTAGCTTGGGTTAATAAGTCGGTTTGATTTTCAAACCCTTTGGCAATGATGTTGCCAGCGACACGCGCGGCACGTACTGCTATATTCAGCATAGGATGCATAGTTAAACCACCAATTTTAAAAGAACATTAAATATAGCCCGACTGTTTAAAAGTCGAACAAAAAATCGCCGCGAAGTTTACCAAAGCCCATGAATTAAGCAATCATAATCTGAATTAAATTGTTATGGCGCAATAAATTATCTACGCAATTGTAGCTATTTATCTGATGATTTTGCGAAATATTGGGGGAATTTTTACCTAAGCTGATAAATAGAATATATAAGATCAAATTAAGTTAATTTACATGGGCTAAATAACCAATAGATTTGTGCTATTATCCGCGCCCAGAAATTTGTGGTCTTGGGAAGTGCCTATGTTAGAAAATATTCGGGTTGTATTAGTAAACACCTCTCATACGGGTAATATCGGTTCTGCTGCTAGGGCTATGAAAACTATGGGCTTAAGCCAACTTGTTTTGGTTGACCCTATTTCGCCCCCTGACGGCAAATCTAGTGCATTGGCTGCGGGGGCTGGTGATGTATTAGCTAATGCTAAAACAGTCGCAACTTTAGCTGAAGCTGTGGCCGATTGTGGATTAGTGATAGGGACCAGTGCAAGGTCTCGCACTTTATCTTGGCCTATGTTAGAGCCCAGAGAATGTGGTGAAAAGCTGATTAGTGAAGTGCCTAATTTTCCTGTTGCCTTAGTGTTTGGTCGCGAAAACAATGGTCTGAGTAATGAAGAATTACAACAATGTCACTTCCATGTATGTATTCCTGCTAATCCCGATTACAGCTCATTGAATTTAGCGGCAGCGGTCCAGACCTTATGTTATGAAGTGCGTATGGCTTATTTGTATGCCACACGTCACCCACAAGCGGATGAAATTTCTGAAAATGAATATCCTTTGTCTGAAGACTTAGAAGGGTTTTATAGCCATTTAGAGCAAACCTTAGTCAAAACTAATTTTATTGTGGCTAAACATCCGGGCATGGTAATGACCAAATTACGCCGTTTGTTTAATCGAGCTCGACCAGAGAGCCAAGAGTTAAATATCTTACGAGGTATCTTAGCGTCGGTAGATAAAATTTCTAAACAAAAAGATTAATCATGTTTGAAACAATAAAAGAAGATGTGAAAAGTGTATATCACCGAGATCCCGCGGCCCGTAATACATTTGAAATTTTAACTAACTATCCTGGATTACATGCGATTTGGTTTCATCGTGTTAGTCACAAGTTATGGAAGAATAACTGGTATTGGTTAGCGCGATCTTTATCTACTTTTTCTCGTTGGTTAACTGGTATTGAGATTCATCCAGGCGCGACTATAGGACGCCGTTTTTTTATTGACCATGGCATGGGTGTGGTCATTGGTGAAACTGCTGAAATTGGCAATGACGTAACCTTGTATCACGGAGTGACCTTAGGTGGCACTAGCTGGAAAGCTGGTAAAAGACATCCTACCCTAGAAGATAATGTTGTTGTAGGGGCAGGGGCAAAAGTACTTGGGCCTATCACAATGCATAAAGGTGCCAAAGTAGGTTCAAATTCTGTGGTAGTGAGGGATGTGCCAGAGGGGGCTACGGTTATCGGTATTCCAGGGCGAGTTGTAGTGCAAACTAAAAAACCTGATGCACCAACTAACGGGCATAGAGAAAAAATTGCTGAAAAATATGGTTTCGATGCCTATGCGGTGGCAACAGATAATCCAGATCCTATTGCTCATGCTATTGGTGTGATGGTTGATCACGTACATCTAATTGACACTAAAGTGGAAGAGATGTGTAAAGAGATTAATAAAATGGGTGGCACAGTGTGTGGTAAGTCATTGCCTAACCTAGAGCTGGATGATTTTACTGATAATGAAATGGTCAAAGATATTCAAAAGGCTAGTGAAGCATTTGACCCACATATTTAGTTGATATCTAGTTACAAGTACTTGACTAATTTAGTAGGGTAAATACTTGACTAAATTAGTCGGGTATGTGAAACTTATCTCAAGTTTTGTCTTGGGTTACGTTATGAAATTAACCTCTAAAGGTCGTTATGCTGTTACAGCTATGCTGGATGTGTCTTTACATTCTCAGCGTGGGCCTGTTTCATTAGCTGATATCTCTGAGCGCCAAGAAATTTCGCTTTCATATTTAGAGCAATTGTTTTCAAGGTTACGCCGTGAAAACTTGGTTGATAGTGTTCGTGGGCCTGGCGGTGGATATAAGTTAGGTCGTGAAGCAAGTGAAATATCAATAGGTGAAGTAATACGAGCGGTGAACGAATCTGTAGATGCCACTAAATGCCAAGGGCAGGGTGGGTGTCAAGGAGGAGAGCGTTGCTTAACTCATAACCTATGGGAAGGATTAAGCGAGAGAATTAGCGTGTTTCTTGATGGTATCACATTAGGTGAATTGATGAAGCAACATGACGTGAAAACCATTGCCAATCGACAAGACAAAAATAAACATCTTAATCATATAGCGTCGACTGATATTAATATCAGTTTACAGTTATAAGCGGAGTAAAAAATGAGCGAACTTAAGCTTCCAATTTATTTGGATTATTCTTCAACTACACCTGTTGATCCTAGAGTGGCAGCCAAAATGGCTGAATGTTTGACCACTGAAGGTGTATTTGGAAACCCAGCATCAAGATCACATAAGTTTGGTTGGGTTGCTGAAGAAGCTGTTGATATTGCTCGAAATCAAATTGCTGATTTAGTGAATGCCGATCCAAGAGAAATAGTATTTACCTCTGGTGCAACAGAGTCTAACAACCTAGCGATTAAAGGCGCGGCTAATTTTTATGGTAAAAAAGGCAAACACCTTATTACCCTTAAAACTGAGCATAAAGCTGTATTAGATACTTGTCGTCAGCTAGAGCGGGAAGGATACGAAGTCACTTATTTAGATCCTGAGCCTAATGGCTTAGTGGATTTAGACAAGCTAACTGCGGCTATCCGTCCAGATACAATTTTGATTAGTATTATGCATGTAAATAATGAGATTGGTGTGATCCAAGATATCGCAGCAATTGGTGAGTTATGTCGTGAACGTAAAATTTTGTTCCATGTTGATGCTGCACAAAGTACCGGTAAAGTAGATATTGATTTACAAACTTTAAAAGTTGATTTGATGTCTTTTTCTGCTCACAAATCATATGGCCCTAAAGGTATTGGTGCTTTGTACGTTAGACGTAAACCACGAATTCGTTTAGAAGCTCAAATGCATGGTGGTGGACATGAACGTGGTATGCGTTCAGGTACTATGGCTACACACCAAATTGTTGGTATGGGTGAAGCATTCCGTATTGCCAAAGAAGAAATGGTAGCAGAAAACAAAAAAATATTAGCTTTACGTAACCGCTTATATGATGGCATTAAAGACATTGAAGCTGTGTACGTTAATGGCGATATGGAACATAGAATTGCTGGTAACTTAAATGTAAGTTTTGCTTATGTTGAAGGTGAATCTTTAATCATGGCATTAAAAGATATGGCTGTGTCTTCAGGTTCAGCCTGTACCTCAGCTAGTTTAGAGCCATCATACGTTTTAAGAGCGTTGGGATTAAACGATGAGTTAGCCCATAGTTCGATTCGTTTTACTATCGGACGTTTTACTACAGAGCAAGAAATTGACTATGTAGTGGGTGTTATTCGTAACGCTATTGATAAGTTGCGTGAAATGTCTCCACTGTGGGACATGTACAAAGAAGGTATCGATTTAAGTACAGTTGAGTGGGCTCACCACTAAACTGGCAAAGCGAAGTAACAGATTTAAAATTTTGATGGGTTAACATGTTTTAGCCCATATACATTGAGGTAAAGACAATGGCTTATAGTGAAAAAGTAATCGATCATTACGAAAACCCTCGTAACGTTGGTGGTTTTGATAAAAATGACCCAAGTATTGCGACTGGTATGGTTGGCGCACCGGCTTGTGGTGATGTAATGAAGTTGCAACTTAAAATTGATGCAAACGGCATTATCGAAGACGCAAAATTCAAAACTTACGGTTGTGGTTCTGCAATCGCATCTAGTTCTTTGGTTACTGAGTGGGTAAAGGGTAAATCATTGGATGAAGCTACCGCTATTAGTAATATGGATATTGCTGAAGAATTAGCTTTACCTCCAGTAAAAATTCATTGCTCAATTTTGGCTGAAGATGCCATTAAAGCAGCAGTTGAAGATTATAAAAGCCGTCAAAAATAATTAGTTGTAGTAGGAGTTAACCAGTGGGAATTAAAGTATCTGAATCCGCCGCGCAAAGAGCCCGTACCTTTCTTGAAAATAGAGGATCTGGCATTGGCTTACGTTTGGGTGTTAAAACCACTGGTTGCTCTGGCTTAGCTTATGTACTTGAGTTTGTTGACGAAATTAATGAAGATGACCAAGTATTTGAAGATAATGGCATTAAAGTTATTATCGATGGTAAAAGCTTAGTATATTTAGATGGTACTCATTTAGACTTCACTAAAGACGGATTAAATGAAGGTTTTCAGTTTACCAACCCCAATGCTAATGGTGAGTGTGGGTGTGGTGAAAGTTTTAACGTTTAATTTTTTATTTGATCAGAATTGATGAATTATTTCGAGTTATTTAATCTCCCTGCTTCCTTTGATGTTGATCTCGCAGCTGTTTCTCAAACCTACCAAACACTTCAGCGTTTAACTCATCCTGATAAATTTGCAGGTGGCAGTTCACAAGAAAAATTGTTGGCAGTGCAAAAAAACGCACAAGTTAATGATGCTTATACTATGTTGAAGTCTCCCCTGCGCAGAGCAGAGTACTTGTTAGAGTTAAGAGGTATTGATCTTCAGCATGAACAACAAACGATCAAAGATACTCAATTCTTGATGCAACAAATGGAATGGCGTGAAGAATTAGCTGAGATAGAACAACAAAGTGAACCTTTAGATGCCCTTGAATCTTTAGATGGCGCCATTAGCCAAGAAATTTCCGGCGAATTAGCACAGTTAAAATCGTATCTGCAGCAGGAAGCCAATCAACAAGCGGCTGAGTTGATCCGTAAGTTGAAATTCTTATACAAGATGCGTACTGAAATAGAGCTAAAAGAAGAAGCACTCAGCGACTTTTAACTTCAAACAAAAAGAACGAATTAAATCATGGCATTATTGCAAATATCTGAACCTGGCCAAAGTGCCGTACCTCATCAACGTAAACTAGCAGTGGGTATCGATCTAGGTACAACTAACTCTTTAGTCGCAACCGTTCGTAGTGGTGAAGCATCAACTTTACCTGACACAGCTGGCCAACATTTGTTGCCTTCAGTGGTTCATTATCTTGCACAAGGTACTATTGTAGGTGCAGAGGCTATTCAACAAGCCAGTAGTGACCCAGTGAATACCATCGTTTCTGTTAAACGATTTTTAGGGCGCTCTGTAGAAGACATTCGAGCTGCTTATCCAAATTTGCCTTATCAATTTTCTGGTTCTTCATTATCTCCCGTTATGCAGGTTGTTTCAGGAGAAGTGAACCCTGTGCAAGTTTCTGCAGAAATACTTAGCACTTTGAAGCAAAGAGCTGAAGTGACTCTTGGAGATGAATTGCAAGGGGCTGTAGTAACCGTGCCAGCCTATTTTGATGACAGTCAACGTCAAGGTACTAAAGATGCTGCGACTTTAGCTGGGCTTAACGTTTTACGCTTGCTTAATGAGCCGACTGCTGCGGCAATTGCTTATGGCTTAGATTCTGGCCAAGAAGGTATTATTGCTGTTTATGATTTAGGTGGTGGTACCTTTGATATTTCGATTTTACGTCTGAGTAAAGGTGTATTTGAAGTATTATCCACTGGCGGCGACTCTGCCTTAGGTGGTGATGATTTTGATGGTGTTTTGGTCGAGTTTATCCGTCAACAAACAAATTTAACTGGTGAGTTGTCTAAAAGATTACATCGTACATTATTAGACAAAGCTAAAGAAGCGAAAGAAATATTAAGTTCTGAGTCTAGTGTGACTGTTACTTTTGAAGATGATGTCAACCAAGCCCAGTCAGTTGTTGTGACTATTAATGATTTTGAAAAACTGATTGCGCCATTAGTTAAGAATACTTTACGTGCATGTAGACGTGCTTTAAAAGATGCTGAACTTGAAAAAGAACAAATCTTAAAAGTTGTGATGGTAGGTGGTTCAACTCGTGTCCCTTATGTATGCGAACAAGTGGGGGAGTTTTTCCAGACAACGCCGCTCACATCAATTGACCCTGATAAAGTTGTGGCGATTGGTGCTGCTATTCAGGCTGATATCCTAGTAGGGAACAAGCCCGATAGCGATATGCTGTTATTAGATGTATTACCTTTGTCTTTAGGTATAGAAACTATGGGCGGCTTAACTGAAAAAGTCATTCATCGTAACACCACTATTCCTATTGCTAAAGCACAAGAATTTACTACCTTCAAAGATGGTCAAACCGCTATGATGGTACATGTAGTTCAAGGCGAAAGAGAACTAATTAAAGATTGCCGTTCATTAGCGAAGTTTACCCTTAAAGGTATTCCGCCTATGGCTGCTGGTGCTGCCCATATTAGGGTGACATTTCAGGTGGATGCTGATGGTTTATTAAGTGTCAGCGCTATGGAGAAATCCACTGGTGTACAAGCACAAATTCAAGTAAAACCTTCTTATGGTTTAGAAGATAATCAAATTGCCGAAATGCTTAAGTCTTCGATGGAAAATGCTGAACAAGATATGCAAGCGCGTATGTTAAAAGAACAGCAAGTAGAAGCGGCAAGGGTACATGAGACCTTACAGGCTGCATTGAATGCAGATGCTGCAGCATTGTTAAGTACAGAAGAAAAACAAATTATTGAAGCGGGTTTAACTGAGCTACAAACTACAGCGAAAGGTTCTGATAAAGAAGCGATTAAGGTGGCGATTGAAAAAGTAGATAAGTTGAGCCAAGTGTTTGCAGAACGTAGAATGGATCAATCCATTAAAAATGCATTTTCTGGTCAATCAGTAGACCAAATATAATGACTTTAATTTACCGAATATTAGGAAACGAATAATGCCACAAGTAATTTTTTTACCCAATGATGAATTGTGTCCAGACGGCGCCGTGTTAGAAGGTGAAAAAGGCACGTCAGTTTTAGATTTAGCCTTAAAAAATGGCATTGGTATCGAACATGCTTGTGAAAAAGTATGTGCATGTACTACTTGCCACGTCGTCATTCGTGAAGGGTTTGACTCCTTAAAAGAAGGTGACGAGTTAGAAGAAGATATGCTGGATAAAGCTTGGGGCTTAGAGCCTGATTCTAGACTGGGCTGCCAAGCGATCATTCAAGATGAAGATTTAGTGGTAGAAATCCCTAAGTACACTGTCAATATGGTTAGCGAAGGACATTAGGCACAGTTAGTACTCCAATTTTTAATTGCTAATCAAGGGTAATAATCTTAAAAGTTATTACCCTTTTTTAATTTAGCAAGAAAATATCAATGGGCTCTGATCTTGTCCTAATTTTGTCTCGTGTTGTCGCAAAAGAATGTGTTACATAACATTGTGTAATACTTTATATTCCTAGTTATCCGACTTAATTTAATAGCCATTAATATGCAGCAGATTGAAGAAAAAAACACCTTGGAATTAGGTGAACAAGCCTTTGTTAAACAAAGTTTCCAGTTTTGGTCGTTACAGTTTAGTGGTTGGATTGGTTATGCTTTAGTCGTTTTTATTGCCATTATTCGCCCGCAGTTAGATCACCCTGCTTTTAACCTATCAGGGCAAATGTTAAACCTCGCTATCGAAGTGATTAGTGGTTTTGCATTAAGTTACCTGCAATGGTTATTCATTCGGAAAATTGTACATTTACCATTAAAAAAGACCTTGTTTCTAAGCTTTTGTAGTGCAGGAGTGTTAGGTATTGTATTTAATGTTATTAAGCTGGCTTCATATAAAACAGTGGTTTATAACCAAGCGTGGTACGAACAATGGAGCATGCTGGAGTTTGGTGGCTGGTTTTTATTTTCTTTATCGACCATGTTTATTTGGACGGCAATATTTTTCATTATGTTGTATAACCTTAAACTGCAAAAAGAGCATGAAATGTTATTGTTGGCGCAAACCTTCGCCAAAGATGCACAGTTACAAATGTTACGTTATCAGTTAAATCCGCATTTTTTGTTTAATACTATGAATGCAATATCTACTCTAATATATAAAAAAGATAACGATGTCGCGGCAGAAATGTTAGATAAATTATGTGCTTTTTTTAGATATTCATTAGATGAAAACTCTTTGCAAAAAAGCACTCTAAAAAAAGAACTGAATTTATTAGACTTATATTTGTCTATAGAAAAAGTCCGCTTTGGTGAACGCTTATCTGTAACAATTGACGTAGCTCCTGACACTTTGTTGGCAGAAGTTCCCACTCTATTTTTGCAGCCTATTGTTGAAAATGCGATAAAATATGGTGTAGAAACAAGGAAAGAAAAAGGGCATATATTGGTCTCGGCAAGACTTGAAAAGCAAAATGTAATTATTTTAGTGGAAGATAATGGTCAAGGTGAAAGCGTAAAGTCAAATCATGGTTTTGGGATAGGCTTAAAAAACACCCGAGAGCGTCTAACTACTTTATTTAGTCAAGAGTGTGAATTGAATATAGAAAACTCAACCGAAGGCACACAAGTGTATATCTCATTTCCATTTAGTCAGTTGCATAAAAATGAATCATAATTCTATTACTGCCATTATTGTTGATGACGAACCCTTAGCTATTGAAGGCTTGCGCTTACGCTTAGAAAATATTCAAGATGTAAAAGTTATAGGCGAAGCCACTGATGGAGATCAAGCCATCAAGTTATGCCAAACCTTGCAGCCTGATGTGTTATTTCTTGATCTACGTTTACCTGGCCTGAATGGATTAGAAGTAGTACAAGTTTTACAAGCAGATGTGATGCCTATGGTGGTATTTGTCAGTGCTTACAGTGAGTATGCCCTTGATGCTTTTGAATTGAACGCCATCGATTACATTATGAAACCAGCTAATTTAGGTCGGATACAAAAAACGATGGACAGAGTTAGAGAAAGACTGACTCCAAAACACAGAGATAGTGAAAAGTTTAGGTTATTAAAAGCATTAGGTGAAACATCGGGCATAGCTATATCTGAGTTAGAAGAATGGTTACAAAGCCCCTCTCAACCTTTACCTTCAAATTATCGCCACGAATTAGTGATTAAAAATTCAGATAACGAAAAAGTATTTGTTCCCGTGACAGATATAAATTGGATCGATGCTGCAGGTGACTACATGTGTATTCATACTGCAGCTGAGAATTTTATTGTGCGTATCACAATGAAAAGCTTAGAAAGTGAATTAGACAGTAATATGTTTTGTCGTATACATAAGTCTACCTTGGTCAATATACAAAGTGTTAAAAGTATTCAACCTTTGAGGAATAACGAAAGTATGTTGGACTTAGGGGATCAAGTAAAACTTAAAGTCAGCCGCAATTATAGCGAAGCGGTGACCAAAATCATTCAAGCTAGGCAGGGAGAAGCTAATACCAGAACTTGAAGTTTGTATTAGCTGTTGGTCGCTGAAGGTGGCATGTGTATCGTTCCCACTTCTAACAACGGAGCTGCGTCAATATCTTCAGCATCCATCATTTTTGCGATTCGTTGCATAGTGGCAATAAGTTGTGTTTGTTCCCAGTCATCTAATTTTTCAAAACGATTAATAAAATGTTCTTGCAAAGGAGTAGGAGCTCCCTGCATTGCCAGTTGGCCTGTAGGGGTTAAATGCAAGCCAACTTTTCGTTTATCTTGTACTGAACGCTCTCTAATTACGTAATTACGAGCTTCAAGGCGGTCTAAAATACTGGTCACTGTGGCAGAGCTTAAGTTTATATTTTCTGCTATTTGTTTGACCATAATGCCATCATTGGCGGCAATTTCTTGCATTACTATCAATTGAGGGCTAGTTAAGCCGCTTTCTTTACTCAGTTTTTTTGAGTATAAATCAATGGCACGAATAATACGTCGCATCGATACCAATAATTCTTCATATTTTTTCATATAATTTTTACTTTAAATAATTCAGAGAGAACTCTATCAAAAAACACAAATTTTGCATCATATTTCGGCTAATTATTATTTGCATAGAATCAATTTTTTGCTTTTTTGTTGAGTAATTAGTCTAATTTGTAGCAGTGTGCTAAGGAATATTTCTTCCGTTTATTATCATTTATCTTTGTAAAACAAGTGTTTTTATACCCAGTTGGCGTTATTAATACCCAAAAATAGTTAGAATACGAATCAATAGTGCTGTAATATTAGTTCACAAGAATGGTTTAACTAAACGCGGAGTAAAATGAAAAGTATTTTGATACACAAAAAAGCAGATCTTCAACTGTTTTTTTGTTCGAACAATTTTAGATTTTTTTTCATACTCCCCGCTATAATTAAACCAATTACATCATCTTCAATTTTTCACAAATTAATAAACGGACGGATATGAGTTATTTCTCTTTAGGACTATATTTTTTGTTGATGTTGGCCATCGGCCTCTTCGCATACCGGCGTTCAACCAGTGACCTTTCTGGATATATTTTGGGCGGCAGAGCTGTAAGTCCACAGGTGACTGCATTGTCTGCAGGTGCCTCAGACATGAGTGGCTGGATGTTAATGGGGCTGCCAGGCGCTATGTTTGTCACAGGCTTTGAAACAATTTTTATTGCCATAGGTTTAGTCTTTGGCGCGTTAGTTAATTATTTATGTGTTGCTCCTCGATTAAGAGCTTATACATCAGTCGCTAATGACTCACTGACCATTCCTGAGTTTTTTGCCAAACGCTTCGATAAACCTAAAAGTCAGATACGTATAGTATCTGCAGTTATTATAGTTTTATTTTTTACCCTCTATACATCAGCAGGTTTAGTGGCTGGAGGAAAACTTTTCGAATC